>CAYMEC010000040.1:0-33710 GCA_964389425.1 uncultured Roseovarius sp.
GCGAGGATAGCGGGATTGTTCATAGTCAGACATGGAATTCCCTCCTTTGCATGTGTGCAAAAGGATGGAAGCCCCGTGCGCATCTGAGAAGACTGAGCGGAAATCCCCGGGTATTTTGGGCCATTCCCCGCGATTTGGGCGGGTCCTCTTCGGCCAAATTCGGCTGTCAGCGGTTTTGAGCGCATGACACCAAGGGGGCGCTGCCCGTCGCCATTGTCTCTCGGACCGATGGAACGACAATAGCGACTCCCCAGGATATTTTTAGCCAGAAAATGCAAGAGGGCGTTTTGGGACATGATCAGTGTGCCACACCGGCAGCCACGCTTTCGTCGATGAAACGGCCTTCCTTGAACCGGTCGAGCGAAAACTCATCGCAGAGCGGGGAATATCCCGTGGCCATTAGCTCAGCAAAGCCCCAGCCGGAACCGGGCGTCGCTTTGAAGCCACCAGTGCCCCAGCCGCAATTGATGAACACGTTCTCAACCGGCGTTTTCGACAGGATCGGAGAGCGATCCCCCGTCATATCCACGATCCCACCCCATTGGCGCAGCATCTTCAGGCGCGTGACCATCGGGAAGGTTTCGCACAGCGCGCGCACGGTTTCCTCGATATGGTGGAACGACCCGCGTTGCGTGTAGTTGTTATAGCCATCCGCCCCGCCGCCGATGACCATCTCGCCTTTGTCGGATTGGCTCATATAGCCATGCACAGTGTTGGCCATGACGACGCAATCCATGCAGGGTTTGATGGGCTCTGAAACAAGCGCCTGCAACGCCACGGATTCAATTGGCAACCGGAAGCCCGCCATATTGGCCACATGGCCTGAATGCCCCGCAACAACGATCCCCAGTTTCTTGGTCTCAATGTCGCCCTTGGTGGTAGACACGCCAGTGACCTTGCCACCTTCCGTCTTGATACCCGTGACCTCGCATTTCTGGATCACATCCATGCCCATCTCGGAACAGGCCCGGGCAAAACCCCACGCCACGGCATCATGGCGGGCTGTGCCACCCCGCGCCTGCCACAACCCGCCCAGAACCGGATAACGCGGCCCTTCAAGGTTGATGATCGGCACAATCTCTTTCACTCGCTGGGGCGAAATGAATTCCGTCTTCACCCCCTGCAACGCATTGGCATGCGCCGTGCGCTGATAACCGCGCACCTCATGTTCCGTCTGCGCCAGCATGATCACCCCGCGCGGTGAGAACATGATGTTGTAATTCAGATCCTGACTCAGCGTCTCGTAGAGCGAGCGGGATTTTTCATAAAGCGCGGCAGAGGCATCCTGAAGGTAATTCGACCGGATGATCGTCGTGTTCCGGCCTGTGTTGCCGCCCCCAAGCCACCCTTTTTCCAGGATCGCAACATTGGTGATCCCGTGGTTCTTGCCCAGAAAATAGGCCGTGGCCAGCCCATGACCGCCCGCACCGATGATGATCGCATCATAGCGCTGACGCGGTTCCGGGGATTTCCACGCCCGTTCCCACCCGAGGTGATTTTTCAAGGCTTCCTTGGCGACGGCAAAGGCAGAATAACGTTTCATCGATTTTTCCAGGTCCCGGCGGCACATGTGTACGCTGTCTGCGCCTGTATGCGATACAAGCCGAATTTAAAGTCCCTCGCGGGCGGCATTCAACGCTCAATATGCGACATGACAGCCATGTGGGCGGCTTTATCACGGATGTGATGGAATTGCGCGCTTTACCTCTTTTGCAGGCGCCGCCCAGAGACTAAATACAACCCGAAGGGAAAGGCCGCGCGCATGGGGTTTTGGATCATCACAATGGCTTTGACGGCACTGTGTGCCGCCGTTCTGGCCCGTGCCGTTTTGCGGCGCAACAGCGTCGAAGCCCCGGCGGCGGCCTACGACCTGCAAGTCTATCGCGATCAGCTGAAGGATGTGGAAAAGGATCTCGCCCGAGGCGTGATTTCTGAAGAGGATGCGGAGCGTTTGCGCACCGAAGTGTCCCGCCGCATTCTGGCCGCTGATGCCAAACTTCGCGCCGCTACCGCAGGAAAAGAGGCCCGCACCACTCCGTCCCTTCTGTTGCTCGGGGCGCTTGTGGCAAGTCTCGTTGCCGGCAGCCTCTGGATGTACCGCGAACTGGGCGCACCGGGGTTGGATGACCTGCCACTGGCCGAACGCATTGCCGCCTCCGATTACGCCCGTGCCAACCGTCTGAGCCAGGCCGATGTGGAAGCGCGTCTGTCTCCGGCACCGGAGGTGGAGGTGGACCCCTCCTACACGGAATTGGTCGAACAGTTGCGCGCCGCAGTCGCCGCGCGTCCCGGTGACGCGCAGGGTATGGCGCTTCTGGCGCGTCACGAAGCCGGGATCGGGAATTTTCAGGCCGCCCATGTCGCGCAACTGCAACTTTTGCAAATCAAAGGGGAGGCCGCCACGGCGCAAGACTTCTCCACTCTGGCCGATCTCATGGTGTCTGCGGCACGGGGATATGTCTCATCCGACGCGGAAAAGGCCCTGCGCGCAGCCCTCGCACGGGACCCCGATGAGCCGCGTGCGCGGTATTATCTGGGGCTCTACATGCTTCAGGTGGATCGCCCCGATGCGGCCTTCCGTCTCTGGCGAGATTTGCTCGAAGACAGCAACATGCAGGATCCATGGACGCCGACCGTCTTGAACCGTATCAGTGAAGTCGCTTTGCGGGCTGGCGTGCAATATGACCTGCCCGATATACAGGGTGAAACAACGCCGGACATGATCCGCGACATGGTCGCAAGCCTCAGCGCGCGGTTGGCCACGCAAGGCGGCACTGCGGAGGAATGGGCCCGGCTTATCCGCTCCCACGGTGTATTGGGCAATACCGGTCAGGCCCGCGCCATCTGGGAAGAAGCGCAAAAGACATTCGAAAGGGATGATGCGGCCCTCACCATTTTGCGCGAAGCCGCAGACGGCGCCGGGGTGTTGGAGTGATCGTCGACGATATCTCCGAATTTGCCACCGCCCTTGCGCCGATGCGGCCCATATTGGGGCTGGATCTGGGCGAAAAGACCATCGGGGTCGCCGCGTCTGACGCGCTCTTGCAAGGATCGAACGCGGTGGTCACGATCAAACGCAAGAAGTTCGGCCTCGATGCCACCGCGATTCTGGACATCGCACAGGACCGAGACGCCACCGGGATTATCCTCGGCTTGCCCCGCAACATGGACGGGTCCGAGGGGCCGCGCTGCCAATCCACACGCGCCTTTGCCCGCAACCTGTCAGCCCTGACCGACCTGCCCATTGGCTTCTGGGATGAACGCCTGTCGACCGTGGCCGCGGAAAGGGCCCTGATTGAGGCTGATTTGACGCGAAAACGTCGCAAAGAGATCATCGATTCGGTCGCAGCCACGTACATATTGCAAGGCGCTTTGGATCGATTGCTTCACATCAGGGCAGGCACATGAACACTCCACCCGTTTGGACCCGGAACGAAATTGAAAGCCCCTGCGTGCGGCTTTGCGTAGTGCATCCCGATGCGGGGATTTGCACAGGGTGCTACCGCACGACAGACGAAATCCGGGATTGGTCCTCCATGAGGCCGGAAACCCGGCGGGAGATCATGGATGGGTTGCCCGATCGCGCAGGACTGCTGCGCAAACGCCGCGGTGGCCGGTCCGCGCGTCTGGCGCGCGGGTGAAGCTCATCACGAAAGCTCGGGCATTCACGGCAGATCCAGCCACCCTCTTGTATCGGGCGGCAATTCCGGTCTGAAGTAAGCAATCATGCGCCCATCATCCGGCGCCTCGGCCCCGTCTTCCCAAGGCGCAACGCCATGTAGCGCCAGACGGTGCACCAGATAGGCCTCCCCCGGTTCTGCCGTGACCTTGACGCGCGGACAGGTTTCAAACGCCTCCGCACGGGTCGCTTGATAGATCGCGGTCAGATCCACGTCCGCCCATGTGTCCGGGGGCCGGTGCGCCAACGCCTCGTCAAATGCGCGCTTCATCATCGTGTGGCTGCCTTCCCAGACAACCAGCGGGCTCGCCTTGTCATCACAGGCCGTCAGGGGCAGGCCAAGAATGTAGGCGTGCTGCTCTTTCAGCATCCGCTTCTTGGGGTGCCCCACACCCAGCAGCCCGTCCACATGGGCCGCATCCCACTTCTCACGATACCGAAACGCAGCCTCGCTTTCTCCGTCCCTCGGGCGGGGATAGCCGGGATACATCACCGACACCTGTCCGGGGTGCAGCGGCAAAGAGCCATAAATCTCTCGTGCCGCGTGATAGGCCATACCGGTCAACGGGCCCGCTTGCCCCACCGCACCCTCCGCATCACTGGGCAGTGTATCGACACCGACGAACCACGTCCCTTCGCAGTGCAGCCACACGCGGCGTTCGTCCGGATCGTTCACACGCTCAATCGCCGCCTCGCGCGCAGCCTCGATCCAAGGCGCAAGGGTCGCGTCCTTGGGGAATTTCACCCAGCCCTTGTCGAAAAGCGCGTCGATCATGTGTCCTCCCACGTGACGTAGCTAGGCCGAAGCGCCTGCCATCTCCACCTCTGCCAGCGCGGCCAGAACGAGGTCTTTGCTCGCGCCGGGTCGCGTGGCCCCTTCCGAAAGCATCCGTCGCCACGCTCGCGCCCCGGGGCGACCGGCAAACACCCCCAGCATGTGGCGGGTGACCTGATGCAGCTTCCCGCCGCCTGCGAGGTGGCGGTCAATATAAGGCAGCATCGCGCGCACCACATCCTCCGCGCGTTTGGGCTCCTCCGCGCCCCCGAAAAACCGCGCATCCGCGTCCGCCAGAATGTCGGCGGGTTGGTGATAGGCGACGCGCCCGAACATCACGCCATCAAGCCCTCGCTTCAGCAAACCCTCCGCCTCCTCCAACGTGCTGATCCCCCCGTTGATCGACACATGCAAATGCGGAAATTGTGCCTTCATCGCCACCACCAGATCATAGTCTAGCGGCGGTATCTCCCTGTTTTCCTTAGGGGAAAGCCCCTGAAGCCACGCTTTGCGCGCATGAATGATAACGCGCTCAACGCCTGCCTCCGACACTTGTGCCAGAAAGTCGGGCAGCACCTCCGTCGGGTTCTGATCGTCCACCCCGATCCGGCATTTGACGGTGACCTCTACATCGACGGCCTCCCTTATCGCCGCGCAACACTCCGCGACCAAACCCGGCTCTTTCATCAGCACTGCACCGAACGTGCCCGACTGCACCCGATCCGAAGGGCACCCAACATTGAGGTTGATCTCCACATAACCCGCCTCTTGCCCCAGCTTTGCCGCCTCCGCCAATTCGTGCGGGTCCGACCCGCCCAATTGCAAGGCGACAGGATGCTCTTCGGGCGAATGATCCAGCAAATGCAAGGCCCCACCCCTGACCAACGCAGGCGCTGTGACCATTTCGGTGTAAAGCAGCGCATGGGTTGAAAACTGCCGGTGCAAAAACCGGCAGTGACGATCCGTCCAATCCATCATAGGGGCGACCGACAAGCGCGACGCGTCGCGCACGCTATACTTTTTGTTTTCGTCAGTCATAGATTGCCTGTAGCACGATCCTGTTCCTGTCTCGTCTGACGTCACTGCCGCCTGTGTGCGCCCACCCTTAGACCGAGTCTTTGGACCGATGCCCCCTGTTTTATCGCAATAGGTGGGATCATCAAACGCAAGCGGAAAGACCGTTTACACGAAAGCCGATCCTTCGAGAAGCAGCATCCGGCCGCGATGTCTTCCATTCGACCAGAAAATGACCCAGAGCTTTGGGTTTCAAACCCTTGGATCAGACCGATCGGTCCCGAGGTCAGACACAGTACACCACGTCGAAATGTAGGTTGACCGACGCGACATACACATCCTTCGGGATCGCAAATAACCCCCCAACCCGACAGCTACGGTTTCGCGTTGGTGTCAAGGCAATGAAGGGGCCATTACTGGTCATCTGGCCGGCGTCTTTCCTGTTCGCGGCGGCGCAGTGTTTTGGGACGGGCAGCCTGTCCCGAACGCAGAGGATTGTTCCAGCAATTCAGGCATCTACGTCGGGTGATGAAAACGCCACTAAAGGGAAGGCGTCACGCTATTCGGCAACGGTTGGCCTTGCCCCGCCACCAACGGACTTTCGCCACGTCGCTGCGGACGCTGCAATCTGCAAGCCGAGAACAACGGCGACAAGCGCAACGAAAGGCCATTGCGCCCAGTTCGGTTCAGGCGTTCGCCGGTGGTAATCCAGAAAATGGATGAACAGAAAATATGCGGTATGCGCGACGCTCAGCCACCAAAGCACATACGTCCCGCGCTGCACGAATTTCCAAATATTGCTCCCCAAAAGCCTCAGACTGGCGTCATTTGATGTCAGCCCGAGAACGAGACCGTATATCAACCCCAGAAGGCCCAGAATATTTGCAAGGGCAAATCCATGGCTGACCATCACATAGCGCTGTAGCCCAGGGTGGAATTCGAAGCCGAACAGGCGCATTAGATCCAGTTCGACCCACCCAAACAGGATGATCGTCGCGTGAACGAAGGCCAGAAGAACGGCGTATATCCCGAGTTCCCGCCGGTAAGGCAAGACACGCGCCGCACCACGCCAAAGACGTGACAGCGGCCCAAGCATCATCGCCAACGCGATAAGAACCAGCGACACGTCCCCGATCGCCCGGTTCCAGCGATGCATCGGGGACCATTCCGCACGGCTGTACAGGAACAGCGCAGTGGCAAGCAATGCAAAGATCACCACCAGAACATGCCGGAACCACCAGGCGTTTAGCGCAAATGAAATCATCGATTCAGGGCCTCTTTCTTTGTGCAGGATCGAAATCGCCAATCTGCTGCCATTGCAACGCACGCGCGCAAATACATCCGTTCAAAAAGGCAGGTTATCAGGAATGCAAGCAGGGTGAAAACAACGATCGCGGGATCGCTTTGCAATTTTTCATCGCGGTGAAGGGCCACGCAAACCGCACCGCAGCCTGTCCTGCGGCGTTTTTCGTTCCTTGCTCGCGCACAACTCCAGGTCATAGGCGGGGGAACCGGCATTCCTCAAAGCCATCCTTCAAACAGATCAAGATAAACGTCGCGTTTGCGGACCCACAGTGTTCAACCGGGGACCTCATAGTATTGCCAGATCAAGGTACATTGACGTGGATCCCCAAGCGAACATGCTGCGATCGTATCCCGTGCGTCAGGTTCACGATTGCTTCTTTGACCTACATGAACCGGATGCGGTTGGTTTGCTGAGCCAGTCGCATGGTCTCGTGCTCTTCCATATCCAGCAGGGCCTGAAGAAGTTCGCGCGCTTCCGGAATCTCAGCACGTCCCAGCAAGTACCGATACAAAGCGATGACCTGATTGTGCAAGTCGAAGACCGCTTCACAAATCTCGTCCACACTCATCTTTGCGAAAGGTGCGTCGCAGGTACGGTGAGGGTCGATCGGCTGTTTTTCCAAATAGTCATACACCCACGTGTTGAGCGCTTTAGGATCGGCTCGTTTCATGAAGCCATCGACGATTTTTTCCAACGTAGCCTCGTGGTCGGCTAGGTACGTCAACAGCATTTTGGCCAGTTCTCGCTCGGATTGCGTCGAACAATGGGCCATGCATTCAGCAAGCCTGTGATGAACTTCCCGCGTCCAGACGATAAGATCGGAAAAAGTCTTAACTTTCATGGACACACCCTCCTGTCGCGCGGTTTACAGCAATCATTGCGGGGGATCCCCTGGTGGCGTCTCGCCATCGGTTACATTGGTAGCACATTATGCATCCGCCTTTCAGTATTAATGTGGATCCGTTGTCCGCTTTCGCTCCGGAAATTGAGAGACGTGCTGAAGCATCGAGGCATCTGGACGTGCCGCGTCGCAATGTCCCTGAAAAAATGAGCTGCTCCCCGATCCTTGGACAGTTTCCGGCGTAACTTGCGCAATTCTCCGCTGCTGCTGATCGGGTCGGTTTCGCCATCTCCCGGCCAATAGACCACGGCTGAGGTTTTCCGCCAAGGGCGGAATGTGGGCGTTTGACAGGTTCAGATCAAACGAAAGGACCGATCGCGCAGACCCTCTGACAGAGACCCGACCGGATCAGGGTTTGGCACCAAAAGCGCCTCCCACACCCGCCGTCAGATCTTTGGCGACGTCACCGACCGTGATATCGCCCCGATAGGTCATCCAAGGTTTCTCGCCGGTGTCGGGGCCCTCAACGGGCTCTTGCAGACTGCCTGATCCGCGTTCTTCCTGTTTGCGAGGCGCTCAACCGATCAGCGGATCTTGAACGCAATCATGCCGAGCAATGCGGCGACAACTGAACTGCCCACAACTGCGAGCTTTGCCGTTGCGGCGATCGGGGTTGCATCAAACGCCGCGCCCACGATGAACAAACTCATGGTGAAACCGACACCCGCCAGCAGCGCGACCCCCAACACGTCCCGCATCGACAAGTCGGGCGGCAGGGTTCCGATGCGCAGACGAAGCGCCAAAAGTGTTCCGCCCAGAATTCCCAAAGGCTTTCCGACAATCAAAGCGATCATGATGCCGATTGCCACGGACCTTGCCTGTGAGTCAGCGGGAACAAAATCCAGCACGACGCCACCGTTGAAGAAGGTGAAGATCGGGACAACAAAGAACAGGGCAAATGGCGAAATGCGTCGCTCGGTGCCCTCTGCTGCTTTTGACGGAAACGACGAAAGCGGCAGGGAGAACCCGACGATGGCCCCGGCTATGGCCCCTTCGATGCCGGTCTTGATCAATCCCGCCCACAGAACGCAGCCCAAGGCGACGTAGGGCACGAGAGAGGCCTTTCGGGCTCGGTTGAGCACAAGCAGACCTGCGAGGCCGCCCGCCACCAACCAAAGCGGCCAAAGCTGATCGAAGTCTCCGTAAAACAGGGCAATGACAGCCACTGACCCGAGGTCGTCAAAAATCGCTGCCGCCATTGCAAAGGCGATTGTCGCGGGTGCCACCTGCCCTGAAACAATCGAAAGGACACCAAGAACCAGCACGATGTCTGTTGCGATCGGTATCGCCCACCCGCGCAAGGCAACAGGGTCTCCTAGATTGAATCCGAGATAAATCACCGCTGGCACGATCATGCCTCCAAGCGCCGCGCTTGCCGGAAGCAGGGCCGCTCCGGGTTTGGACAGCTTGCCTTGGGTCAGATCATGATTTGTGTGCAGGCCAATCAGAAAGAAGAAGACCGTCAGAAGACCCTGATTGATCCACTCGATCAGGGGCACCCCCATTCCCCATGCAACTGGCCCCACCCGCACAGGCAGATGATGGATCAGCGCGTAGACCTCCGACAACGGCGAATTCGCGGCAAACATACCCAGCGCAAGTCCGCCAAGCATGGCGAGCCCCGCACGCCGTCCATCGCGAACCGAGTGTGTGACATGGTCCGTCAACTGTGGGCGGGTTCATCTTGCGGCGCGATCCAGCGCGACAGGTAGGCGCGTTCGAACAGAAAAACTCCCGCGATCGTAAGGGCCGCGTAGGCGACAATCGCGGGATCGCTTTGTAGTTTCATGGCAGTGAACGCGACCAGAACGATCGCATCAAATCCGAGTGCTGCAAGAATGACGACACCCGAGGCACCGATCTCTGCCCGGCGGTAGCGCCAGACACCCCAATGCACGACCATATCCATGATCAGGTAGAAGAATGCGCCCAGCGACGCGATGCGGCTCAGGTCAAAGAACACGGCAAGGAAGGACGCGATGACCACGGTATAGACCAACGTATGCCGCTGGATCGGCCCCGACATGCCGAAATGGCTGTGCGGGATCATCTTCATGTCCGTCAGCATCGCCAGCATCCGCGAGACCGCAAAGACGCTCGCCAGCACGGCAGACGCCGTGGCGACGACGGCCAACAGGACCGTCAGCAGAAAGCCCACCTGCCCCAAGGCCGGTTCCGCCGCCTCGGCCAACGAATAGTCCTTGGCGGCGATGATCTCGTCGATGGTCAGGCTGGAGCCGACACCGAAGGCCACGAGCAGATAGACGACCACGCACAGCGCAATCGAAATGATGATCGCGCGCCCGACGTTGCGATTGGGGTGGGTGATCTCGGCACCGCTGTTGGTGATTGTCGTGAACCCCTTGAATGCCAGAATGGCCAGCGCAACCGAGGCCACAAACCCCATCGCGCCAAAATCACCCGTGTCCTGCGAACCCGCAGCGAAGTCGATCCCGCTCGACCAGAGGGCCGCAATCCCGAAGAGCGCGATGCCCCCGATCTTGATTGCGGCCATGACCATCGAAAACAGCCCGATCGACCGGTTGCCCGCGATGTTCACAAGGAAGGCAAACAGGATCACCCCGACGGCAAGGATGGGCACAAGCGGCCCGCCCTCGATATCGAAGGCCCGCAAAAGATATGTCGCAAAGGTCCGCGCCACGAGGCTTTCCGCGATCACCATGCTGAGCGCCATCAAAAGCGCCGCCCCCGCGGCAATCCCGCCGGGTCCGTAGCATTTTTGCAGGATCATCCCGATCCCCCCGGCCGAAGGCCATGCATTCGACATCTTGATATAGCTGTAGGAACTGAACCCGGTGACAATCGCGCCGATGATGAAGGCGATGGGAAAAAGCGGCCCGGCCAATTCGGCAATCTGGCCGGTCAGGGCAAAGATCCCTGCCCCGATCATGACCCCGGTCCCCATGGCAACAGCGCCGCCCAGGGTGATGGAATTCTTCTTGTAACCGTCGCTGCCGTGGTCGTGTTTCATAGCCTGTCCCGTCATGTTCTGTTTTCACGTCGACCGCAGCCGATTGTTCGTACCGTCAGTCTGGCGAGCATCGGCAGAATGAATTGCCTCAACTGTCAACCAAACCATGGCAGAGGTCAAATCGTCCCGCCCTGTGATCGAATTCCTCGTTTGGTGAAATCGCGTTACTGCGGGGCCGCGTCACCCCATTTTGGCAGAAACGCCGGAACATCCTCTGCATATCTGTCCCAGGCCGCGCCAAATCGGGCCCGGCTGTCGGCTTCCTCGCTTTTGGCAAGTCGCGCGTACATCCAGACAAGCACAGGGAACATCGCAAGCGTCAGGATCGTCGGCCATTGCACGAGGAACCCCGCCAAAATCAGAACGAACCCTACATATTGCGGATGCCGCAGCCGGGCATAGGGACCCGTGACCGCCAATCGCCCGGCGCGCTGCGCGGACCAAAGGTGGTGCCAGGCCACTGAAATCAACCAGAAGCCCCCACCGATGAGTGCGAAACTCAGTAGATGGAAAGGTCCGAAATGCGGGTTCGCTTCCCAGCCGAACATCATTTCCAGAAGGTGCCCACTGTCATGCGCAAGCCAGTCGATCCCGGGCCAGTTGGACTGAAGCCAGCCCGACAGGAAGAAGATCGTCAGCGGAAACCCATACATCTCCACAAAAAGCGCGATGATGAAGGCGCTGAAGGCGCCAAAGCTGCGCCAGTCACGCGATGTTTGTGGCTTGAAGAAGCTGAACGCGAACAGAATGAAGACCGCCGAATTGATGAACACGAGCAGCCAAAGGCCGTAAGACGATCCCGGGTCGGTCATGATTTGTCATTTCCCGACCCATGGCCACCATGCCCGCCGTGGCCTCCGTGACCACCATGCATGAAGAAATGCATCACAACGCACAGCAACAGGGGCAGAAACAAAACCCACTGGCTGGCGAAGATATGCGCGCGGTGTTCATAGCCGAGAAGCAGACCGCCCAGCACCAGCGCGACGATCAGATAGATACCGGCGCGGGATTTCCAGAAGGGCACAGCAGGCATCGGCTCGTCTTGCGGTTTGCCCTGATGGTCAGGCGTTTCCATTTCAAATAACTCCAAACGGTCAGTGGGATATGCGCGGCTTTTTCTCATAGCTCACTGCGCTCAGTTGGTTTTGTCGGCGCGCAATTGGGATTCCGCGTCGTCTCGGTTTCGAAACGTGTCCTCAACAGCTTGGCCCGGAAACACGCCTTCGCGCTTCAGCTAGGCCCGCAACACCCGCCTCCGCTTTTTTCCGGTGTCTCTGGCTTCGCAGATGGTTTTTCAACCGCGCCAACTGGATGATCCATGCCTTTCGCCGCGCCTTTTGAACCGCTGCAACAACATCCGCCATTCCCTGCTTCGGGGTTTTGCAGCATTTGCGTCACTGTATCGTCCTTCATGGGTACCTCCATTTTCAAGGTTCACACAGTAGACGCTCAGCGGCGGCAACCATTACAGCTTAATTCGCGGATTTCAGCGCCTGTCCGTCAATCTGAGTTTTTGTCGTCTTTCGCCTAGTGATCGTCTTCCCCGTCGTCGTGGCTATCCATCAGATCTTCAATTTCGTGTGGAATGTCATCCATGCTGAAGCGCGCCTGCTCTTCAGCGTCGTGCACAAAGGCAATGATCGCGGCGAGCTCTTCACCCGTCAGATCAATCTGGGCCCCCAGTTCTTCCTCCTGCAGTTTAACCATGAACGGGGCCCCGCGCCACATGCGCGCCGCAAACTCGAAGGGGTTCATCATTTCGTCCATGTATTCCGCCGCAAAAGGCTGTGCATCTTCACCACCGATGCCGTTGACGGAATGGCAAACGACACAGCCCTTGGATGCGAACAACTCGCGACCGAGACTTGCGTCGAATTTGGGGGCCATCAGTCGGCTTCCCATCATCGCGGACATGCCCTGCCCAGCCTCTTGTGCTTGAACAGGCAAAGCGAAGAAAGCGGGTAACACCAACTGCGCAAAAACCATTTTCCGGTTCATTTGACTTCTCCTCCTAGTTGATCGTTGCGTCGGGCAACACGCGGTCTGTCGTGTCGCCCCTTTCCTGGCCTTTCATTTTCTGGGGCGGTTGATCAGCGCGGCAATTACGAGAACCGCGCGACTCGACACGGGGACCATCCAGATCCCGCCAAAGCCCATTCCAAAGCCACGTGTAAGTCCGTCTCCTTTCGACTTGCCGTTTCATCCATGATTTCGGCATTTAACGATCGTTCGCCAGAAAGATGCCCTTGCCGCTGACGTCCAAGATGCAGGGCGTTGTGTTTTCCCACACGCTAGGGCAACGCAAGTAGACAACCACCATATTCAAAGGCCATGTGGCAAAAGCATTCCAAGTGCTTTCGGCCCCCAGCTTCGTGTACTGGTCACCCTCGGTTGCACAGAGTGTAGCGCAGCCTCCGACTTCGGTACGTTGATCCATGTCAAACTTCCGGCATGCGTCTTTGCTTTTGACCTCACACGCACAGTTGATTGCAGCATATCAGCAAGCCATCGTTGGCCTGCTCAGATCCCATAGGCCCATGCTTGCAGGCGCCCCATGTGGATCTCGACGGACCGGACTCCATCGACATTTTCGGCAGCGACCCGGATCGCGTTTTCGACAAAATCGCTTTCGGCAATGCCCCAGACGGAGACGGTTCCGTTCTCGACCACAAGATTGATCTGGTTGACCGACGCGCCGGGAACTTCGGCAATCGCGGCCACCACCGCCGCGCGCAGCGGTTCGTCTTCAAGCGTGGGCAAGGGCAGTTTTCCCTCCGTCGACTGCGCCAGCGCACGGACAAGGTCGGCCCGGGATACGATCCCGACGAGCTTGCCGTCCCGAAGAACCGGCACCCGCTTGATGCGGCGCGTTTCAAGCGTTCGGGCAATCTCGCCCACCGGTGTGTCCTCATCGACCGTGATAAGATCGCGGGTCATCACGTCAGCGACCTTGTGACTGCGGGCCTTGACGAAGTCCCGCGCATCCTCCGTGCTGGAAAAAAACTCCAGCCACCACGATCGGCGCGGCGCGGTGCTGTCGCGCATCCGCCGCATCAGGTCGCCTTCGCTGATAAGGCCAACCAGCCTGTCGTCGCTGTCGAGAACCGGAAGCGCGCTGATGTGATTGTCCAGCATCAACGTGACGGCCTCCTCGACCGTTCCGTCGTCACGAATAGAGATGACGCCGGTCTGAATGATGTCTTTTGCCTTCATGATCCTGTGTCCTTTTCCAGGTTGGGGGTTGCCATCGCGCTCCGATCGTCAGCTTGACATCATCGGCGCGCGTGAAACGCGATATGCCGGGATCGCGCAGGACGGACGCCCACAGGGACGCCCGGTTCTGCCGCAACCGGCCTGAGCTGGCGCTTTGGGGAATTGGTCTTGGCCATCACGCGCTCCGCTGGGCAAAGAAGTTGAACAACGGGCCGAAGATCAGCGCGACGAACCAGCCATACAGCAGGGTTTCAACGATCCCGAGCGCGTAGTCTCCAAGGCTGATTTCATCGACCCACGGCAGAAGCGGATTCCAGAGGCTGGTCATGCTCTGGCCGGGAAAGGCCAGATCGAAAACCACGCAGGTTGTATAGGTGATCGCGAAGAAAATACCCAAGCTCCAGCCCAAGGCCTGAACTGGGATGCGCGCAGGGCGAGGTGTGTCACTGATATGCGTCATGTCGGGACCTCCTTTTTCAGTAAGCGCGGGCAACAGCGCTTACTGACAAAGACGCCCCGGAGCCCGATGCATTACAGATCTTCGGTATTTGGCTTCCGAAGACGACTACACAGAGGCATCAGATGTCTGAACGGGATCGGGGCGATCCATGTTGGTCATGGCAATGCCGACAAGCGTGACAAGAATGCCCAGACCCGTCAGAAGTCGGATGGTTTCTCCAAAAAAGGCCGCGCCCATGGCAAGCCCGAAGCCGGGCACCAGAAACGCAAAGGCGTTGGCGCGGCTAAGGTCGGTCGTTCGCAAAATCTCGCTCCACAGCCAGTAGGCAAGCGATGTGCCGAAAAGACTGATCGCAAACAGTATCAACACGAAAGTCAGCGAGATCGTCACCGACATCGGGTCTTCGAAAAGAAACGCACCCAGCATGAGGGGGATCCCACCGATCAGCATCTGGCTTCCCATCGCCATCAGGGTATCGACACGTTCCGCCAGCGCGCGGATCAGGACGTTGCTGATCGTGATGCCCACGGCGGCCAAAAGAATGTAGGCGGCACCAAGCCCGAACGCGTTTTCGGCGGATGCCTGAAACTGTGGCGCGGCGATCAGCACGATACCGACAAAGCCCAAGGCGAGGCCTGCCTTGCCGCGCCCGCCCAAACGCTCACCCAGCATCGCAATCGCAAGCGCCGCAGCCATCAGCGGCTGCGCATTGGCCAGCACCGTGGCAAGCCCGGGCGAGATGAACTCAGATGCCATGAACATGCCCAGAAATCCAAGCGACGTGGCCCCAAGACCGATGCCGACAAGTCCGAACCATACCCCCCGGCCTCGCGGCCAGGGTCGGCGAAGTATCATCCCCAGGGCCACAAGCGCCGTTCCGGCAAGAAAAGCGCGCAAGGCCGCGAAGGTCAGATGCGGTGCATAGGCAAATCCCGCCACGATAAGAGGAAAGCAGACCGCCCACAGGAACATCACCAGAATGATCAGCGACGATTTGCGGAAGGTCATTCGGCGGCGACCTTGCACTTTTTGCGTGCATCTCGCGTCACGCCATCCATAGGCTCACCGCCGCTTATATCGGGAAGAAACGGTTTCGTAGCGTCAATATAGTCGCGCGTCACCGGAACAGCGTCCAACTGGTGGGCAAGCTGGATCTGGAACACGACCAGACGGTTATGGCGAAACCCGGCTTCACAGGACGCGAGATAAAACTCCCACATCCGGCAAAAGCGCGCGTCATAAAGCGCCGCTGCCTCGTCCCAACGCGCCATGAAACGGTGCCGCCACGCTCGCAGCGTTTCGGCATAATGCAGGCGAAGCACTTCAATATCTGCGACGACAAGACCAGCCCGTTCAACCTCCGGGATGATTTCCGAAAGAGATGGTACATAGCCGCCCGGAAAGATGTACTTTGAGATCCACGGGTCGGGAGCGCGCGGCGGGCGGGCACTGCCGATCGTATGCACAAGCGCCACACCCTCTGGTTCAAGAAGGTCCACGATTTTGGCGAAATACGCGCCGTAGTGCCCGACGCCGACATGTTCGAACATGCCCACCGACACGATCCGGTCAAAGCGGCCCGCCTGCTGGCGATAGTCGCGCAGATCAAAGCGGACCCGGTCGTCCAGCCCGTCGCGTCGCGCCCGATCCGTGGCGTATTTCTGCTGATCCGCCGACAGCGTGACCCCGGTCACCTGCGCGCCCGACGAACGGGCCAGATACGTCCCCAAACCACCCCAGCCAGACCCGATGTCAAGTACGGTTTGACCAGGCTGCACGCGCAACTTGGCAGCGATGTGGCGCATCTTCTGAGCCTGCGCGGCTTCGAGGCTGTCGTCGGGCGTCTCGAAATAGGCGCAGGAGTACTGCCGTTCGGGGTCAAGAAAGAGATCGTAAAAGTCGTCGCCCAGATCGTAGTGATGAGCAACATTGCGACGCGAGCGCGAAACCGGATTGTGCATCTTGACTCGTCTGAACGTCATCCGAATGCGGTCGCGCAAACGCCACAGCCACGGGACGCGGGCGTTGCGAAAATTCTCCAGACACAGCGCGATCAGGCCGTAAACATCACCCTTCTCTACCGTGAGCCCCCCCTCCATATACGCCTCACCCAGCGCAAGGTCAGGATGGAACGCGATCCGGCGCAGGGTCGTCCAATCATGGACAACGACCGCAATCGTAGGACATCCCGTTCCGTAGCGCCTGGTCTCGCCATCGGGCAAACACAGGTCGAGCGTGCCGCTCCGAACCAGCCTGCGCAGCGCACCATCCAGAAGCCAAAGCGCAACCGGAGCACGGCGTCCCGGCTTCGTGGCGCGAAGGATCGTGTCATGTGTCATTGCGTTTCCCGCATTTGCTGTTGGCACTCTTTGCACCTTGATCGCAGTATCGCGACAGGACGCGCTCGAAAGTGACCTGGCCAAGGCTCTGGTCTTTCAACGCCTCGCCATGGCCTCGACGCGGCCTTGACAGTGCGCCCTGCCGGCAAGGTCATCCTTGCCGTCAACGCTTTCCCCGGTTGTCCGGAGCGTCCACCGGGATCGCCACCAGAGCGTCCTCGACAATAAAGCGATCCCGCATTGCCTCGATTATTCGGCTTGCGAGAAGTCCCGAGGCTACGGCACCAAAGAGAATGAGAATTCCGAACATGGCTGTCTTCCTTTTATTCATGAACGCTGTTTGCAGGGTTCATATAGAAAGACGCTCTCACCAACCTGTCATTACACGCGTGCGCAAGCGCGCCAGTTCCGGGGCCGTCAAAGACGTCCGCTCTGCGCCCCATTTCCCCGTGCCTGATCGCTGTCTGTCACACGTGCCGCAAGCACGGATCCGACAAGGGCACTGGCCATTTGGCGGCGAAACAGGAAAAGAACCGTTTTGGCGTCACCTGTGCTAAGCCCGACTGCATCCGCCGCGGACCGAAGGCTCCAGCCTTCGACGTCGACCTTCACAAACAGCTCGCCCGACAATCTCCCCACATCGGCCTGCACAACGTCACCACATTCGCAGAACACATCCGAAAGAAGCAGGGCTATCGCCTGCGAGTCTTGAGGGTCCTTGGTCATGCGATCCTCCCGAAGCGGTGTCGAAAGGTAGACGCCGTTTGTGCCCGGGCGTTACATTCCCGGTCAGGAAGACAGGTGTTTGTCCCTGCATTCCGTCTCGTCAGTAGGGTGTTCGCATCCGACAGGTGGACAGGAGCAATCGTCAAAACCGTGACGGCAGCACGGCCCGCAATGAGCCAGAAGAGCGTCACCCAATGCGGCACGGGCGCGGTGAAGGCGGACATTCAGCGTTCCGGGTTTCAAACCCAGATCGGCGGCCACCGCCGCCCGGTCATCGTCGTCGATATCGATGCGGCGGATCAATTCGGCATCTCTTGGGCGCAACTCACTGACCAGCCCTTTGACGCAGGTGCAGATCACGTCCATATCCTCGATCGGGTCATCCATCACAACGGCGGATTGCGCCTCCTGTGCGACCGCATCCTTCAGACGCCTCGATCGGCCCGACTTGCGGTAATGATCATTCAGAGCGGACCGCAAAACTGCATAGAGCCAGGCATCCATGCGATCCGCCTCACGCAGCTGATCCTTACGTGCCAGAACGCGGATGCAGAATTCCTGCAAAACATCTTCCGCATCCGCCCGGTTCGCCAAGCGTTTGATCAGAAACCCCAAAAACGCGTTTCTGTTCGCCGACAGGGTGGCTTCCAGACCGGACTGGTCTGTGTCTGGGTCGTCCGGGAGATGATCTTTGCTTTCCGACATGGCCGCACGCCGCCATTTCACAGTATTCTTGGTTGCAAACCCTAAGCGGGCGCCATCGAAACACAGCGCATAAGGTATGTCACTAGATCCTATCTATTTTGACGTGAATTTTCAATGTCAGCACAGCCGAAACCAGCCATTCACCACGGCATCGGAAGGCAAGAGCATGGCCGTTGATGTCAAGAGAGGCGCAATCCCCACTTTCGCGCCGACCTGAGGCACGTCCAGGCTCGCAGGCATAATTTGTTGTCGTCTTTTTGTTTCCGACGTCTTTGCCTTGACTTCAAAATCGCAGTCCACGCGATCTCGACCAAGGCGCGACGCCGGGCCTAACACCATCTGCCAGGAAAGAAGCGGTAGGTCCGGACATGAGTGAACTTACACAATGCGCGGCACTGCTTTGACTGACGCTCGCGACATGCCTGCGGTGAACTCGCAGGGGTTCATCACGGCGTCCATCTACTCGGCGGCGAAGGGCCGTGCGCCCACCCCTCCGATCCCATTCACTGAGTGGCAGACGGTCCATCCTTTGGACCCGACCGGTTCCCGCCCTCTGGTCGTATCCCTTGTCGGCATCAATCGTCCGCCCCGCAGCGTCTGGGCCATGCCTCCGTCCGATGGCAGCGCCAGCACCGACGCGGCGCCTGCGACCGCCGAAAGAACGACCACCTTGAGCAGATGGTTTTACGTTTCTTTTCCTTGCTCTCGGTTTTGAGAATGTTGAGTCAAAATGAGATCATGACCACAACCTGTGCCAGCATTCAACGCACCTGTCCGGCAACACAGCACAAGTGGGCGTTCAGTATCCCGGCGTCGGAGGCCAGCGGATCGTCAGCCGGGACCTCGACGGAGTTCGCTGGAGTCATGAATGTTGCCCCTCCAATCTGGTCGTTGCGTCACGAGAGCCGTCTTGAACGTCCGGATCGGTAACTCGTTTGGGATGGCACGTCGGCACGCGATGGTGACGTTGCGCAACAAGGATCATGACTCAAACCTCTCAAAGAGAGAACGTTTCGGCGGGCGACGGCCATTCACCGCGTCAAGTTCGGAACTGGTCAGGAACTCTTCGGCCTGGCGGCCCAGAACATCTGCGGAAGCCATGATGACATGCGCCCAGGTCGACCGGTTGGCAAAGAGCATGCCGTTCGTGTCCAAGGTTCCGCCACGGCCACAAAACCCCAGGAACCTGGAAGTGCGTGGACCTGTATCGAGCGGGCGAACGAGACCACAGAACGGCTCCGGTCGGGTGTGGGACAGGAAGACCCGCGCCTTGACGGATTCAGGAAACAACATCTCAGTGACGGTCTTCGAAGCAGAGTATTCCCGTTCGCGGTCATCCCGTGGGAGGCGAAACCGGCCTGGCTCGAGCACAAGAATGACCCGGTGGCCCACGCCACGGCTGGCGAGACGGGAGGAGGCCCGAAGGACCTCTTCAAGCTGGTATGCGCCTGTCGCGACGAGTAGAAGTTCAGGCGCATCCCCACCCACATCACGAAGACATACTGCACCATCCTTCAGCGCGCTTTTCGCCAATTCAGGAGTTAACCGGTTCGGAACATCCCGTTTGGGGACGACCATGGTCCAGATTGCTCCGCGCGAGCGATAGACCGCGTCGAGGCATGCCGTAGCGCTGTTCCAGTCCACGGGAAAGACGACGCGGGAAAGATCGGACATCTCGCCCCACATCGTTTCTGCCACCGTCGTGTCCTGGTGCGACAACTCGTTCTTGCCGTTCTCCCAGGTATGTGAGGTAACGATCAACGGCACGCCCAACCAGTAGGGCTTGCGCCCTAAATCAACCATGTGCCGCGTGAAAATCAGGTCCTGGCGCAGCGCACCCAGCATCTTTGTCGCGAAAGCCTCGTAGGTTACCGCCAAACTCAGACCACTCTTGTTCGCGAGGACCGAGCAGATCACCGCTTCTTCGTTGAGAGCGGTGATAACCGAGCCGCTGACCGATTCCGCCTGCCCCGGCTCTGGAGCGGTCACACGGTGCTTGAGTTGGTCGAGGCTTGCATTCATCCGATTGCTCCGCATCTCGTCAGGGTTGCCGACGCGAACGCGAAGTTTCGGATTTTCCATCACAATGGACCGGAAATGCTGATCAATCCCAGCCATCGGAGATGCCGGCTCGCCTTCGGCAGCAGCCGACCAGGGCGGTTCCGGCAAGTCGGCTGTGACCAAAGTGCGCGCGATCAGAGGATGGTCGCGCTCTTTCACGCGCCCGGTTGCCGAATGGTTGTTCAACTCCCGTGCGGCAGTCACCAGTTCGTCTACGGGCACCCAGAGTTTCCTTGCCCCCTCGTTGAATGAGCGTCGTGCCGCGGCATCGGTCCTCGGGTTTCCCTCAAGGGGCAGATTGTGCGCCCGGTTCGTGCCGGCGCCCGGAAAGCCGAAGCCCTTGGTGGTCTCGGCAATGCCGTAGTGTAGCGGCAAAGGATAAGACTGCTCGCCACGCAGGGCCGCCGCCGCACAGGCGCCAAGACGCTCTTCCATATCCAGAATCGCCCAGGCAAAAGCGGCAGGATCCCTGCCATCCAAGTCAATCGGGTCAAATCCGTTCAGGCGAAGATGGCGACGGAACCATTCGACACCGCCCACCTGCGCCATTGTGGTGCGCTGGTCGATCCGACGGCCGTTCGCGATCATGATAGGGGTGACCAGTCCGGTGTCGTCCGCTCTCCACCAGCGCGGCACCCAGTCGCTGCCACGCTGTTCTTCGAATGCACCGTCGCTCAAGAACGCGACGAGGCGCTCTCCGGGCTCCGGCATGTGCCCATAGAGAAGTCCTGCAAATCCGAGATACCCGCCCTCGATCAGTCCTCCCGCCGTATGCGGATTGACATGGCTTCCCAGCGGCGACGACGGTCGCCCTACGGCGTCGATCTCATAGGAGTAGAAGTCCCGGACAAGCCTGGTCAGCCCGTCGTCGGAAAAGGCATACCGTTCCGACTGCGCTGGCGACATGTTGTCGACGATAAGGTTCACCGCGTCGATCGCCGCGACGCAGTGGCCTTGGCCCATCAGCCAGGATCGCGTCGTGCCGCTGAGCGCATTGGCTGCAAGGTAGCCAACATAAGCAGGAACCATATTGAGTGCTCCCCCGGTGTGACCGTCCGGATTCGGCTTGAAATCCTCCGATCGAAGGGCCTGCCCGTCGCTGCGGACGGTACAAGCATAGGTCATGTGGACAACAAGCCACATCGCGGCGTTTGCGATCTGGTCCGCGGCCCTGAGAATTGCGTAGCCGGCGGCTTTGTCGGGGATGGCTCCGCGTTGGTGAAGCGCATCGATCATGTCGTGAACCCGCACCTGAGTCAGGTCGCCATGGACCAGCACCCCTGCGCCTCTGGCCCAATCGGCGAAACTCCGATCATGGGCGCGATAGAGTGCGGCCCTGTCACGCAGTCGGTGGCTTTCGGGACCGGTTCCGCTCATGCCTGAATTTTCCGGCGTCATCATGTCAGCACCCATTTCGCTTCGGTCTTGCGACGATCCAACCATAGAATAGCCCTCCCACGACGGCAGGGATGATCCCTGACAGGATGAAGAGAGAGGTTCGTTCCGCTCCGCCAAAATAGCCGAAGCGGATGTCGATCTGGCTGCACAGCCAGGCGCAATAGGACCCGATGACGACGACCACGAACGCCGCCCGTAGCAATGCTGATCGACCGGCGTAGCGAGGCTCGACCCAAAGCAGCGTGAGGGCTCCGATTACCGCACCCATCGCAAGACCGCATGTCAGCGTCCAGACGACCTTGCCCACCCAGTCGCCTGCCGGGAACAGAACCATGCCCCAAACGACGAGGTAGAAAACCTCGGCCGCCGTGGTCATCACAATCGCGGATCCAATAATCAGCAATGGCCGAGGGAACGGTTCGTCGTTTGTCATGCTTCGCTTCACAAATTCAGATCCTCGCGCTTCTCAACCGTAGCGAATTCAGAACCACCGAGATCGACGACGCGCTCATGGCAAAGGCGGCGAACATCGGGCTGATCAGGATTCCGAAGAACGGGAACAGGAGACCTGCCGCGACCGGCACGCCGCTGGCGTTGTAGATCAGCGCGAAGAACAGGTTCTGGCGGATGTTGCGCATGGTAGCGCGGGCCAGCCTGCGGGCGCGCACGATGCCGTCGAGGTTGCCTTTGACCAGCGTGATCCCGGCGCTTTCGATGGCAACGTCTGCACCGGTGCCCATGGCGATGCCGACATCCGCCTGCGCCAGCGCCGGCGCGTCGTTCACGCCGTCGCCGGCCATGGCGACCTTGCGCCCCTGATCCTGCAATTCTGTTATGATGCGCGCCTTGTCCTCGGGCAGGACGTCGGCGCGGATCTCGTCGATGCCAAGTCTCGCGGCCACGGCTTTCGCGGTCCGCTCATTGTCGCCCGTCGCCATGATGATGCGAAAGCCCAGCTCGTGCAGCGCTTTCAGCGCGGCGGGCGTGGTTTCCTTCACCGGGTCAGAGACACAGACAAGGCCCGCGACCACGCCATCGACAACCACGAACATCACTGTTTCGCCCTCGTCGCGGCGGGTGTTGGCGGTCTCGACCAGATGGCCGGCTTCCAGCCCCAGATCCTCGACCAGTTTGCGGTTGCCAAGCGCCACCGCCTTGCCGTCCACTGTGCCTTTGACCCCCTTGCCCGTCACGGCCTCGAAATCGCCTGCATCGCCCATCTTCACGCCGCGTTCGTTGGCACCATCTACGATGGCTTCAGCCAGAGGGTGCTCGGACCCTTTCTCAAGCGTCGCCGCAAGGCGCAATACCTCGGTTTCGTCATGGCCGTCCTCGGGCAATACGGCGGTCAAGCTCGGTTTGCCCATGGTCAGGGTACCGGTCTTGTCGACGATCAGCGTGTCGACCTTCTCGAAACGCTCCAAGGCCTCGGCGTTCTTGATCAGAACGCCAGCCTGCGCGCCGCGCCCCGTTGCTGTCATGATCGACATTGGTGTGGCCAGTCCGAGAGCACAGGGACAGGCAATGATCAACACCGCCACCGCCGCGATCAGGGCGTAGGATAAGGCGGGCGCCGGGCCCCAGATAGCCCATGCGACAAAAGCCAGAACCGCAATCAAAATCACGACAGGAACAAAGTAGCCCGCAACCTGGTCGGCATATTTCTGGATCGGCGCACGACTGCGCTGGGCATTCGACACCATTTCGACGATCTGGCTCAGCATCGTGTCACTCCCGACGCGTGTGGCTTCGATCACCAATGATCCCGTACCGTTGATTGTGGCACCCGTAACCAGCTCTCCGGCAACTTTTTCGACAGGGATGGGTTCGCCCGTGATCATGCTCTCGTCGATCGATGATCGGCCATCGAGCACGACACCATCAACAGGCACCTTATCGCCCGGACGCACGCGCAGACGGTCACCCGCCTGCACGTCTTCTAGCGGGATTTCCTCTTCTTTTCCATCATCGCGGATGATCCGCGCGCTCTTCGCAGCCAGATCCAGCAACGCGCGGATCGCCTTGCCTGTGCCTTCCCGCGCCCGCAACTCCATCACCTGACCCAGCAGAACCAACGTCACAATCACCGCCGCAGCTTCGAAATAGACACCGACATGCCCCTCTGCATCGCGGAATCCGTCGGGGAAGATGTCAGGCGCAAGCACCGCGACCACGCTGAACGCCCAGGCAGCCAGAACACCCATCGAGATCAGCGAGAACATGTTGAGGTTCCAAGTGCGGAACGAATTCCAGCCACGCACCATGAAGGGCCAGCCGCACCACCAGACCACCGGGGTGCCCAGCACCAGCTCTATCCAGAGCGTGGCACGTTCCCCAAAGATGTCACGCACGCCCGGAAAGCCGACATAAGGCGCCATGGTGAGAACCAGAAGCGGGATCGTCAGAACCGTGCCGACCCAGAATCGGCGGGTGAAATCAACCAGTTCCGGGTTGGGGCCGTCCTCGGTCATGGCCGCATTTTCCAGTTCCAGCCCCATGCCGCAGATCGGGCAGGACCCCGGATGCGTCTGGCGCACCTCGGAGTGCATCGGACAGGTATAGACCGCTCCTGTATAGTCTTCAGGCACGGTATCATAGTCGCCGCCACCTGCCGGCGCATGATCGTGATGCCCGTGTTCACCGACTTCGCTTTCAGGCACCAGGTGCATGCCGCATTTGGGGCAATCGCCCGGTCCGTCCTGGCGCACCTCCGGATGCATCGGACATACATAAACGGTTGCGTTGTGTTCGGTTTCGGCCTGGTGTTGGTGGTTCTTCATGTCTTCGGCTCCGTTCGAATTTCGTTTTGCGTTCCCAATGTCCGTCCGATTGGTATCTCAACCCTATCAGACAACGCGTGAGCGATGCTGTCGGCCAGCGATATGGCGTTGGTCTCGTGCGGAATGCTATCCGTCGTGATCACGCGCGCTGCGCCCGCGGCAAGGATGTCCTCAAAGGCACGACCCGCGAATACTGCGTGGATAATCACGCAGACCGGCGGAGCAGTTCCCGCGGCAATCAGATGTTCCATCGCGCGGATCATCGTGCGTCCGGACGAAGCGATGTCGTCCAGGATAACTGGTGTCCCGTGTTTCAATGCGTCGCTTTCGGGCACGCTAACATCCACCTGCCTGTCGCCGGACCGCACTTTGGCGAGAACCTGAAAGGGACGTCCGGAAATGCGTGCGACCTCGGCCACCCATTGCTGGCTTTCGCTGTCGGGACCCAGGATAACCGCGTCCGGCACTTCACGCGCGATCCAGCGGGCAATGAGCGGTGCGGATCTGACGCGGATTGCGGGAATGCCGAAAAGCCGGTCAAGCGACGGAATGCGGTGCAGGTGCGGATCGACGGTGACCAGCCAGTCAAAACCGTCGTCCAGAAACTGCGCGAACAGCGGGGCCGTCACGGCTTGCCCGGGCGCGAACCGTTTGTCCTGACGCATGTAGGCAAGGTAAGGAGCCACCAGCCCTACGCGCACGGCCCCGAATTCCCGCGCGGTGGCCGCTGCAAAGCGCAGCGGCAGTGCCAGCGGGTTCGGGTTGCGCAGCGTGGCCAGGAAGATGACATCGCGACCGCTCACCTTGTCCGGCAGCGTCACGAGACTCTCGCCGTCGGGGAACCGGTGCAGGTCTATGACTGCCGTCTCTGCGCCGGTGCACTCGGCAAGGTCTTTGGCCAGGGCTGCCATCTCTGGAAAGGCGAGGATAAGGGGTGTCATGATGCATCCTCTATGCGGAACGGGCTGTCGCCACTTGCTGCGTAATCCAGCGCCCACGCCAATTCGCCTTGTGTCTCCGCATGAACTTCGAACAAGGGTTGACCGATTTCGACGGAGTCTCCCAAGCGCGTTTTCAGCAATACGCCTGACGTTCTACGGCCCGGCGCACCTGCGAGCTTCGCGATCTTGGCGATACGACGATTGTCAATTGCGCTGATACGTCCAACTCGGGTGGCGATAACTGGCTGAATTTGTGGTGCCTGGTCCGGTTCTGTGAACCCGCCCTGCGCCGCGCAGATCGCCATGAATTTGGCCTCTGCCGCGCCGGAATCCAAAAGTTCCGTGGCATGCTCACGCCCGTTCGGCACAACGAGATCCAGCAAGGCACCAGCGAGATCGAGGCCTCGTTCCCGCAGATCGGTTGGCGCCTGTGGGCTGCGTCTCAGAACGGCCAGCACGTCATGCGCCTCGAGCGCCGGACCTATACCGCGCCCGACCGGGGCGGAGCCATCGCTGTGATGAATGGAAAGTGTCTGCCCCAGCGCGGTGGCAACAGCCTGAAGCCTGTCGGCAAGCGTTCTGGCGGCTTCTTCGGAGCGCACCTTCGCCGTGGGCCCGATCGGCATGTCAATCAGCACGTGGCTCGATCCCGCAGCCGCTTTCTTCGACAGAATGCTGGCCACCATCTGCCCCTCGCTATCGAAGTCGAGCGGGCGTTCGATCCGGATCAGCATGTCGTCAGCAGGACTCAGGTCCAGCCCGCCGCCCCACACGATGCAGCCGCCTTCGGATTCAGCGACACGCCGCATTGCGGCCTGGTCCAAAGCAACGGGTGCCATGACCTCCATCGTGTCGGCGGTGCCCGCTGGCGAGGTGATCGCGCGGCTGGATGTCTTCGGAATAAGCTGCCCTGCGGCCGCCACGATTGCCACAATGATCGGTGTCGTTCGGTTGCCTGGCAGCCCCCCGACGCAATGCTTGTCGAGAACGAGCCCCTTGCCCCAGTCGAGCCGTGCACCCGCGTCTTGCATGGCCAGTGTCAGCGCAATGGTTTCAGCTTCGTCCATCCGGTTTCCGGCGCAGGACGTCACAAAGGCGGCCAGGTCAAGGTCCGAGAGCCGTCGGTTGATGGTGTCGGCGATAATGGCGCGACAGTCAGCATCATCCAGCCGCCCGCCGTAGACCTTGGTGCGGATTGCCGAGGTCGATGCAGGTGGTTCGGGATGCGAAAACCGGCCGACAGCACCCGGTTGGGCGGCCAGCGCGTCCCATGCCGTATTGCTGAGAGCCGCGGTTTCCGGCGGCAGCCAGTCGCCGCCGGTGATCACGTTGAGCGTCGCAATGATCCGTTTGTCCTCGACTTCGAGCTCGATACGGGTCTGTGTTCCGAAGCCTTCGGAGCGACAGAGGTGGC
This sequence comes from uncultured Roseovarius sp., assembly GCA_964389425.1. Taxonomy (GTDB): domain Bacteria; phylum Pseudomonadota; class Alphaproteobacteria; order Rhodobacterales; family Rhodobacteraceae; genus Roseovarius. The sequence continues at coordinate 26,708 of CAYMEC010000040.1, forward strand.
AGTCCTCGTGCATATAGACAACCGACTGCTGGTAGGTGTCGATTTCGGCGCGCACAAGTGGCAAGATATTGTGGCGTTCCGTCATTTCGGAGCGTCCAGTCGGATGGTTTCACGATGCTCGGGCACACGCACGTTGCGCCCCAGCTCATGCGCGACGCGGCTGCGCAAAGTATCTGCGGCCTCGGGTTCGCCATGGGTCAGGTAGGTCATGCGCGGCGCGGAACCGGCGCTCATCCAGGACAGGATTTCATCGGCATCCGCGTGCCCCGAGAAGGTCTCCAACTGAACCACCTCGGCGTCAATCCGGTGATCCCGCCCGAAGATGCGCAAATTGCGTGCACCGCCAGCCAGAGCGGCACCCCGGGTACCACCGGCCTGAAAGCCGGACAGAAGGATGGCATTTCTCCGGTCTCGGCCAAAGCTGACCAGATGATGCAGAATGCGTCCTCCGGTGAGCATGCCGCTGGCCGAGATTATAATCATCGGCCCCTGCCGGGTGTTGAGTTCCTTTGATTGCTCGACGCTGTTCACGCGCTTGGCGACACGGAACATGTTCACGCAATCCTCCCAGCCGACGCGGTGCTCTTCGTGATGCCGGTGGTAGACTTCGGTCGCATCCACCGCCATGGGGCTGTTGAGATAGACCGGAACATAAGGGATTTCGTCGCGCTTCATCAGCCTGCCGATCTGGTACATCAACCCTTGCGCACGGCCCACGGCAAAGGACGGGATCAGAACCGTGCCACCCCGTGCAAAGACCCGCTTCAAAACAGGCGTCAGTTCCGCCTCGGGGTCGATGTCAGGGTGCTTGCGATTGCCGTAGGTGGATTCGCAGACAAGCACATCCGCCCCACCGAAGGGTACAGGCGCGCGCATCAGCGGATCCTTGTCGTGGCCCAGGTCGCCGCTGAAATGCACCGTGGTGCCTTTGATTGTTAGCCGTATCTGCCCCGCCCCCAGCAGGTGGCCAGCCGGAATGAACTCGGCATGGATGCCATCGCCCAAGTCTACGCGATCGTTGAATTCGATGGTGTCAAACTGCTCCAGAGCCGCTTGCGCGTCTTTCAGCGAATAGAGAGGCGTCGGTTTCTTGTGGTCCGAGTACTTCTTGCGCCGCGCGTATTTCGCCTCTTCCTCCTGCAAATGCCCGCTGTCGGGCAGGATCAGGTCGCACAGCTCTTTCGTGGCCGGCGTGCACAGGACCCGGCCACGAAATCCCCCACGGCACAGCGCCGGCAGATAGCCGGAGTGATCCAGATGCGCATGGGTCAGAAGAACGGTGTCGATCGTACCTGGCCGCACCGGAAAGGGCTTCCGGTTCCGCCGCCGCAATTGCTTGAAACCCTGGAACAGCCCGCAATCGATCAGGATCCGGCGATTTCCCCACTCGACCAGATAACGCGAGCCTGTCACCGTTCCGGCGGCGCCGAGAAAGCGGAGTGCTGGTTGGCCGTGGAAAGTCATCTCGTCCTCTTTTCACCTGCTGCGCGTCGCAAACGTCTATTTGCGCAACGCGACCATCTGGTGCCCCTCGCCCTCGATCGGGATTTCCCTGGTCACCGTCAGCGTTTCGGCGTCAACAATCCAGACCTTGGGCTCTTCGCGGCTTGACACGAAGATCGACCCCGTGCCGGAGATCGTTGTCAGGTGGTAGGGCGCGGGGGAAAGCACCGCGTCGACGACATTGCCAGACCGAAGGTCAATCGACACGATACGATCTGTTGCCTTGGCAGCGACCAACAGGTGAGCCTGGTCCTCAGACATATCCAGGCCATGGATCTCACCGCCGATCTCGAAGGTTCGCACGTCTCTGCCGGTTGGCAGATCGATCTCGACGATCCGACCGATGTCAGCGTCCGCAACGAAAAGCGTTCCGCCATCAGTGCTCATCGCAAGATGCTCGGGCGCTTCTCCTGCGATCATGTTCCGGCGAACGATCCCTAGCTCAAGATCGACCTCGCTGACTGTCCCGTTCCCGGCATTCGAGATGTAAACCAGGCCTGGATCAGGACCGAAGATGGCGTAGTTCGGCATGGAGCCCGTGGGGATCCAGGCAAGCAGTTCGAAATTGTCTAGGTCTACAACCGAAATGCCGTCGCTGTTTGGGTGCGTGGACACGGCGAAACGTCCGTCCGGCGAAATCGCCACGTGGTGCACGGCACCCGGCACCTCGACAGTGCGCAGCAAATCACCGGTTGCAGCGTCGATCACCGATAGCAGGCTGACACCGGCATCGCTCGGGCCAAGTGCCTTCTTGGGCTTGGCGTGGTGCGCCGCGTGCTCGTCGTCACTGACAGCGACAGGCCTTGACATGTCGGCGGCGTCTTCGCGGTCAATCTCCATGTAGCTGCCGGCAACCAGGTAGCGGGAATTCGGGCTGCCGGCGAGGCCGTGCACCGCTTCGGTACCCGAAATGCGGCCTAGATCCTGGCCCGTCACGGCATCGACAATGCGGATCGCATCCGCGCTGCCTTCGGGAATGTAGACGCGCGTGGTCTCGGCGTTAGCCGAAACCGCCGTTAGAGCGGTGGACAGAAGCAGGACCGGCAACGTTGCTTTGGGTTTCATCATGAGTTCCTTCCTTGAGTGTCTCGGATCTTGCAGACCAACGCGGTCCGGCGTGGGGTCAGATCAGTTTCCGGCGGGCGGCATTTGCCCTTCCGTCATTCCGTGCATCGGACCGTCACCCCGAGATCTCTGCATCCGATGCGCAGGCGCTTCCATCTCTTTACCGGTGATCCTGCCATCACCATCCGCGTCCAAATGCTGGAACCGGTCGACCATGGTTTCGCGCACCATCGCACCATGCATCGCCTCGAACTCTGGCAATGTCAGGTTGCCGTCGCCGTCCGCATCGAACTCGGTCATGCGCATCATCATCATGCTGCGCATGTCCTCAGGTTTCCGGGTCCCGGGGGTGCCGGTGCCCATCATCATCTGCATCATGTCGCGGTCCATCATGCCCATGGCATTGGCAGGCCTGTCGCTGTGAGCGCCCATCTTGCCACGTCCCATCAGTTCGCCGTGCATCTGCATCATCATGCGCATCATACCCTGCATCATATCTGACTGATCGCCCATCGGGGCGGCCGCGCTGTCGTTGCCTTGGGGAGCGCCGTGGCCACGGTGGCTGTCCGCCTTGGCCAATCCAGCGGTGGACAGGGATATGGCAAGAGCCGTTACGAGTGTCGTCATTTTCATCGGAGTTGTCCTATTTATCTTGCAAGAGGTTGGAAGGCGTCCGCCATGCACGGCAAAACACCGGTTCACTGGAAAATCAGCGCGTGCCGCTGCCGCACGGACTTGCCCGGCGCGCCTTTTCGGGCGCGCGCTGAGCGTCGCCCCATGGCGGTTCTGCTGTTGCGACATCGCGGCAGCAACAATGGCTGGTCTGCGTCGCTGACGGCGTCACCTGTTCCCGCATAAGTGAATTGGAAAGTTGCATGTTTGTGGTCCTTTCGTGGGCGTGCGAACCTGTAGACGCCGCAAAGGGCGAAGCATTACAGGCAATGCGCCGATGAAGAGACAGCACGAAACTATGCTGAATGAACCGTCTGGCGGTCCGCATCAACGGCGCGGACTCAGCCGCGCCAGGGAGGACGAAACAGACTGAAACCGAGTGCCGGAGGCGCCGAGAAAAGCAGAGGAACAGGTACGATGCTTGCACCTCTACGGTCGATCTCGGCACTTTCCGCGCTGCCGAAGAACAGGGGGTGACAGGATGCAGCCGTCCCGCAATGGGCGCGCATCACATTTGCGAAAACCGGCCCCTCGGACAAAACATCGTGACGGGAGGTAACGGCTGTACCCTCAGGACCAGCCACCTTGATGTCATCCACATGGGCGTGAGCGACATTTGCGGCCAGCACGGAGACCACGATCAGCACCAATGCTGCCGCATGGCACGCCGCAAGGAACATGTTTTTCCATGCAAGGAGTTTCACGCGGCAGTTCTTCATGGTCAAAAACTACAAGACTCGACGCCGTTGCGCCTTGATTTTTGTCAAGACAAAGCCGCCAGGGTGGCGTGCGATCATGGTGAACGGGTTGATCACGCCGGTCAACGGTCTGCGCGCCGCTTCAGGTTCCGCCGCCCGCCATACTTGGCTCGATAACCGGGGTGGGTCGACCGGCTTCGCGCTCCCAGTTTCCGTCGGGGCGGCGATTGCAGCTCCTCATCGAAATGGCATGGCATTCTGCGGCGATAGAAGTACCATGTACAGCGTTCAGTCGCCATGGAAGACGGCCCGATAAAAGCCTGATATCACTGTCGTGGTACTCGCAAACAGAGCATATAGTCTTCTAATGTCTGAACTTTCCTGAGCGACAGGGAAACCTTCGACCGAGCGCGCGGGTGCACGTCTGAGTGCTGGACAATCCCTCTATTGATTGGCAACGGCTTGTCAGCCCTGAACGTACTGTGCACACAGCGCCCGGCAACATATTGACATCTGTTTTCAATCGCCAGCACCCGCCTCCAGACCTTTGGCGACGTCACCGACCGTGGTATCGCCGATATATTCGAGGAAGGGAAAACGCCTCGGCGGAGCAAGGCCGCCACGCAAAGCGCGCGCAATCTCGATCACGTCATGGACGCAGGCCCGCCGACCGTCGCTCCGAACTCCACAGAGCTTCTCATCTGCGCTATTTGATCTCAGCGCCAAGTGCCCTGACGTCGATCTCTACCCTCAGCCCAGGGTCGTTGTCTTCCAGACGCAACGCACCGTCATGCATGTTGACGATCGCCGCAACCAGGCTCAGGCCCAATCCGCTGCCGGGCGTCGTTCGGCTCCGCTCCAGTCGGTAAAGACGCCGAAGTACATTTTCGCGCTCTTCGACGGGAATGCCGGGACCATTGTCGCTGACCGTGATACGCGCGCGCCCACCCGATTGCGTGACTGACACGGAAATCCCGGACCCTGTCGGCGCGTGGCGAAGCGCGTTTTCGATCAGGTTGGCAAAGACTTGGCCCAGCAGGGTCTTGTTGCCGGAAACACGGACCAAAGCCTCCGGAACGTCACATCTCAGATCGTGACCGGTTTCTTCGGCGGTGGGCCCATACACCTCGCAAATCGTCCGGGCCAAAGCGGCAATATCCACCTGTTCAAAGTGCTTGCGCGGGGAGCCGCCCTCGATCTGTGCGATCTGCAAAAGGGATTGAAACGTCTTCACGATTCCGTCGGTTTCTTCATTCGCGCGGTCCACAAGATCCGAGGCGGTCTGGTCAAGGCCAGCCTTGTCGCGCAATTGGCTCAACAGGACAGACACCCGTTGGATCGGGGTCTTCAGATCATGGGCAATATCGGCGGACACCTGTTTCAGGGCCGAAATCTGCTGTTCCTGCGCCGCAGCCATCGTATCGATCCGCGTCCCGATCCGGGTGAGATCATCCTCCCTCCCTTCCATCGGGGCAACGCGCGCGGAATAATCCCCGGTCGTCAACCGGTCGAGGGTCGCGTCAATCCGGTCAAGCCGCTTGACTGAGCGCCGGGCCAGAAGGGCACCGCCCCCGACAACAATCAGCGTTGTCGGGATCAGGCTGAACAGGAAAACGGACAGGAACGCTTCCTGGATGTCTTCCAATGGCTCGGCGCTGAGCGCGATCACCATGCGTCCGCCGTGCACATTCGAACTCAGGGCAAAGTAATCTCCGTCTATGTCCGCGGCATCGTCATCAAGGGACACAGCCGCATAGCCTTCCCCTTGGGACACGAGCGCTGCGTTACCGACATGCAGCCCACCGGGCAGCATGTAACTCAGAATGCGGTCCTCGGGGGACGCCGTGCGCGCTTGTGACCGCACAAACGTGACCAAGGCGGCGGCATTCGGCAAGGCCCGGAAACTCTCCATTTCCTGCTCAAGCGTCGACCGCAATGCCTGCTCGGTATTGTCACGCACGATCAGATAGGTCGCCGCCAGACTGACAAGGCTGACGAAAGCGAAAAGCGCCGCCATCGCCAAGGATTGGCGCAACGGCGTAGACGTCCATATGCCGCGGGCAGAAGCCAACCTTCAGGCCCCGATCCGATAGCCGGACCCGCGCACGGTTTCGATCAGCTCTTTTTCAAAGGGCTTGTCGACCTTGGCGCGCAACCGGCTGATATGGGTTTCAACGACATTGGTCTGCGGGTCGAAGCTGATATCCCAGACCGCCTCCAACAGCATTGTGCGGGTCTGTACCCGGCCCTTGCGCCGCAGGAGGTGTTCAAGAAGCGCAAATTCACGTGGCAGCAGCTCAATGACCTGTCCGGCCCGCGTCACTTTCCTGCGGACAAGGTCCATCTCCAGATCGCCTGCACGCAAAACCGTCTCTTCCTGCGTCGCCCGCGGACGGCGCGCGAGGGCCGCGACCCGGGCCGACAGTTCCCCAAATGCGAAAGGCTTCGTCAGATAGTCGTCGCCACCCGCATTCAACCCCTCGATCCGGTCGTCGACACCGCCGAGTGACGTCAGGAACAGAACGGGCGTCTGGTTCTTGGCACCCCGCAGGGTTTTCACCAGAGCCATGCCATCAAGACCCGGCAACATGCGATCGACGATCATGACATCGTAATCAGCCGCGCTGGCCTGCAAAAGTGCATCGCGGCCGTTTTCCATGAGGTCCACAACATGGCCTTCTTCGCGAAGCCCCTCGGCGACGTAAGACCCCGTTGTCTTGTCGTCCTCTATCACCAGAATCTTCATCTTCCACTCCGTTGCGTAACGGCGGCCCCAGATGGGGCCACCGGTGTCTTGCCACGGATTTCAGAACTTTGCGACTGACTTGTCGTCGTTGGCTTCGCGTTCACCATCCTCATCGGCTTCACTTAATCGTCGTCGTCATCATCATCGTCGTCGTCGTCGACCTCAACTGTCATCGACCCATCGGCCACGGTAAAGAGCACCTCCTGCTCGGACCCATCAGCCATCATGATCTCGAATTCCACAATGCCGTTGCCCTGGGTGTCATCATCGAATTCAGCTTCGACGACCGTGCCGCCGGTTTGGGTTTCGACGTCTGCCA
>CAYMEC010000041.1:0-33207 GCA_964389425.1 uncultured Roseovarius sp.
TTTTCGAGCCTTCCGCGCCGAGACCCGCCATCGGTTCATCCATCAAGAACGCGCGCGGCTCCAGCGTCAGCGCGACCGCCACTTCCAACTGCCGCCGTTGCCCGTGGCTCAACTCTTGGCACACCGTGCCCGCATGCTCCGCCAACCCCACCTGTTCCAGCGCGGCCATGGCCTGCGCGGTCAGGTCCTTGTCCCCGAGCACGGCACGCCAAAACCGCCAGGGTCGCGCACTCGCTCCGAGCGCGCCCAGCACGGCATTTTCCAGTACCGTATCTTCCATTGCCAGCGCCGAAATCTGGAACGTTCGGCCAAGCCCCGCGCGCGCCCGCGCCTCTACACTCTCTTGCGAAATGTTGCGGCCATCCAGATGCACGACGCCCGCATCAGCCGTCAGATTGCCAGTGATCAAGCCAATCAGCGTCGACTTCCCCGCGCCATTAGGCCCGATCACGGCGTGGATTTCCCCCACCCGCAAGTCGAGGCTGACATCATTGGTCGCGGTCAGCGCGCCGAAGCGTTTCGTCAACCCGCGCGTTTCAAGGACGGGATCAGACATGCGGCCCCTCCTTACCGGTCAGAAACCCGATCACGCCACCTCGTCCAAAGAGCACAATGGCCAGCAGGATCACGCCCAGCCACACATGCCAGAAGTCCGTCAATCCCCCCAGCCAATGCTCCAGAAGCACGAACAGCCCCGCTCCGATCACCGGCCCCATCAACCGCCCGACGCCGCCCATGATGATGAGGATGATCAACTCGCCCGACAGCTGCCATGAAAACATGACCGGGCTCACGAACCGGTTGAGATCGGCAAAGAGCGCCCCTGCCAGCCCCGTCACCGCGCCTGAAATGATAAAGGCCACCAGCCGCAAGCGTTGCGGTGTCATCCCCACCGTTTGAACGCGCTGCGCCGTCTGTCGTGTGGCGTTTAGTGCCAGTCCAAAAGGCGAGGCGCGCAGCCGCGCAAAGACCAAAAGCGCAAGACACAGCAGCCCAAAACAAAGACCGAAAAACTGCAACGGCACCAGCGTGTTCAACCCCGGAAACCCGTTGCGCACCCAGATCGACAGCCCATCTTCCCCGCCATAAGCGCTCCAGGAGATGGAGAAATAGAAAAACATCTGCCCGAAGGCGAGCGTGATCATGATGAAATAGACACCTGTGGTGCGTACCGTCAGCCAGCCGATGATCGTCGCCATCAGCGCGGATACAACCATCGCCGTAATCCAGATAATCGGCATGGATTTCGTGCCCGTGATGGTCAGTGGCCCCAATTCCAGCGGGCTGAAATTCTGCGCGTGAAAGGCGAGGATCCCCATCGCGTAGCCGCCGATGCCAAAGAAGGCCGCGTGCCCCAGGCTCACCAAGCCGCCGATGCCGAGCGCGATGTTCAACCCCACCGCCGCGAGCGCGAGAATCGCTGCTTTTGTTGCCAATGTGATGGTGAACGGCTGATCAATCACATGCGCGATCAGCGGGATGCCCAGCAGCAGGGCCATCACGACCCAGTTGATATGCCGCTCGGCCATCATGCCCGCACTCCGAACAGCCCGGTGGGCCGCCAAATGAGAACGATGCTCATGAGCACATAGACCGACATCGCGGCCAGTGCCGATCCGGTTTGGTTGGCCGCATCCGCCTCCATGAACAACCTGAAAAAGGCAGGCAGGAACAGCCGCCCCAACGTGTCGGTCAGTCCCACCAGAAGCGCGCCGACAAAAGCGCCCCGGATGGACCCGATCCCGCCGATGACGATCACGACAAAGGCCAGGATCAGTACAGGTTCCCCCATGCCTACCTGCACCGATTGGATCGCACCCACCAAAGCACCGGCAAGCCCGGCAAGTGCGGCCCCAAGCGCAAAGACCACCGTGTAGAGCTTGGAGATATCAATGCCCAAGGCCGCGATCATCTCGCGGTCATTTTCGCCAGCGCGGATTTGAACCCCGATCCGCGTGCGCTCAATCAGCCACCAGAGCATCACCCCTACACCGATCCCGATCCCGATCAGCGCGAGACGATATTTTGGATATTCAATCCCACCCGGCAACGTCACCGGTCCGTTCAGCACGGTCGGTATATCAAGGTAGAGCGGGAAGGACCCAAACACCCAACGCGTCCCTTCCGAGAAGATCAGTATGAGCGCAAATGTCGCCAGCACCTGTTCGAGATGCGCGGCCCCGTAGAGCCTGCGAATGATTGTCATCTCCACGACCGCACCCGCCAGCGCCGCCGCCGCCAGCGCGGCGATCAACGCAATGAGAAACGACCCGGTCAATCCTGCCACTGCGGCAGCCGCGAACGCACCCACCATGTAAAGCGATCCATGGGCGAGGTTGATCAGTCCCATCACGCCGAAAATCAGCGTCATGCCCGCCGCCATCAAAAACAGCATCACGCCGAATTGCAGTCCATTCAGGATCTGTTCTGCGATGAGAAGAAAGGACACTAAGGTTTCACTTCCAGGGTCGGCCTTGCACATCTCGTATGGAGCGGAAAGGCCTCCGGCGGGGATATTTTCAGCCAGAAGAAACACCAGGCTGCTTGCTTTTTCTGGCCGCAAATATCCCGGGGGTATGGGGGCTGGCCCCCATGTGTCGGAGGTTTCGGGTGACGTGACATGGCGGCCCAACCTGCAACCAAGTCGGGCCGTCATTTACATCAGAGTTTGCACTCACCACCGTAAACGTCCGTGTGGTCCGTGGCAGCCACGCCCAGGATGCGGTTGGTGACCACGTCACCTTCTTTCACGACCTCGCGCATGTAGAGATCCTGTATGGGGTGGTTGTTGGAGCCGAAGGCAAACTTGCCCCGCACGGATTGAAAATCCGCCTCGGACAGAGCGGCGCGGAATGCCTCCGCGTCGTTCACGTCGGCCTTCTCAACCGCAGAGATCAGCAGATTGGCCGTGTCGAACCCTTGCGCGGCATAGACCGATGGCAGCCGGTCATACTTGGCCTGGAAACTTTCGACGAATTCCGCATTCCCCGGCACGTCCAGATCCTTGGACCAGTGTGCGGCGTTCTTTACGCCGACGGCCGCCTCGCCAATGGCACCCAGAATGCCTTGGTCAAAGCTGAAGGCCGGACCCACGATGGGGGTGTCGCCACCCGAACCCGCGTACTGCTTCATGAAGGAAATCCCCATGCCGCCGGGCAGGAAGTAGTAGAGCAAATCAGCATCGGCGGCTTTGATTTGCGCAATCTCAGCCGCGTAATCGGTCTGGCCCAGTTTGGTGTAGATTTCTGCGGCCACCTCTCCTTTGAACATGCGTTTGAAGCCTGCGATTGTATCTCGGCCCGCCGGATAGTTGGGTGCCATCAGGATCGCGTTGCCAAAGCCATTGTCCTGGGACCACTGACCGGCGGCCTCGGCGAACGCATCGTTCTGCCAACTGACCACATAGTAGTTCTCATGGCACCCAGCCCCCGCCAGTTGCGACGGACCGGCGTTGGGCGAAAGGTAAAATTTGCCCTGCGCTGTCGCGGACGGCACCACCGCCATGGCAAGGTTCGACCAGATGATCCCGGTCATCACATCGACACCGTCGGACTGGATCATCTTGTCGGCCAGTTGCACCGCGATATCCGGCTTGCGCTGGTCATCTTCAATGATCACTTCGATATCGTCGCGCCCGGACTGTTCCATGGCCAGCATGAAACCGTCGCGCACATCAATGCCAAGGCCAGCCCCACCACCGGACAGCGTTGTGATCATGCCCACCTTCACCTCAGCCGAAACCGGTAGCGCCGCCAGCGCCATCGCCGCGGCCGTCATCATGAGTTTTTTCACGTCAGGTCTCCCTTTTTCCCTGTTGGATTGCGCCTCATGGCGGGCGCATGTTTCCCGATTGCGGATGGTACCGATCTTTTGGCCGGGTGCGAGTGGTTTTTTTCAGGCCCGAGCACCAATGATAGTGGTGACATCACTTAGCCCCTCGATGGCAACGCGGCAGACCTGCCCGGGCTCAAGTGCGCCTACACCGGCGGGCGTGCCGGTCATGATCAAATCGCCGGGCTGAAGCGTGATCGTGTGCGACAGGATCGAGATGATTTCTGGTACGGACCAGATCATGTCAGATAGATCCGCCTCCTGCTTCAGAACACCATCGACCGTCGTGGTAATCGCGCCGGAGGACATGGGGCCAGTGGCCGTGATGGGATGGATTGAACCGATCACGGCGGACTGGTCGAACCCCTTGGCCATATCCCACGGGCGGCCCATCTCTTTGGCCTCCGCCTGCAAATCTCGGCGGGTCAGGTCATTGCCCGCCGCAAACCCCCAGACACAGGACAGCGCACCGTCTTCAGGCACCCCGATCGCGCATTGGCCGATGGCAATCACCAGTTCACCTTCATAGTGCAGGTTTTCCGTGTGCGGCGGATAGGGCAGGGTGGCCCGATCATCCACTACCGCATCCGCGGGCTTCGAGAAAAAGAACGGCGCCTCCCGATCGGGATCCTTGCCCATTTCCCGTGCATGGGCGGCGTAGTTCCGCCCGACACAAAGAATACGCCGCACGGGCCAGCGATCTTCACTGTCTGCAATGGCGACGGAAGGTTTGGGGATGTCGAAGATCAGGTTCATGTCACGCTCATGTCGGAATACATCGTTAAATCGTAACGGTACCGGGCCGGTTTTCGCCAGATCGTCAATCAGGTGTCAAGGCATTGGTTGAGCGGGAAGGTTCATCCCCGCCTGACAAGGCAATTCGGCCCTTGGCGGACCCCTCAAACCCGGAGTTTCAAGCGCGCGCAAAACGTCACGTCGCCGTGTTTGTCCTTGCCATCTCCAAAACGGCATACTATTGTATACTGAGACAAAGCAAGGCTCCTTCGCGCCAGCCCTGCTTGGACTGAAACCAACGATGACCCGCAGGTGCCGCCATGAACCTCTACACCGAGTATCTTTCAGAAATTGAAACCCGCAAAGAGAAAGGCTTGAACCCCAAGCCCATTGAAGATGCCGCTTTGGTGGAAGACCTGATTGCGCAAATCCGCGACGTTGATCACGAACACCGCGCGGCGTCGCTCGACTTCTTCATTTATAACACACTGCCCGGCACAACGAGTGCCGCAAGTGCCAAATCCGCGTTTCTGAAGGAAATCATTCTGGGCCAGGCCGAGGTGGCAGAGATCACGCCAGCCTTCGCCTATGAACTGCTAAGTCACATGAAGGGCGGGCCATCGGTGCGCGTGCTGCTCGATCTGGCGCTGGGCGACGATGCCGCCATTTCCCGCGACGCGGCCGAAGTTCTGAAAACGCAAGTCTTCCTCTATGACGCCGACACCGATCGACTGGCCGAGGCTCATGCGGCGGGCAACGCGGTAGCCACAGACATTCTCGAAAGCTACGCCAAGGCGGAGTTCTTTACCAAGCTGCCCGACATCGAAGACGAGATCAAAGTCGTCACTTATATTGCCGCAGAAGGGGATGTGTCGACGGACCTTCTGTCGCCCGGCAATCAGGCCCATTCCCGCTCTGACCGCGAACTGCACGGCAAATGCATGATCTCGGAAGAGGCGCAAAAAGAAATTCAGGATCTGCAAGCCAAGCACCCAGACGCACGCGTCATGCTGGTGGCCGAGAAAGGCACGATGGGTGTTGGTTCCTCGCGCATGTCTGGCGTCAACAACGTGGCGCTCTGGACGGGCAAGCAGGCCTCGCCCTACGTGCCATTTGTCAACATCGCCCCCGTGGTCGGCGGCACCAACGGCATTTCGCCAATCTTCCTGACCACCGTTGGCGTGACCGGCGGCATCGGGCTTGATCTGAAAAACTGGGTCAAGAAAGTGGACGCCGACGGCAACCCGATCATGGGCAATACGGGCGATCCGATCCTTGAACAGAAATACTCGGTCGAGACCGGCACGGTTCTGCGTATCGATACCCGTGACAAGAAGCTGCTCAGCGCGGACGGCAAGGAACTGGTCGATGTGTCCTCGGCCTTCACGCCGCAGAAGATCGAATTCATCAAGGCGGGTGGGTCCTATGCCATTGTCTTTGGCAAGAAGCTGCAAACCTTTGCCGCAGAGACGCTGGGCATCGACATGCCGGTGGTCTTCGCGCCGTCCAAGGAAATCAGCCACGAAGGCCAAGGCCTCACGGCGGTAGAAAAGATCTTCAACGCCAATGCCGTGGGCGTCAGCACCAAGGAGCCGCTGCATGCCGGATCCGATGTGCGGGTGAAGGTGAACATTGTGGGGTCTCAGGACACCACCGGCCTCATGACCGCGCAGGAGCTGGAAGCGATGGCCGCCACGGTCATTTCGCCCACCGTCGATGGCGCCTATCAATCGGGCTGCCACACGGCCTCGGTCTGGGATATCAAGGCGCAGGAAAACATACCTAAACTTATGAAATTCATGAATAATTTCGGCCTGATTACCGCGCGCGACCCCAAGGGTGTCTATCATTCCATGACCGACGTGATCCACAAGGTTCTGAACGACATCACCGTCGACGACCGTGCGATTATCATTGGTGGCGACAGTCACACGCGCATGTCCAAGGGCGTGGCCTTTGGCGCAGACAGCGGCACGGTCGCGCTGGCGCTGGCCACCGGCGAGGCCACGATGCCGATCCCGGAAAGCGTCAAGGTCACCTTCAAGGGCCAGATGGCCGATCACATGGATTTCCGCGATGTGGTCCATGCCACGCAGGCGCAGATGCTTCAGCAATTTGGCGACAACGTCTTCCAGGGCCGCGTGATCGAGGTGCATATCGGCACGCTTCTGGCGGATCAGGCCTTCACCTTCACGGATTGGTCGGCGGAAATGAAAGCCAAGGCCGCCATCTGTATCTCGGAAGATGACACGCTTATTCAATCGCTGGAACTGGCCAAATCCCGCATCCAGATCATGATCGACAAGGGCATGGACAACGCGGTGCAGACCTTGCAAGGCCTCATCGACCGCGCCAACAAACGCATCGCCGAGATCCGCTCGGGCGAGGTGCCCGCGCTGACGCCCGACGCCAATGCGACATACTTCGCCGAGGTGGTGGTCGACCTCGACATTATCGATGAACCGATGATCGCGGACCCGGACGTGCACAATGTCGATGTCTCCAAGCGTTATACTCACGACACCATCCGGCCGGTCAGCTATTACGGCGCGGAAAAGAAGGTCGATCTGGGCTTTGTCGGCTCCTGCATGGTGCATAAAGGCGATCTCAAAATCGTGGTGCAAATGCTGCGCAACCTCGAAAAGGCGGGCAAGGAAATCAAGTTCAACGCGCCCCTCGTGGTCGCCGCGCCCACCTACAACATCATTGATGAACTGAAGGAAGAAGGCGATTGGGACGTGCTTCAACGCTACTCGGGCTTTGAATTCGACGATGCCGCCCCCAAGGCCAAGGCGCGCACGGAATACGAAAACCAGCTTTATCTGGAACGCCCGGGCTGCAACCTCTGCATGGGCAATCAGGAAAAGGCAGAGAAAGGCGACACGGTGCTCGCCACCTCCACGCGTCTCTTCAAGGGTCGTGTCGTGGAGGACAGCGAGGACAAAACGGGCGAGTCCCTTCTGGCCTCGACGCCAGTGGTAGTGCTGTCCGCCATTCTGGGTCGCACGCCCAGCATGGAGGAATACAAGGCGGCCGTGGACGGGATCAACCTGACCAAGTTCGCCCCGCCGCAAAAGACACCGCTGGATGCGCTGTCTGTGCATTACTGAGGCCAGAACAGCACCTCAGAGTCTTGGAAAATTCTGCCCCAGAAAATTCGAATATTCTGGGGCATTTTCTTGCAAGAAAAAGCGATCGGGTGGTGGTCAAAAATCCTCACCCTTGTACCGGTTGGGCTGGCCCTTCGCGATCTTGAGCCCTGTGAACCGCGCCCAATCATCACCGGGCCGCCAGACGCTGCATGTCTCCCAGTTCGACGATCGCCAGAACTTTCAGAGCCCGGCCTAGGCGATTTGGTGCCGTGGCTTGTGACAACTGTTTTGACCACTCCGCGTTTTGGATATGCTGAGACCGAGGGGCGAATAATGGGCAATGACGACAATGCAACTTTTCGACAGTCAGACGGTTTTGCAGTGACCCGGCTTTTGGCGCTTCTGGTCGCACTGTGCCTGGCCGTGCCTGTTGCGGCGCAGGACAAGGATGCCGTGGAGCGACAGTTCCAAAGCTGGCTGGAACAAAAGATATGGCCGCAAGCCCGCGCCAAAGGCGTATCGCGCAAGACCTTTGATGCAGCGTTCGACGGTGTGACGCTCAACTGGAAACTGCCCGATCTCGTGCCACCTGGCACCCGTGCCCAGACCCCGAAAAACCAGCGTCAGGCTGAATTCGGATCACCCGCATACTACATGCGCAGCAAGGCCCTGCGCGATGCCACGGCCGCGGGCCAACGCATGGCCAAACGCCACGCCAAGGCGTTGGCCCGGACAGAGGCGCAAACGGGCGTGCCGGGGCGGATCATCCTTGCCATCTGGGGGCGGGAGACCGGTTATGGCAAGGTCGACATCAAGTACAACGCCTTCCGCGTTCTGGGCACCAAGGGGTTCATGAGCACCCGCGCCGATTACTTCACCAAAGAACTGATCGCGGCGCTTCAGATCAAGCAGAAGGGTTATGTGCGCGGCACGCTGCGCAGTTCCTGGGCGGGCGCGCTGGGCCAGCCGCAATTCATGCCCACGAATTTCCTCGAATATGCCCGCGACGGCGATGGCGATGGCAGGCGCGATATTTGGGACAGCCAAGCGGATACCTTCGCCTCGATCGCCGCCTATCTGGTGGGCCATGGCTGGGTGCCGGGCCGCGATTGGGGGTTTGAAGTGAAGCTGCCCAGCAACTTGTCCTGCACGCTGGAAGGCCCCGATCAGGCGCGCAGCATTGCTCAGTGGGCCGACATGGGTATCACCCGCGTTTCCGGCCGGCCGTTCCCGGAACATGAGCTGCGCGGGTCCGGATCGCTGATGCTGCCGGCGGGCCGCAACGGGCCTGCCTTCATCGTTACGCCCAATTTCTACGTCCTGAAAGACTATAATTTCTCCGACCTCTATGCGTTGTTCGTCGGGCATGTGGGCGACAGGATCGACTACAACATGAAGGATTTCCGTGGGCCTTGGGGCCAGTTTTCCAAAATGTACCGCTCCGACATCGCCGCCATGCAGCGCGCGCTGGAACGGCAGGGATACGACGTGGGTGGCGCGGACGGGCTTGTGGGGTTCAAGACACGTCGGTCCATCGGACAGTGGCAGGAACGCAAAGGCCAGCGCGCCACCTGTTTTCCGGATGCCAAACTGGTCAAGGCGCTGGCGCGTTGATCGAAAAGCAAATGTGATTTGCAACGCAGGCCAGCACGAGTAGCGTTTTGTCCATGCCCCGGGTTTTCATACTCGCCACTGTCCTGATGCTCAGCCTTGCGCAGACCGGGTTTGCCGCGTCCTGCCGGCAGGCGCTGCTGCTGGCGCTTGATGTCTCACTTTCCGTCGACCAGCGGGATTTCACCCTGCAACGACAGGGCCTGTCCTCTGCGCTTCTCAACCCTGCGGTGCAGGATGCGATGCTGCGCGGGCCCGACCACATGGAGCTGGCCGTTTTCGAATGGAGCGGGTCGTTTGACCAGAAACTGATCGTCGATTGGACCGTCATCGACAGTCCCATCACCTTGCAGCAGGTCGCTCTGACCCTTCTTGGCGCAGAACAGGAAACACGCTCTGGTCGCACCGCGCTTGGTGCCGCGATGACCCATGCGCGCGACTTGCTGCTGGATCGCAACCATTGTGAGACGCTGACCCTCGATGTCTCGGGCGATGGGGTAAACAACTCGGGTCACGCGCCCGAAACGGTGAAGGGCGACCTCGAACGCGTGGGGATCGGCGTCAACGCGCTGGTGATCGAAGCCAGCCCCGATCAGCAATTCGAAGATGAACCCTCAGTTGGGCAGC
The DNA here is from genome assembly GCA_964389425.1 of uncultured Roseovarius sp. Lineage (GTDB taxonomy): Bacteria > Pseudomonadota > Alphaproteobacteria > Rhodobacterales > Rhodobacteraceae > Roseovarius. The sequence continues at coordinate 9,897 of CAYMEC010000041.1, forward strand.
TAGCGGATTATTTCCATGACAACGTGATCACCGGCCCCTCGGCTTTTGTGGAGGTGATCATCGGCTTTGACGCCTATCAGGAGGCGATCCAGCGCAAGCTCTTGCGCGAATTGGTGCCGTCAATGGTTCACCTTCCGCGTCCGGATCAGTTTCTAGAGCGAGATCTTGTTACTGTTTCTCGAAGCTGGGAACGTTTGGAATAGCGGGGAAATGCTTCCTAGACCGGCTGTGAAAGTAAACGAATTTTCCATTATTGCGTCGGTAAAACGTGTAATTGGTCGACCCACCTGTCAGAGTTCCATCCTCCAACATTTGGTATTCCCAAGTACCGCGTTCTGTCACCTCATTCAGTCGCCTGTAGGAATAGGTTCCGTCATCGCGGAACAAGAACACGCCATCGTTGTTCTTCCATGGTGTGCCGATAAAAATTGCCCGCACTTCCGCGGGGGTGAGTTGCGTTTTTGCGGCAACCTCGCCGGGCTGCGTGATGATGGCAAGTACCGCAAACATGGCGCCCAGAATGAAGTGCTTCATCACGTTTCCCTGAGTGAGTTTCCCGGTAGCTAGGTTGCTCAATTCAGGCCTTTTCTGTCAAGCGCGTTGCTTCTTGAACGCAAACTGTGCCGCAAAGACACGATCTGCCTGGAAAACCACACCTTCATCTTGCGGCTCAATTTCCCTACTACCCAAAACTTTGCGGCTCCCCTATAGTGAGGGTATAACTTGGGCATTCAGACCCATGGCGACAGAGGCAGAGAAAAGGGGGCGTGCCCATGCGGTGCCCGTTTTGCGGAAATATCGATACTCAGGTGAAGGACTCGCGTCCCGCCGAAGACCACGTTTCCATCCGGCGGCGTCGGTTCTGTCCGGCCTGCGCGGGGCGGTTTACGACCTATGAGCGCGTCCAGTTGCGCGATCTGATCGTGGTGAAAACAAACGGGCGGCGCGAAGATTTTGACCGAGACAAGTTGGAGCGCTCGATCCGCATCGCGCTTCAGAAACGGCCTGTTGAACCGGATCGCGTGGAACAGATGATCTCTGGCATCGTGCGGCGGCTCGAATCCTTGGGCGAGACGGATATCCAATCCAAGGTCGTGGGCGAAATCGTGATGGAAAGCCTCGCCCGGATTGATACGGTGGCGTATGTGCGCTTTGCGAGCGTCTACAAGAATTTCCAGGCGGCGGATGATTTCGACAAATTTGTCAGCGAGCTGCGGCCCAAAATGACGGAAGACGCTATCGAGTCCGTCTCCGGAGAGAAGTGAGCTCCGATCAAGACGACCGCTTCATGCGCCTCGCGCTGTCGCTTGGTCGACGGGCGCAAGGGCAGACATGGCCCAACCCGGCGGTGGGATGCGTGATCGTTCAGGGAAGCCGAATTGTAGGCCGCGGATGGACGGCCATCACCGGTCGCCCGCATGCCGAAACGCAGGCACTTGCGCAAGCCGGTCGCGCTGCGAAAGGCGCAACGGCCTATGTCAGTCTGGAACCATGTGCCCATCACGGCAAAACGCCGCCTTGTACTGACGCTCTGATCGCGGCGGGTATCCACCGCGTCGTGTCTCCCATTCAGGACGAAGACCCGCGCGTGGCAGGGCTGGGGTTTGCCCGGCTGCGAGAGGCCGGCATCGAGGTTGTGACCGGTGTCTTGCAAGACGCTGCCGCTCATGATCACGCAGGTTTTTTCCAACGCATGTCGGTTGCGCGGCCCTGGGTCACGCTGAAACTGGCCAATTCCTTTGACGGCCGCATTGCCACGGCCAGCGGCATGAGCCAGTGGATCACGGGCCCCGAGGCACGCCATGCTGTCCACGCCATGCGCGCGCGGCACGATGCGGTGATGGTGGGCGGAGGCACGGCGCGGGCCGATGATCCGATGCTCACAGTCCGTGGATTCGGACAAGGCCATGGCGACTTGCGCCAACCGGTACGCGTCGTTGCGTCGCGCAAGCTGGACCTGCCAATAGAAGGCAAACTCGCGCGCTCCGCCAAAGAGGTGCCGCTGTGGTTGTGCCATGGGCCCGACATTGATCGAGATCGTATGCGCGCCTGGCAGGATCTGGGGGCCACCTTGCTCGAATGCCAAACAGAAGGCAGCACGCTGGATGCACATTCAATCCTGAACATGCTGGCCGAACAGGGTCTGTGCCGTGTGTTTTGCGAAGGGGGCGGCGCGCTGGCCGCATCGCTTTTGGGGGCCGATCTGGTGGATGAGTTGGTAGGCTTCACCGCAGGCCTCGCCATTGGGGCTGAAGGTTTGCCCGCGTTGGGTGCGATGGGCTTGTCTGACCTCAAAGAGGCCCCACGCTTTCGCTTGCAGTGCGCATCAGAGATCGGCGGGGATGTTGTCCACCGCTGGGTGCGTATGCGCGATGCTTGAGCAAGCTGAACCTAAAGCGGCAAATCCTCACCGTCCCAACTTCTGAAACACCCCGTACTCTCAAGGTTCAGCCGGTCAAACTCCCGGATCAGGCCGTCTGCGGATTGATCCACGGAAATGTCTGCGCCCGCCCCGCCCATGTCCGTGCGCACCCAACCGGGATGATAAATGCCGACGGCAATGCCCAACGCCCCCAGATCTGCCGCAAGATTGCGCCCCAGATTGATCGCTGCCGCCTTCGACGCACGATAGGCATAGCTGCCGCCCGGCGCACGGGATTGGCTGCCCATCTTGCTGGAAACAATCGCGATCTTGGGGGTGTTCGATCGCTGCAGGCTGGGCAGCAAATGCTGAATGGTCAGGAAGACGCCGGTGACATTGGCATTGAATGTCTCTGCCCAGATTTCTGGCCGAAACCCGTCGCCCAAAGGCTGGCCTTTGTCCAGATAGACACCCGCGTTGCATACCAGCAAATCCACCGGGTTGCCATTGATCGCCTCTGACAAGCCGCAATGGTCCCCAGGTTGCGTCACATCCAAACGGAAATGCCCCTGACCGGACCGTGAGGTGCCCGTCACCGTCTGTCCTGCTGCTGTATAGCGGTCAAAAAGTGCTTGCCCTATGCCCCGGTTCGCCCCGGTGATCACAACATGCATCACGTGCCCTTTCGAATTGGATCAGTTGGATTTGCGGCCCGGCACGAAGGGCAGCGGTGCCACCGGCACGCCTTCTTCAATCAAAGCCTTGGCGTCCTTGGGCTTTGCCTCGCCATAGATCGCGCGGTCCGGCGCATCGCCATTGTGAATGTCGCGCGCTTCCTTGGCAAAGTTGAGCCCCACATATTCGGAGTTTTCTTCGACCTGGCGGCGCATCTCGGCCATGGCCTGTTCTACAGGGCTGGGATCGGAGGTCAGCGGTCGCGCCTCAGGCACATCCGCCTTTTTCTTGCTATCCCGCACCCGGGGGGCCATCAGTGCCTTTTCGACATGCGTCGACCCGCAGGCAGGGCAGGCCACCATGCCCGCGCCATGCAGCTTCTCAAAAGCCGCGCTGGAGGCAAACCAGCTGTCGAACCGATGGTCCTGATCGCATTTCAAAGTGAATTGAATCACGTGCCGCTTCCCGCTTGAACTTGCCGATATTTAACCGGCCGCGGCCAAGTTTCAAGCGTGACGAACCGCGCCTAGTCCAGCAATCGCTCAGGATCGAAACTCTTCAGAATGCGCGCCAGTTCAGGTTCATCTACCTTCTCGGCAGCTTTCCTGAGGCTCATCCAGCGGCGTTTGCGCTGCCCCTTTTCGGGGTAGTTCACGGAAAGTGTCTTCACCTTGACCGGGTAAACCATCGCAACGCAGGGCAGATCATCCGCGTCCTCAAGGTTCTTCTGATAAGAAAAGAGCCCGAGGCATTCGCCCGTCACGCGCCCCTTCACGCCGGCCTCTTCCCAGGCCTCTGTCATGGCGCTTTCAATGGGTGTCTTGCCATCAGCGGGCCAACCCTTGGGGATGATCCATCGGCCCGTGCCCCGTGATGTGACCATGAGCACCTTCACCTTGCCTTCAATCACCTTATAGCACAGTGCCGCAAACTGAGTGCGAACGTCTGTCTTTCCGCGGTCGTTCAGAACAATAGGCACCTGTTTGGCGCGAAATTTACTCATCGAAAATGGCCCTTTGGGCTGCCTGCTCATTTTTATGATCACAACTTAAAGTTAACAGATCGTAATTGCCTAGTGAAATGTCAATGAAACCAGCACAATCGCGGAAAACTGTTGTGGTCTTGCGCCGATCTGGCGCTTTCGGCCTGAGCGCTCTGTGTGCTACATCGCCCTTAGAAGAGGGTTTCAGCGAAACATAACATGATTGAGCGGTTGCTGCACAGATTGGCCTGGGTCGCCGTGGCCCTATGCCTTGCTCCGATGGTAGCGGTGGGTTTTGCGGCGTGGAATGCTGACATGTCCGGCTGGCGCGATGTGCTGTCGCCGGTTCTGCCGCGTTACATAGGCGCAACGCTGACCCTTGCGATCAGTGTTGGCATCTCCACCGCCGCGATTGGCTCAGTCACCGCATGGCTTGTGACGGTTTACCGTTTTCCCGGGCATCGCTGGCTCGAAGTGGCGTTGGCCCTGCCGCTGGCTTTTCCGGCCTATGTGATGGCCTATGCCTATACTTACATGCTCGACCACCCCGGTCCGGTGCAGTCGATTCTGCGCGACCTGATGGGGTGGGGTCCGCGTGATTACTGGTTCCCTGAAATCCGGTCGCTCGGCGGTGCCGCGATGATGCTGACCTTTGTACTCTATCCTTATGTCTACCTGTTGGCCCGGGCATCTTTCCGCCAGCAATCGACCAGTGTTTTCCTCGTGGCCCGCACGTTGGGGGCCTCGCCGGTGCGTGCGTTTTGGCGCGTGGCTTTGCCCATGGCCCGGCCCGCCATTGCCGGTGGGGCGCTGCTGGCGGTCATGGAGACAATCGCGGATTACGGAACGGTGGCCTATTTTAACGTGCAGACGTTCTCCACCGGCATTTACACAGCATGGTTTTCCCTCGGAAACCGCGGCGCGGCGGCGCAACTGGCGCTCTACTTGCTGATGTTCGCTCTTCTGCTTGCCGGTCTCGAAAGAGCGCAGCGAGGCAAGGCCCGGACCGCCTCCAAAGGGCAGCGGTTTGACGTGATGGACCGGCAGGACCTCAGGGGCAGGAACGCCGTCATCGCCTTTGTGATCTGCTTCGTCCCTGTCGCAGTGGGTTTTCTGATACCCCTGATGATGCTTGCGTCAATGGCGTTGGACTTCTCGCATCTCTTCACGTCATCCCGGTATCTCGATCTGCTGTGGAATTCAGTAACCGTGTCATCGGTCGCCGCCGCCATCACCGTTGCGGCTGCCATCCTGATTGGTTTTCGCGTTCGCACACGTCCTTCGAAATCCTCCACGGCCATCCTGATCGGAGCTGGACTGGGATATGCGGTGCCGGGTGGCGTCATCGCCGTGGGTCTCATGGTGCCCATGGCCGCCTTTGACAACGCGCTCGATGCGGTCATGGAGGCGCGTTTCGGCATTGACACCGGCTTGCTGATCACCGGCTCCATGTGGCTCATGGTGGCCGCCTACATGGTCCGCTTCATGGCAGTGGCGATCAATACGTACGACAGCGGCATGGCGACGATCCCGGCGCATTACGATGCCATCGGTCGCACGCTGGGCCAGCCCGGTCACAAGCTGCTGTTCCGGGTCCACCTGCCAGTGGCGCGCACCTCGGTTCTCACTGCGCTCCTGATTGTTTTCGTCGACGTGATGAAGGAATTGCCCGCGACGCTGATCCTGCACCCCTTCAACTTCCAGACCCTGGCCGTGCAGGCCCACCGCCTTGCCGCCGATGAACGCCTTTTCGAGGCTGCCGTGCCCTCGCTGATGCTGGTGGGCTTTGGCCTCATCCCCGTCCTCATCCTTTGCCGCAGCCTGAGCCGCGAAAGCCGCGCGCTGCCACACGCACAAACCCATCCCGCATGACCATCAAACGCATCAATGCCGAAGACGGCGTGCCCGCGTTCGGGGCGTATGTTCAGGCGCTCGAAGTCGCCGATACCACGCGCAGGCTATATGTCAGCGGCCAGGCCCCGGTTCGTCCTGACGGCACCTTGCCGGATACGTTCAAAGGCCAGGCCGAGGCGGTGTGGGACAACATTCTCGCCCAACTGTGCGCCGCCGACATGGGGCCCGAACACCTCGTTCAGGCCACGACCTATCTGACGGATCGACAGTATCGCGATGAAAACCGCGATGTCCGCATGGCCAAACTGGACGGCATACCTTCGCGATGACTGTCGTCCTTGCGGGTATGTTCGAAGACGGCTGGCTTCTGGAAATCGACGCCATCGCGGAAAAGTAAGGTATGTGGGCGCGGGGCAATAACATCCGCAACGCACGACTATGCGCTGGTTTTTTTGGTGCGCTTGCTGTCTTCGTACCTTTTCCAGATGTGCATGCGTCCCTTTTGGCGCGCGTCAGCCAGCCACATTTTCTTGCGGGCATTGGGCACTTCCAGAGCTTTGTACTGACCGCCTGAGAACCTTGGCCAGTCAATGGCCAGTCCAGCTTTGACCATCTCAGCGGAAATGTCGCGCCCGTCCTCAAGAAAACAACGTGCCACAGTGCGCCCGTGGTTATCCACGTCAGTAACTTTGGCCGTAACGGATTGGCCCTTGCACATTCTTACCAAGGCCCACTTTGCCTTCTGACCAAAAGGATGGGTCAGTTCGGGAGCATCCACTCCAAAAAGGCGGATCTGCGTCTTGTTAATAACCAAACTATCCCCATCAATGATGTAGGCAGATCCTTTGAGCGTGACACATTGTTGTGTGGGCCGGGACGTCTGGCTGTCGAATGGTTTTTGTTGCTCGACCACTTTCACGGGTCGGCGTTCCACTGATCTTGCGATGGGTTTTTTGAAAGTTCGCCGGCTCTTGCGGAAAAGTATTCTCAAAAGCCACATTGCCGTTTGCCCAGACACTTTAAACGATAACTGAAATTTCCACCGCTATCTGGAGCAGACGTCTACGTCCCTGTCAAATCTTCCGGCTTCTTTTTGGCCAAAATACTCACATCCCGGCCGTGCAAAACGCGCGCACGGCCGGGGCGATGCAATTACACCTCCAGATAACTCTCCAGCGAGTCGTCCAGCGCATCCTTCCATGGCGTATGGTGCGGCGGGGCCTTTGTGCCCGTCATGGGTGACACGTAGCCGTGGTTGCGGAACTCCATGATCCCCTTCTTCTTGTGCTTTTTCCACTCGAAGAAGGCCTGGTTCGCCGCGTCCACGTCGAAGCTGGGGTAATCTGTCTCGGCAATAAGTTCGCGCACGTAATCGCCTTGATAGCGAATGCAGGCGTAATCATCCTCGAGCGCGTCCTCGGCGGCCTCCCGCGCAACGGGATCGGCTTCCATGGTCGCCTGATCCGGCAGGGCGATCTTGCCCATGATCTGGTCGCGCACCCACCAGGCTTGGGCGTCGAACATGTTGAACGTGTACCACTGGTCCTGCATGCCAATGTAGAACATCTTGGGGTTCTTTAACCAAACCACACCTTTGTAGAGGTCCGCCGCCGCCAGCCGGTTCGCTGTCTTGAGCCGCAGATCATCAGGCAGGAAGGGGAAGTGATGCTTGTAGCCCGTGCACAGGATGATCGCGTCCACATCCTTGGAGGTGCCGTCCTTGAAATGCGCCGTCTTGCCTTCGACTTTCACCAGCGCGGGCACTTCCTGCCAATTGTCGGGCCAGTCATAGCCCATCGGCGCGGTCCGGTGCGCGACAGTCACGGATTTGCAACCGTATTTCCAGCACTGGGATCCGATGTCTTCGGCGGAATAGGACGTGCCAAGGATCAGGATGTCCTTGTCTTCAAACTCCCGCGCGTCGCGGAAATCATGGGCGTGCAGGATCCGGCCATTGAAGCTCTCAAAACCGGGGTAGTATGGCACGTTGGGCGATGAAAAGTGCCCGGTGCAGACGACCACATGGTCAAACTCCTCAGTGCTCTCGCTATCGGCGACGGCATCCCGCGCGGTGACCAAAAACATGCCGGAGGCGTCATCATACCGAATGTCGCGGACGGCATGGTTGAATTTGATCCAGTCCCGGACACCGGCCTTTTTCACCCGGCCTTCGATGTAATCGAACAGCACGGCGCGGGGCGGGTAGCTGGCGATGGCTTTGCCGAAATGCTCCTCGAACGTGTAGTCCGCGAATTCCAGACCTTCTTTCGGGCCATTGGACCAAAGGTAGCGATACATCGACCCGTGACAGGGTTCCCCACTGGCTTCCACGCCAGTTCGCCAGGTGTATTTCCACAAGCCGCCCCAATCGTCCTGCTTTTCATAGCACACGACGTCAGGGATATCCTCTCCATTGTTCTTTGCAGATTGGAAGGCACGCAGCTGTGCCAGCCCGGAAGGGCCTGCACCGATCACTGCCACTCTTTTCTTGGCCATGGGGATCTCCTGATGGATAGTATGAAACTTTTATTCCTCAGGATTAAGCCAAGCGACAACGTGGCTTGTCAACGATTAACCGCCGTCCAGTGCGGTCTGACGAGGTGCAAATAGTATTTGCCCATCCTTGCCGCTTGCCGCAGTAAGACGCAGGAACGACGACCAAAGCCTATGACCATGCCTTATCCAGATCTCTTCATGTCCGACTATTTCGATATCGAAACGGATTGGATCGACTACAACAACCACCTGAATATGGGCTATTACCCTGTGCTCTTTGATCGGGCCTCTGATCAGGCCTTCGCCGAATTTGGCTTCGGGCCGGATTACGTGGCTGAAAGCAATCACACCACCTTTTCGGCGGAATTCCATGTGCGCTACCTCAAAGAGGTGAAGCTGGGCGACAAGGTGCGCTCGTCCTTCTGGATCATCGATTACGATGAAAAGCGGTTCCACACGTTTCAGGAGCTCTACCACGAAGACGGGTGGCTTGCAGCCACGGGCGAGGGGCTGACATTGCACGTGAGCCTCAATGGACCAAAGCCCAAAGTCGCGCCGATGCCCGAGCCGATCTACGGCCGATTGCAGGCCATGGCGGGTGCCAATGCAGCGATGCAACAGCCTGAGGGTGTAGGGCGTAAAATTGGGATCAAGCGCAGGACTTGAACCCCATGTTGCAACAGAGCGCATTCGCGTGGCCCCACCCAGGGCCTGGCGAAGGCGCGGCGGCGCAAGCGCCTTGATTCCGCGCCGAGGATGATAATTCCGCACACCCCAAAATTTGTGATCGCGCATGCGACGTCTTAGGGGTCGACGGCGCTTGCGTCCTCAGTCTAACATCTTTCCGAATCCCGGCAACACGTTCGGGCGACTAGGTCTGGATAAAACGCGGGACCAGGGGGGATATGATCAATCTGCTACTACGCCGCCTGGGTCTGGGCGTTGTAACCGTCTGGCTGGTCTCCGTGATCATTTTCGCAGGTATGGAAGTGCTGCCGGGCGACGCATGTACTGTTGTGCTGGAACGCGACGCGCAGGGCGAAGTTCTGGAAAACTGCCGCAAGAACCTCGGCCTGGATAAACCCGCGGTGCAACGGTACATCGATTGGGCGTCCGGCGCGGCGGTCGGAGATTTTGGTGTCGCTGCCGATGGCACAACGAAGATCAGCACTGAAGTGGCGCTGCGCGTGAAGAACTCCATCCTGCTGGCCATGGGTGCGCTCAGCGTGGGTGTGCCGCTGGCGATTATACTTGGCATCATCGCGGGCCTCGCGCGGGATCGCTTCCCCGACATCTTCGTATCGACGGCCGCCATTTTCGCGATGACCATCCCCGAATTCGTCTCGGCCACGATCCTCGTCTTGATCTTTTCCATTTGGCTGGGGTGGCTTCCGGCTGTCGTTTTGACGCCCGCCGATGCCCCCATGCTGGATTTCTGGCCAGAATTCATCCCCGCCGTGATCGTTCTCATCATGGTGATGGTCGCCCATATCATGCGCATGGTGCGGTCATCTGTCATTGAGGTTATGGCCAGCGAATACGTCCAGATGGCGACGCTGAAGGGCGTGCCCTATTGGCAGATCGTGTTCCGACACGCCCTGCCGAATGCACTGCTGCCTGCAATCAACGTGGTGGCCCTGACGGTGGCGTGGCTGTTGGGCGGCGTGGTCGTGGTGGAGGTTGTCTTTAACTATCCCGGCATCGGACGCATGATGATTGACGCTATATCTGATCGGGATCTACCGATCATTCAGGCTCTCGTGATGCTGATTGCGGCCACCTACGTGCTGGTCAACCTTGTGGCCGATCTGGCGTCCATGCTGCTCAACCCGCGCCTTCGCACGCTGAAGATGAGGGCGAAATGACCGACGCGGTGACAAACAGCGCCTCTCACCGCCCCTCCGCTCTCGTCCGCTGGGCGCAAGTGCTTCGGGACGTCGTACGGCGCCCGTCCGGGGCAATCGGTGTGTTCCTCGTCGTGCTGCATGTGATCGTGGCGTTTATTAGCCCATGGATCGCACCTTATGATTTCAAGACCATGGACAGCGAAATCATCCTCGCCGCGCCTGACGCCGCGCACTGGATGGGCACCGACGCGTTGGGCCGCGATGTGTTTACCCGCGTGCTTCTGGGTGGGCGAGAGGCGCTCTGGGTCTGCTTCCTCGCCATTCCGCTGACCATGATCTGGGGTGGTCTGGTGGGTGTCTATCTTTCTCTGCGAGGCGGCTGGGTGGATGAGGTGGCCATGCGCCTTGTCGATGCCTTCCTCGCGCTGCCCGGCATCCTGCCATTGATGGTCTTCGTCTTCGTTTTCGGCGCGGGCAATGAGGTGCTGATCCCCACGCTCGCCTTCTTTTTCGGCATCCCAGTGATCCGCGTGGCCCGGGGCGCGACCCATGACGTGGTCGCCCGCGATTACGTGCTCGCCGCCCGCGCGCGCGGCCATTCCCGCGCCTCCATCATGCGGCGCGAACTTCTGCCCAACACGCTGGATGTCATGATGGTCGAAGGCGCCATGCGGCTCTCTTGGATGCTGCTCACCTTTTCGTCCCTGTCGTTCCTCGGCTTCGGCGTCACCCCGCCCACACCCGACTGGGGTCAGATGATTTCCGAGGCCCGGGTCTACATGTCTCTGGCCCCATGGGGCGTGCTGGGTCCGATGATCGCGCTCTCAACGCTCATCATCGGGGTAAACCTGACGGCGGATGCCCTGGCCAAGACCCTTGGCATCGACCGAACGCGAAAGGCAGTGGTGTAGATGTCCAAAGCGATTATCGACATCCGCGACCTCTCTGTCGGCTTCACCGCGCGCGCAGGCCACACCCATGAGGTTCTGAAATCCGTCTCCGTCTCCGTCAAGGCGGGTGAAACGCTGGGCATCGTGGGCGAAAGCGGGTCGGGCAAATCCACCCTCGCGTTGGCCTCCATGGGCTACATGAAACCGGGCCTGCGCAAGCTGAAGGGCGATGTTCTGTTCGACGGCCAAGAGGTGTTCGATCAATCCCTGCGCCAACTCGAAGGCCTGCGCGGTGGCAAGCTGGGTCTCATCCCGCAAAGCTCCGGTCAGGCGCTCACGCCCACCATGCGCATCGGCAAACAGGTGATCGAGGCGCTCACGCTGCACTGCAATCTTTCCGCCGCGGAATGCGCGGGACGTGCTGAAGAACTTCTGAACCAGGTGCGCCTGCCGGACGTCCCGGCCATCATGAAACGCTACCCCCACGAACTGTCCGGCGGCCAGCAGCAACGCGTGGCCATCGCCATGGCGCTGGCCGGCGAACCCGATGCTCTGGTTCTGGATGAACCGACCACAGGGCTGGACGTAACCACGCAAAAACAAATCCTTGATCTGGTACAGGATCTGGCCAAACAACGGAACATGGCGATGATGCTGGTCAGCCATGACCTCGGCGTGATCGCGCGCTGCTGCCACCGCGTGGCGGTGATGTATCATGGGGAGATCGTTCTGGAAGGCCCTGCCAAGGAGGTCCTGAAAAATCCCAAGCACGACTACGCGCAGAAACTGATCGACGCGGTGCCACGGATCCAAAAGGTGAAGGCCAAGGCCAAAAAGGTCGCCCCTGCCACCACCGAGGCGCTGAACCTCGAAGATGTCGGAATTTCCTATTTGCAGCCAGGTTTCTGGGAAAAGACCTTTGGCGGCGACGAGTCGCGCGAATTGACCGTGGATGGGATCAACATCTCTCTGGGCAAGGGCAAAACCATCGGGCTTGTGGGCGAATCCGGGTCCGGAAAGTCCACCATCCTGAAGGCCATCGCCGGGCTTTTGCCCGCGCAGAAGGGCAAGATCCGGGTGGGCGGCGATACGCTCCTCAAACCCTCCATCGACCGCCGCAGGCCGGAAGAGCTGCGCCGCGTGCAGATGATCTTTCAAAACCCCGATGACAGCCTCAACCCCCGCCACACCGTGGCCGAAATCCTCGCCCAGCCATTGCAGCTTTACTTCGGCAAAACCGGCCAGGACGCCCGCGACCGTGCCGCTGAGCTACTGGAAACGGTGCGCCTGACACCCGCTTATCTCGACCGCCTGCCGCGCCAGATGTCGGGCGGCGAAAAACAACGCGTCGCCATCGCCCGCGCTTTTGCGGCAGAGCCCGAGATCGTGCTGTGCGATGAAATCACGTCTGCGCTGGATGTCTCCGTCCAGGCCTCTGTGCTTGAACTGCTGGCGGACCTGAAAACAGAAAAGCAGACCAGCTATGTCTTCGTGGGCCACGACCTGGCGGTCGTGCAGCAACTCTCTGATCAGGTCATGGTTCTGCGCCATGGCCGCGTGTGTGAGGCCGGCCCCGTGGATCAGGTCTATGGCACGCCGCAAAGCGACTACACCAAGATGCTGTTCGACGCGGTGCTGGAGCCGCATGCGTGAGGGTTGACCCCCGAGGCATGCATGGCTGATACCCGTTCTATAAACCGCCTCTTGCGCGGCGTCTCCACGCACCATACGCAAACCATACGCGATGCGTGGCGCGACCTGATGTCGGACCCGCAGACCGCGCTGCCCGCCGTTCTGCAAAAGCTCGGATCAGATGCATGGTCCGACAATCCCCGTGGCCCGCTGGCCAGTTATTTCGGCGTTCTGCTATCCTTGCTGGCAGACCTGGACCCCGACATCTTCGCGTCTGAAATTGACAGGCTCTCAAGCACAGACTTGCATCCGGACCATCGCAGAACCCTGTCGCTCATGGCCAGACGGGTAAGGGAAACACCTGTTGCTGAGATTGGCCCGGGTATTCCGGTCTACATTTCTGCTGATCTGCCAGATCACGCGTGGATTCATGATTGTCTCTCCTGCTGGGCCGAGACGCCGGGTCTCGACCTCGATCATATCCTGCGCATTGACGTGATCGCAGCGGAGGCGGAGCTCGACTATCTGGGGCGCTACCAGATTTTCTTTTCCGGAATCGTGCTGACATGGCCCAAACACCGCCCACGCAATCCGGTTCTGCGCTGGGGGCGTGATCTTCGTCGTGAATTCACGTTTTACCACGAGATCGGACATCACGCTTCCGGGCATCTGGAAGGCGGGTCCATCGAAGAGCAGGAAGATGAGGCAGATGCCTACGCCATTGATGCTATGCGCCGCGCCCATCCGGTGATTTTCGTCATGTTCAAACCTTTGTTTTTCGTCATCTGCCGCCTGCGCAACGCGGTTCGACCCGGACGAAAAGATCGGGCGGAAGAGTATTGAAAAACCCAACGCTCCTCTGCCCACTTGCCGACAGGTCATGTCAGTGGCCCGGCCTAACCTAACCGCCATGCAAGCCACGCGATCCGATTATTCCCTTGGCGTCCTTCTGCTGCTGACCTCCGCGCTCACGTTCAGCACGGCGGGCCTTTTCACCAAAGGGGTCGTTGCGGGGGCCTGGGCGGTGATCTTCTGGCGCGGGCTGTTTGCCGGGCTGTTCACCACGTTCTGGACGATCCATCGCGGCACGTTTCGGCATAACTTCTTGTCCATGGGGCGCAGCGGGCTGGTCGTGGGCGTCATTGGGGCCATCGGCACGGCCTGTTTCATTCCCGCCTTCAAACTGACCTCCATTGCCAATGTAGCGCTGATTTTCGCGGCCTCACCTCTGATTGCGTCGGTACTGGCCTGGGCCTTTATCGGCGAGCGTCCCCGCGGTCGGACGATTGTCGGGGCCTGCATGGCCCTCGTTGGAGTGGCCATCATCGTCTCTGGGTCTTTGGGCGCCTCCAATCTGCGCGGGGATGTGTTGGCCCTTATCATGACTTTAATGATGTCCGGCGTGATGGTGATCTACCGCGCTCGACCCGACACGCCCGGGGCAGGGCCGTCGGTGCTCCAGTCGATCTTTCTTCTGCCGCCTGCCTTCCTGCTGGGCCAGCCCCTACAAACGCAGCCCATTGAGATTGTGATCCTCATGGCCTTCGGCATCCTGTTCGCCATCGCGTCCGTCACCCTCGCCGAAGGGGCCAAGCGCGTGCCATCCGGGCAAACCGCTCTGCTCAGCTCACTTGAAACCCCACTCGCCCCGTTGCTGGCTTTCCTCGTTTTGTCAGAGGTTCCCAACACCGCGACGCTCATAGGCGGACTGGTCGTCTTCGCTGCGGTCTTGCTGTCCATCCGGCGGTAGCTCTTTCAACTTTTATGCCTCCGGCGGGGATATTTTCAGCCAGAAGAAACACCTGACTGGTTGCTTGTTCTGGTCATAAAAATCCCGAGGGGGTTCTATTGGTGCGCCATTGGTTCTAGCCCAATGGCGACGGGCCGGTCCCAAGTTGCCTTACCCCTGACGACGCGCTGGCGTTCGGGTTTGCCCGATCAACGCGCAACCCAGTGTCTCCCGCAACGCGTCGGCCAATTCATCCACCGTCTCAGTGGAAACAAACATGCCCCCTGTATGATCCGCCAGGCATTTTGCCACTGTCTTGCCCCCGTCATAGCTTTGCGCCTCCGGGCTGTTCCAACTGAACGGATCATAGACCACTTTGAAGCCGATCACATGCACTGTCAGATCCGCGCCCGACCGCGCCAATTCTTCCCCCAAGGCACAAGGCCGCCCGCCGCAGGTTTCATTCCCATCGGTCACCAGCACCACGATTCCCGGTGCGCGTCTGAAATCCAGCACTTCGGCGGCGGCGCGGACGGAGGCGGCGATGGGTGTTAGCCCACTGGGCGCCAACCGATCAACATCATCCACGACCTGATCGGCAGCTTCCGCCATCGGCGCAAAGCGCAGGTCAATGCCGCTGCATCCCGTGTCGCCGCCGGGGCCATAGATCAAAAGCCCCACGCGGCGAAACGGGGCGATCTGGGGCATCGCGCGATGCATGGCAAGACTTGCATCCTGCAGGCGAGTGGGCGCTTGGGCGTTGAACCCGATTTCCCCCATGGAGGCCGATCCGTCAAACACCAACATGGCGTCGGTGGCGCAACTGCCGGTGGCCTCGACGGATGCCCCCGTTCCCAAAAACAGGGCCATCATTGCTGTAAGGAGGGATTTTCTAGGGATCATGCCGCAAACAGATAACGCGCGCGGACGAAAATCAATGCACATCTTCGGCACCCGCGCAAAAGAAAACCCCGCCTGCTGCGCAGACGGGGTCTCGACTCTCATGAAGACTGGTTCAGGCGGTGGCCTGTGCCTTCGCGATCTCTTTCTTCACTTTCAGCGCACGCGCCGACAGTTCCACGTCCTTGGCCTTCGCCAAATAGGCGTCCAGACCGCCACGGTGATCAACCGACCGCAGCGCGGCCGCAGAAATGCGCAGTTTGATGCCACGGCCCAGCGTTTCGGACTGGAGTGTCACATCATTGAGGTTCGGCAGGTACCGGCGCTTGGTCTTATTGTTGGCGTGGCTGGAGTTATTGCCAACCATCGGGCCTTTTCCGGTCAATTCGCACACGCGCGACATGGGTTCATCCTCATCTCTGGGGGCGGGCCATGGTTCGTCAAACGGCCCCGTCCACACTATCTGTTCAATGCAAACGGGCACCGCTTCTGGCGGCGCCCCAAATCTCGTTTGGGGTCAATAGGGGCAATGGCGCAGGGCGTCAAGGGATTCGAGATAGTCCTGGGCAACTTCCTTGCGTAGGATCATATCACGAAAAAAGGAGGCTCCGCCATGTTTGTCAAAACCCTAGCTGGCATCATTGATAGCCCATCCCACGTCAAAGGCGCGGCTTTTGACAGCCACCGTCTGCTTCTGGAGGGCGACGGGCTTGGCTATTCCTTCCACGACACCCGCATCAGGGCGGGCACCGAGCAGCATTTGCACTACAAAAACCACATTGAGACGAATTACTGCGTTGCAGGGCAGGGATCCGTGGAGGAGGTGGCCACCGGCAAGACATGGCCCATCGCGCCCGGCACGCTCTTCGTACTCGATCAGCATGACGCCCATATCGTGCGGGCCGAGACGGACATCCACCTGATCTGCGTCTTCACCCCGGCGCTGACCGGGCAGGAAACTCATGACAAGGATGGCAGCTACAGTGCGCAGGGGGACTGAGCGCCTATGATCCGTGTTTTCGCTCCAACACCGTCTTTGTCGTCCAAACTCAGTCAGTGCCACCCAAAGGCCCGCTTTTCACCTGGTGGACCCGCGCTGACGCAGTCTCCGGCATTGCCGGCCCCGACCTCGTGTCTCCGGCGTTGACTGCCGCCACCTGGCGTCCGCGAAAATCATGTATCTATGCCATTCCTGCGGCCGATGGAGCCAAAGCCTGGCCGCGTAAGGCGTTTGCCTAAATCCCGTCATCAACGACAAGGTGGGCTTTTTCAACGTCGTCCTTGTTGGTGACCCAACACGCCGCACGGCCTGCGCAAAGAACGCGTCCCCGTCTGCCGGGCCACATCACCTGTTGGTTCGCTCGGGATGGCTATCTGGGCGCGCAAAGCGCGCGTTACACGCCCGACAGAGACCAATGCTCTACACGCGTGACCCGCGCGACAAAGCAGCCGGGCTTGGCGATATGCAGGTGGATGTAGCGGACATCAGTGTTCTCGAAAACCATCTCAATCGCCTTGTCCACATGCTGGCCATCCACGACATCGGCTTCGATCATCATATGCTCTTTATCAAACCCGCGGATGGAGATCAGGCGCAAACGTATGACGTCTGGCACGTCCCCTGCGCCGAGCTCGGCCTGACTGGCCCCTTCGCGTACAAAAATCGCATGGCTGGCCTGATAAGGAGTGTCTTCGGGTTGGTGTTGGTAATTGATCAGGATAACACGCTCCCCCACATCCGCATCCTGCAGGCTTACCCGGCAGGGCGTGCCGGGGAAGACATCGACTGTCATGCGGCGTGCGCTCTGCGCGGCCAATTCATCATCCGAAAGCGCAAAGAGGGGCGCGTACGCATCATAGGGCAGGGGGTGGATTTGAAAGCTCATGATCGGGATCTCCATTGTTGGCAGAGATCCCATGCTGGTGTCAGGGATGCCGCCTGACGATCCGATTCTTGCGCATTCCGGCGATGATCACCGGAAGCGCAAGTTGTCGCGGCTGAGTTGGTCTAGGCTTGTGATCCCCATCAGTTTCATGTCCCGCTCAAGCTCCGTCCGCAGGTTGCCAAGCGCCTTTTCGACCCCGGCCTGACCCGCCGCTGCCAGCGAGTAAAGGTAGAGCCGCCCGCCGGAACAGGCCTTTGCGCCCACCGAGAGCGCCTTCAGGATGTGCGTGCCCCGCTGTATGCCGCCTTCACAGATCACGTCGATCTTGTCGCCCACGGCGTCGCAAATCTCGGCCAGTTGATCGAACGGCGCGCGGGAGCCATCCAGCTGCCGCCCGCCATGGTTCGACACCATGATCCCCGTGCAGCCGATGTCGACGGCGCGCTTGGCGTCTTCCACGCTCATGATGCCCTTCAGCGCAAACTGTCCGTTCCACTTTTTGCAAAGATCCTCGGCGTCTTTCCAATTCATGTTCTGGTCGAGCATGGTGGAGAAATACTCGCCCACAGACACGGCCAGATTGGTGCCCGCACTCACATGACCCGACAAATGTGGCATGTCGAACTTCTCCTTGGTGAAGAAATTCCACGCCCACATCGGATGGGTGGCGAACGAAAAGACCGACGAAGGTGTGAGTTTCGGCGGCGAGGTGAAGCCCGTGCGCAAATCCCTCTCTCGGTTTCCGCCCGTGATCGTATCCACGGTCAACGCCATCACCTGGAAATTCGCGGCCTTCGCCCGTTCCAGCAGTGCATCGTTCAACCCGCGATCCTTGTGGAAATAGAACTGGAACATCTTTGGGCCTGGCGCGAGCTTCTCAATCTCTTCCACGGTCACAGTGGCGAGCGAGGACACCCCGAACATGGTGCCGTATTTCGTGGCTGCCTGTGCCACCGCGCGTTCCCCTTCATGGTGAAAAAGCCGCTGCAATGCCGTGGGCGCGCAATAGACCGGCATGTCGAGCTTCTGTCCCATCACCTCGACTGACATATCCACCTCTTCGACACCGGCCAGAACATTGGGCACCAGATCCACATCATCAAAGGCCGATGTGTTGCGGGCATAGGTGATTTCATCATCAGCGGCGCCATCGATGTAGTGAAAGATCGGGCTCGGCAGACGGCGTTTGGCCAGTTTGCGGAAATCCTGAAAATTATGGCAGCTTGCAACGCCCATGGTGGTGTCCCCTTGTATGTCCTGTTCGCATTTTGGTAAAAATATATTACCAATTTATGGTGTATCTAGCCTGACCGGCCGAAAGTCAAGCCTTATGCGGCTTGCCATGCCCGTCATTTTCTGGATCGCTGGACGCAATGCAATTCACGGGAGGATGCCATGATGGATGCGGGCCTTTTGCTGACTTACGCGCTCATTGTTCTGGGGTTTGTTTTCATTCCCGGTCCGGCCACCCTGTTGACCGTGGCGCGGGCCACGACATCGGGCACCAAAGTGGGCATCGCCACGGGGGCAGGGATCACGGCGGGCGATATTCTGCACACGATGATGGCGGTTGTGGGCATCTCGGCCATCATCGCGGCTTCGGCCTCGCTCTTTATTATCGTGAAGTACTTGGGCGCAGGATATCTCGTCTACCTCGGCCTACGCGCGATTTTTGAGAAGACTTCCCCCGACCTGGGACAGGGCCGTGTGCCGATCACGGCGTTCCACGCCTTCCGCCAAGCCATCCTCGCCGAGATCCTGAACCCCAAAACCGCGCTCTTCTTCCTTGCATTCTTGCCGCAATTCGTCGTGCCGGAGAACGGGTTCGTTATGCTGCAACTCACCATCCTTGGCGTCGTCTTCGCCCTCATCGGCTTTCTCAGCACCATCGTCTATTCCGTTGCCGCAGGCGGTTTGGGTAATTTCCTGCGCCGCAATCCCACCGTCCTCAAATGGCAAGGCAAGGTCGTGGGCGGGATTTATTGCGCTCTCGGTCTGCGGTTGGCGCTACAGGACCGTTAGAAGGCGCTTGATCCGGACAGCCTCCGGGTCTATACGCGCCCGGTGGTCAGTCCGACCGCATCAAAAACCAAGAAACGCCGTGGTTGTCCCATTCGCTTCGGGGGGCACATCCGGCAAAGGAGAAGCGATATGAAACTCAATGAACTGCGCGACAATCCCGGCGCAACGAAACGCAAGAAACGCGTTGGCCGTGGCCCCGGCTCTGGCATGGGTAAAACCGCTGGTCGCGGTATCAAAGGTCAAAAATCCCGCTCCGGTGTGGCGATCAAGGGCTATGAAGGCGGCCAGATGCCGCTCTATCAGCGTCTGCCCAAGCGTGGCTTCAACAAGCCCAACCGCAAGAAATTCGCTGTTGTGAACCTCGGTCTCATCCAGAAATTCGTCGATGCAAAGAAACTCGACACCAAGAGCGCGATCACCGAAGACGCGCTGATCGAGGCGGGCATCGTGCGCCGCAAACTCGATGGTGTGCGCATCCTCGCCAAGGGCGAAGTGACCGCCAAGCTGAAGCTGGAAGTCACCGGTGCGTCCAAATCCGCGATCGAAGCGGTGGAAAAAGCGGGTGGCTCTCTGACAGTCACGAGCCCGGCATCCGAGGCGCCAGCAGCGGAATAAGAGGTTGTTCGCGGGCTCAGGCCCGCTTACATATCACCCAAGTTTTCCAATTGAGCGCCGCCGGATCGGAAAACGGTCCTGCGGCGTTTTTATGAAAAGAGAGCGCGAATGGTATCAGCAGCAGAGCAAATGGCCGCAAACTCCAGCTGGTCGGCCTTCGGTAAGGCCACCGAGCTGCGCAAGCGGATCCTTTTCACCATCGGCATCCTGATTGTCTATCGTCTTGGCACCTTCATTCCGGTGCCGGGCATTGACGGCGCGGAACTGCGCGCCTTCATGCAGGACGCGGCAGCCGGGATTGGCGGGATGCTGTCGATGTTTACCGGCGGCGCGCTGGGCCGTATGGGTATTTTTGCCCTTGGTATCATGCCCTATATCTCCGCCTCGATCATCGTGCAGCTGATGACAGCCATGGTGCCGGCGCTGGAACAGCTCAAGAAAGAGGGTGAACAAGGGCGCAAGAAGATCAACCAATATACGCGCTACGGCACGGTTGGCTTGGCGACCCTGCAATCCTATGGTCTTGCGGTCAGCCTTGTGTCCGGCGGGCTGGTTCAGCCGGACATCGGCGAAGGATTCTTCATTGCCTCCTGTATGATCACCCTTGTGGGTGGAACGATGTTCCTGATGTGGCTAGGCGAACAGATCACCGCACGTGGCGTGGGCAACGGTATCTCGCTTATCATCTTCGTGGGTATCATCGCAGAAGTGCCCGCCGCCCTGGCACAATTCTTCAGTCAGGGTCGTTCTGGCGCGATAAGCCCGGCTGTGATCATCGGGGTGATCCTGATGGTGATCGCGACCATTACTTTCGTGGTGTTCATGGAACGCAGCCTGCGCAAGATCCACATCCAATATCCGCGCCGTCAGGTGGGCATGAAGGTTTATGATGGCGGATCCTCGCACCTGCCGGTGAAGGTGAACCCGGCAGGTGTGATCCCCGCGATCTTTGCAAGTTCATTGTTGCTACTTCCGGTGACGCTCTCGACGTTCTCTGGCCAGAACGCTGGTCCTGTCATGTCGACGATCCTTGCCTATTTCGGGCCCGGACAGCCGCTCTACCTGCTGTTCTTCGCGGCGATGATCATCTTCTTCACCTATTTCTACACTTACAATGTCGCGTTCAAACCTGACGATGTGGCGGACAACCTGAAGAACCAGAACGGCTTCATCCCAGGTATTCGGCCGGGCAAGAAGACGGCTGAATACCTTGAATACGTGGTCTCGCGCATCTTGGTTCTGGGATCCGGCTATCTGGCGCTTGTCTCCCTGCTGCCCGAGGTGCTGCGCTCCGAATTTGCCATCCCCTTCTATTTCGGCGGCACATCGGTGCTGATCGTGGTGTCGGTGACCATGGATACGATCCAGCAGGTGCAATCCCATCTTCTGGCACATCAATACGAAGGCCTTATTGAAAAATCGCAGCTAAGCGGTAAAGGTCGTAAACGTGCACGGAGGAAGGGGACAGCCCGTAAATGAATATCATACTTTTGGGCCCGCCCGGTGCGGGTAAGGGAACGCAGGCCGAACGGCTTGTGGAGGAACGCGGCATGGTGCAACTGAGCACGGGAGACATGCTGAGAGAGGCCAAGACCAGCGGCACCGAAATGGGAAAGCGCGTGGCCGAGGTCATGGACCGTGGCGATCTTGTGACCGATGAAATCGTGATCGGCCTCATCCGCGAAAAGATCACCGGCGGTGAAGGCAGCGGCAAAGGCTTCATCTTCGATGGCTTCCCACGCACGTTGGCGCAGGCTGATGCGTTGGGCGCACTTCTGGAAGAAACCGGCCAGACCCTCGATCACGTGATCGAATTGCAGGTCGATGACGACGTCCTCGTGGGCCGCATCGTGGGCCGTGCCGAGGCCGCCCGCGCCGCCGGCCAACCCGTCCGCGCCGACGACAATGAGGAAAGCCTGAAAATCCGCCTGATGGAATACTACAAGAAGACATCACCGCTGACGGGCTACTACTACGCCAAGGGTGACCTGAAGGGCGTGGATGGTCTGGGCGAAATCGACCAGGTGGCCGCAGACATTTCCGAGGTTCTCGACGCCTAAATCAGGTTGGTAGGCCGGGGTTCACCCCGGCACATCCTACACCCTCAAAACGGGTGAAAATCTGTGCCTGGAAAGTTACCCCATTTTGGGTTTTGACGCTCCGAGAGTTACCCCAAAATGTACAAAATGCCCAATCCGGCTCAAATCCCCAGTTTCGCCGATACGATCTCATTCACGGCCTTGGGGTTCGCTTTGCCGCCCGTGGCCTTCATCACCTGACCCACGAACCAGCCCGCGAGTTTCGGGTTCACCTTGGCCTTCTCCACCTGCGCCGGATTGTCCGCGATGATCTGATCCACGGCCGCCTCAATGGCGCCTGTGTCCGTCACCTGCTTCATGCCGCGGGCCTCAACGATCTCTGCTGGGTCACCGCCTTCGGTGTAGACGATCTCAAACAGATCCTTGGCGATCTTGCCTGAAATGGCGTCAGAGCTGATCAGGTCCACGATCCCGCCCAATTGCTCCGGGGTGACCGGGCTGTCCGTGATCTCGTGGTCTTCCTTTTTCAGCCGCCCAAAGAGTTCATTGATCACCCAATTGGCCACCAGTTTGCCGTCGCGCCCTTGCGCTGCTGCCTCAAAATAGGCGGCATTCTCGGCCTCTGCCGTCAACACGCCCGCGTCATATTCGCTAAGGCCAAAATCGCCCATGAACCGCGCCTTCTTCTCATCCGGCAATTCCGGCAAGGACGCCGCGATGTCATCGACCCATGCCTGTTCAATCTCGAGCGGCAGAAGGTCAGGATCGGGGAAATAGCGGTAATCATGCGCCTCTTCCTTGGACCGCATCGACCGTGTTTCGTTCTTGTCCGGATCGTATAGGCGGGTCTCCTGATCGACCTCACCACCGCCTTCAACAATCGCGATCTGGCGGCGGGCCTCGACATCAATGGCCATCTGAATGAACCGCATGGAGTTCATGTTCTTGATCTCACACCGGGTCCCGAGATGGCTGAAATCCTGTGTTTCCTGGTATTTCTCATAGTCGCCAGGTCGACAGATCGACACGTTCACATCCGCCCGCAGGTTGCCGTTCTGCATGTTCCCATCGCACGTCCCCAGATAGCGCAGGATCTGGCGCATCTTCGCAATGTACGCGGCGGCCTCTTCCGGGCCGCGAATGTCTGGTCGGCTGACAATCTCCATCAGGCATACGCCCGTGCGGTTCAGGTCCACAAAGGACATCGCCGGGTCCATATCGTGGATCGACTTTCCGGCGTCCTGTTCCATGTGGATCCGCTCAATCCGCACCTTGCGGGCGATGCCGGGTTCCATGTCGACAAGAATTTCACCTTCACCCACGATGGGGTGGTAGAGCTGCGAAATCTGATAGCCCTGCGGCAGGTCCGGGTAGAAATAGTT
>CAYMEC010000042.1:0-32829 GCA_964389425.1 uncultured Roseovarius sp.
ATGGCGTTAGGGACGTCCACCATGTGCACCTTTGGCAGATGGAAGAGAATGCACCCGCGCTCGATGCCCATGTCGTCGTAGAAGATGAGGCATGGGATCGGCTGGAGCAGATAAAGTCGGAGCTAAAGATGCAAATTGGCACAGAATTCGGGATCAATCATTCCACGCTGGAGTTTGAATGCAATGGCATCTGCGATGGCGAGGCGCCGCTCTTCGGCCATGACAAGCGGCAGGGCGCATAGGTCTTTTCCGGCGTTCGTTTGCAGTTCGGCGTGCTGTTCAAAAGGTCGCGACCTGACCCAAAAGGAGTGCTGAAGGCGCATACGGAAAAGAGAGCCTACATCGTCACGCCCGCAATTCGCAGGCGGTTGAAAATGCCTGCGTCACGGTCGCGGGATGTTCGCTGTCCTCCTCCGCAGGGCACTGCTTGCAATAGCAGGCTCGGTCCTTTTTGCGGCTTTTGCGGAGGATCGTCGGATCAGGCAGCGCAAGGGTCACGCACGTCGGGTCTTTGAGAGGGCGGGGCCCGGTTTCTCAGGACCGTCAAAAGCAAAGCCCTCGACGCAGGATCAAAACCGCAAAAGACCCGTTGGGCAACCACTACCCAAGTATCAGGACCGAGTCCTCCGTAACAGACAGCGGCGGAATATGCAGGTTCTCTGGTGCGGGACCTTTGCGAATTCTTCCCGCGGTATCGTAGTGCGATCCGTGACAGGGACAAAACCAGCCGCCGAACTCTCCGGCGCCATCCCCCAAGGGCACACATCCCAAATGGGTGCAGACACCTATCATCACAAGAAGTGCTTCCTGACCGGGAATGGATCTGTTCTGATCGATCGCGGTTGCGTTGGCTGGCAAGTTGGGGTTCCGCGCGTCTGCGTCGGGAAAATCAGACAGGGTTTCGGACTGCGCTTTGGTCACTTCGTCCTCTGTCCGGTTTCGGATGAAAACGGGTTTTCCGCGCCACTTGACTGTCAACTGCGTGCCGGGTGCCACGTCGGACACATCAACCCGGACCGTCGCGAGTGCGCGCACATCTGCTGAAGGGTTCATCTGATTCACAAGAGGCCATATTGCGGCCCCAGCAGTGACCGTACCAGCGCCTGCTGTGGCGTAGTACAGAAAGTCCCGTCGGGACTGGACATCGATTTCGCGTTCCATGGTCCAATATTACGCGACGCGGCAGCGGCACTGTCAACGCCGATCTTGTACTGATTTGTACGCCGCTGCCGCCCTCGGACGCCCTAGCTGTGGCTGGCAAAGACGGAGGTTGATCCATCCGCACCGACAAGCAGCGTGTCAAATGTATCGCCGGCACCCGGCCCGCCCATGCCGGGCGAACTCATCGGCATGCCGGGTACGGTCAGGCCGCGGGCCTCAGGGCGTTCTGCCAACAGCCGTTCGATATCCGAGGCGGGCACATGACCTTCGATAAAATAGTCATCCACGACCGCGGTATGACACCCGGAGAGTTCCCGTGGGATTTGCAGACTGTCCTTGAAGGCATAAAGCGCTTCCTGTTCGACATCTTGCGCTTCAATCGTAAACCCGGCTTGCCGGACGTGCTCGACCCATGCCGTGCAGCAACCGCAGGTGGCGGTCTTTTGCACCTGAATGACCGGCGTGGGATTGGCCCAAAGCGGTGTCGCGAAAACGGTTGCCGCTCCGGAAATGAGAAATGCTCGGCGTTTCAATGGTATCTCCTTTTCATGTCGTCATCGGTTCTGGCTATGTGATCGTCCGTGTCGAACGTGTCTCCGCATGGGCCGCGCGTCCTGTCACGATCTTGGGCCTGCCTTTCGTAGAGGCCCCCGGCCCTTCGTTGCAGTGTCACCATGGTAAAGCCGCGGTCGAGAGTCAAACGATCGCAAGTATGCTCGACAATACAGGCGGCCAGTTTGGTGATGAAACAGATCCTTGCCGGTCAAGCGGATAAGACCGGAGCCGGTCCAGAAGATGGCACAGGTCCGGTGTGGCAATGCGTCCCCAATTCAGGGCTACTCCGACGTCGTGCGGCGGTCGCGCCAGATGGCGAAGACGACGGACAGAGCCGTAAAGCCGCCAAGCGCCGCTGCCGTCCATGTCGCAGTGCGCGCATCGCCATTCATCGCTTCGCTGCCCAGATGCGCGAGAAGAAAACTCGCCGGAATGATCCCGGCCAGCGTCGCAACGGCAAACCGCCAGAAGTGCAGTTTGCTGAGGCCCGCCGCATAGCTGATCATGTCGAAAGACAGGAACGGCAGCAATCGGCTGCCAAAGACCAGAAACATAAGCGTGTTCTGCGAGCCGAGAAATCCCGTGCTCAGTTTCTGCCCCAGATGCCGCTCGACGAAAGGCTGGCCCAGTCCACGCGCCAGCAAGAAGGCCACGATGGCGCCAAGCTCCGCCCCCAGGACAACCAATATCGTTCCGAACGTATGCCCATAAGCTGCCCCGGCTGCCAGCGCGACCGGTGCGGAGGGCAGGGGGCTCGCGACGATTGCCACCGTCATGAGGACGACCACCAACACGGGTCCAAGAACTCCTGCCGCATCGATCCATCGTTGGAGATCCTCGCGCTCCGGCAGGTCGATGTCGAATCCAAATGCATCGCTCCATGCCAATACGGCGATCAGGAGCACGAGAAAAGCAAGAGCAATGACACGTATCACATTCGTACCCCACAAAGCAGAACCAGAAATGTCGCCGTTTCAAAGCCGAAACGCGCAGGCGGTACCTCGCTTTTTAGCGCTGGGTGGCCCGGAATGTGCCTGTCAATGAATGGGTGCGCCTGTGTCATGCTCAACGTCTTTGATCTTCCAGTAAATAGAGGGTCAAGACACGTCTGGTGGATTGATACACATTGCGACAAACAGCATGCGGGTCTTTCGGCGAATTTGACTTTATTCTCGGCTTTATGAAAAGCAGTTTATCGTATAGCGGTCACCGTCCTCAAACATCGCCTTTGGCAAGGATCTAAAGCTGATGGGATCAATTGCGCATATTCTGGTCGTCGATGATCACGCCGAAATCCGGCAATCTGTCACGCGTTATCTTGAGAAAAACGGGCTGCACGCGACCGGCGCCAAAAGCGCAGCCGAGATGGATGAACGGTTGGCGCAACATAGCTTCGATCTGATCGTCCTTGATATCATGATGCCGGGCGAAGACGGGCTCGCGGCCTGTGCAAGGCTGCGCCGCGAACAGCGGAACACGCCGATCCTGATGTTGACTGCACTGGGCGACGATGATGATCGGATCAAGGGTCTGGACACAGGGGCCGATGATTACCTGGCCAAGCCCTTCAACCCGCGCGAACTTCTGGCACGGATCAATGCGATCCTCCGCCGCGCGGGAAACGGATACACCCCGCATGGCGGAACTTTTGCTGGCAAGCGCGCCAAATTTGCCGGCATCACATTCGATCATGACACCAGCCATGTCATTTGCCCCGACGGCACGGTCAACAAATTGACCACGGCAGAGGCAAGGCTACTGACGATCATGTTGGAGCGACCGCGCGCAGTGATCGGCCGGGATGAGCTGCTTGAGCTGAGTGCCGGTCGCGTCGCGGGACCGTTCGATCGAACCATCGACAATCAGGTGTCTCGTCTGCGCCGGAAAGTCGAACCCGACGTCCTTCGCCCGCGCATCATATCGACGGTGCGCAATGGCGGGTATTGTCTGAATTGCGACGTGGAGATCGAGGCCTGATGCGCATGGGTCTCCGAGCACAGATCGCCCTTTTGGTGGTGTCGGTCCTCTTCGTGGCGCAGGTTGTCAGCTTATGGCTGTTCGTTGATGAACGGTCGCTTGCGGTGCAAGCGGCCATTGGCATCGAGGCAGCCGGGCGCGCGGCCAATGTGGCCCGTCTGATCGAGGAAGCCCCGCTAGAGTTGCACGAAGAAATCGTTGCAGCGGCCAATTCGACCCTTGTGCGCTTCGATCTCGGCAACAGCCCGGCCGTGACGCAAACCCATCATGATGAGAATAGGGCAATCGAAGCACGCGTCCGTGCGCTTTTGAATGATGACTATAGCCGCGACATTCGGGTTGAAGTGCATGAGATTGAACAGGGTCTTCTGCCGCTCCCCAACCTTTCACCCGAGATGGCAGCGATTCACACGGAAATGATGCAAGGCAAGCTCGCCGCTGTTGAGATGGAGGTGTCGATCGCGATCGCAGGAGGCCGTTGGCTGAACGTGGCCACCCGGTTCGAGCGTCCACCTATCCAATGGTCCTGGGCGTCTACGCTGTCCTTTGCTCTGACAACCGCCGTCTTGCTGCTGGCAATCTTCTGGTTCCTGCTGACCCGTTTGACGCGCCCATTGAACGAACTTGCGATCGCGGCGGAAGAGTTAGGCCGGGGCGGCGGGCAAGGGCCGCTCACACCGGTCGGGCCAAAGGAAGTGCAAAACCTGACGACTGCTTTCAATGACATGCAGGCGCGGCTCGCGCGTTTCGTGACGGACAGAACGCAGATGCTGGCCGCCCTCGCCCATGATTTGAGGTCGCCGCTCACGGCACTCAGGGTGCATGCCGAATTGGTGGAGGATGAGCAGACCAAAAGCGGAATCGCGGCCTCCCTCGATGAGATGCAGGATATGGTAGAAGCCACGCTGGCCTATGCGCGCGGCGTCGGCCAGGACGAGGCCTTGCAACGCATCGAAATTGGCGCGTTCCTGACAGAGATACAGAACACAACCCACGATGCGCTGGATATGCGCCCTGGGCCCGAAGCAATGGTTCAGATCAAACCCAACGCCCTGCGCCGGGCCTTGCGCAACCTCATCGACAATGCGGGACGTTACGGGCGCAACCCGGTCATGTCTTGGCGTGTCCCCGACGACAGCATCGAGATTATAGTGGAGGACTCTGGGCCCGGGATTCCAGATGACCGGTTGCGCGATGTCTTCCGGCCCTTCCTCCGCCTCGAAGGGTCGCGCTCCCGCGAGACTGGCGGCCATGGGCTTGGCCTTTCGATCGCGCGCAGCATCGTCTTGCAACACGGCGGCACAATCTCGCTTTCCAACCGCGTCGAGGGTGGGCTCCGGGCGCAGGTGGTCTTGCCTTTGACCGGCCATCAACCCGCGACCGCGACACCGGCCGAGCCTGCGGCACCAGAGCCTGATGGCACGCTTCCAACGCAGATAAGGAACGTGTGATCGCGTCGCCTGCCGGGCGGATTGATACATAAACTTACAAAATTACATGGTGTTGCAAGTTTATTCGCGTGCCCAAATTTGTTAAATCCTACATTAACCCCATGGAAGAGAGGCAGACCATGCAGGCAAAAAAACACAATTCATTGTCCCGCCGTCATTTTGCTGGCGGGATCGGCGCAGCAAGTTTGTTTGCGCCTTCGGTTCTACGCGCTGAAACCGTCTCCTCGGTGCGGCGCAACTCTTCGGGCTTCAATATCCATAACTGGCAAGACCACTTTGATAGCCTGGGCAAGGGCATCATAATCGCGGACACCAATTCCCGCGCGCTTCAGCAATGGACAGCCGACGGCGAAATGTTCCTTTATCCGACATCCGTTCCCAAGACGGACGACCTGACGCGACGGGGCTACACAGAGGTCACTTTCAAGGATCCTGAGCCCGATTGGACGCCAACGCCTTCGATGCGCGAACGCGATCCAACACTGCCAGCCTACATGCCGCCCGGTCCGGACAATCCTCTCGGGGTGCGGGCGCTGCATCTGTCATGGCAGTATTATCGCATCCACGGGACCCACGACACGCGCAAGATTGGTCGTCGTTCCTCCAGCGGCTGCATCGGTCTCTACAACGAACATATCATAGAGGTTTACAACCGAACCCCTGTTGGTACGCAGGTCAAACTGATCTGAAGGGGCGCGGCGCGTCCCACTGGTGATACGGCGCGGGCAACTGCGACCGTGGTCTAAGTTCTGAAGCCGGCAACGCAGTCCTTCTAAGCGCAGATTAGCAGATGGGTTGGACGGAAAGCGTCGCCGAGGAATCCAAGACAACGATTGTGATCCATCTTCGTGCGTTGCGGCGCGTGAAGGTCACAAGCCGAACGTAAAATCGACGAAGGAAGATCCATGAAACATACCCTAGCACTCACATTGCTCTTGGCGCTGACCAGCGCGCCCGCGCTCGCCCATTCCGAAAAGGAAAGCATGACCCCTGCAAACGGGGCTGTACTTGATTCCGTTCCAGAGACAATCGAATTGCGGTTCGATGACAAGATGCGATTGACCAAGGTGGGAATGACCCACGCGGAAACGCACACCGAGCCGTTGGACCTTGGCGCGCAGTCTAGCTTTGCCCAGGACTTTTCGCTGCCCCTTACGTCGATGGGGCCGGGTGTATACCAGATCGAGTGGCGCGGGCTTGGCATCGACGGACACGCGATGAACGGCGCGTTTTCCTTTGAAGTGAAGTGAGTGATGCCTGACATTTGGGGACAGGCTGCGATTGCCACAAAAATTCTGCTCTATCTCGGTGTCCTCACGAGTGTCGGTATGGTCCTGTGTCGACAAGTGTTTTCAGACCAGTTGGCCAGGCTTGACCGGTACATGCGCGCATGGGCCGTTGCGTTTGGTGTCTTGGCAGCTGCGATGTCATTGCTCAGCTTTGCCGTGCAGGGCGCAGTGTTGATGGATGACGCCTCGGGCATGATTGATCCGTCGATTCTGGCGATCCTCTGGGGAACACCCCCGGGAGATGCCTTGCTGCTGCGGCTCCTCGGGTTCGGCGCGCTGCTGATCGGTGCGGCGATTGGGGGGCGATGGTTGTGGGTTGCCCTCCTGGGCGGTTTTGTGGCGATCTGGAGTTTCTGCGAGATCGGCCATGTCGCCAACGAAGATCACCTGTGGTTTCGCAGTGTGCTGTTCGTTCATCTTGTTGTGGCGGCCTTCTGGCTTGGCGTCCTGCTTCCGCTCCACCGGCTTTCGCGTTCGGCAGACAGTTTGACAGTGGCGGCCGTGCTTGGGCATCGCTTTGGTCAGGTCGCATCCGTTGCGGTCCCGTTCCTGCTGATCGCCGGTGTGGTGATGAGCTGGCGACTGGTCGGATCCTTTTCCGCGCTTCTGGGAACGGTCTATGGATTGACGCTTTTGGCAAAGGTGGCTGTGGTCGCGGGTCTTTTGATCCTTGCGGCAATCAACAAGGCGCGGCATGTTCCCGACCTACAAAGAGGCGATGCAGGGGCGGGCGTCCGCCTTGCTCGATCGATAACACTGGAATGGTTCTGCATCGGGGCCATTCTGTTCGTCACTGCCGTTCTGACATCCATACTGACGTTGCCAACATGAAACTTTCAAAGCGTGATTTTCTCCGCATGAGTACCGCTGGTCTGGTCTGCATGCCGGGCTCCCTGTCTGCGCAAACAGATATGCGTTCCGTGACGGCCAAAGTCGCCGACGTTCAACTTTTGCCCGATGGGTATGGAAAAACGCAGATCTGGGGGTTCGATGGTATTGCGCCGGGCCCGGAAATCCGGGTCGCGCAAGGCGCACGGGTCCAGAGACGGCTCATTAATGACCTGCCGGACCCGACATCGACCCACTGGCACGGGATCCGCATTGAAAATGCAATGGATGGGGTGGCGGGCCTGACACAGGACGCGGTGCGCCCCGGGCAGAGCTTCGACTACGATTTCGTCGCGCCTGACGCGGGCACCTATTGGTATCACGCGCACAATCGTTCATTCGAACAGGTCGCGCGCGGTCTTCAGGGCGCGCTGATCGTCGAGGAGCCGGAGCCCATCGATATCGACCGCGAAGAGGTCCTGATCCTTGATGACTGGCGCATCGACCCTGAGAAAGCTCAAATCGCGGATACCTTCGGGGCCATGCACGACCTCAGCCATGCCGGGCGCCTCGGGAACGTCCTTACCACCAACGGCGTCTACAGTCTCACAATGACCGTGAAACGGAATGACCGTCTGCGCCTGCGGCTGATCAATGCGTCCAACGCTCGGATCTTCCAACTCGCGCTGGATGGTCTGGAAGGCTGGATCGTGGCCAAGGACGGGATGCCGTTGACCCAGCCGCAGCCTCTTGAGGGCCCGTTCCTGTTGTCGTCGGCGCAACGGGTGGACCTGATCGTCGATGTGACCGCACAAACCGGTAGCGTCGGCCATATCGTGCAATTGACCCGTGAAGAGGGCTTTTCCCAAGTCGCTTTCGAAGTGACCGGCGACGCAACACGCGCGCGGCGTGGGACGCCTCAACCCCTGCCGCCGAATGCCCATGCCATGCCGGATCTGAAATCGGCAAGGAACATCGCGCTTCTGATGGAGGGTGGGGCCATGAGCGGTATGCGCGGTGCCGTAATGGACGGGCAGATGTCTTCGATGAGCGACTTGATGACGGCAGGAAACTTCTGGGCCTTCAACGGCACGGTGGGGGGCATGGATGGGCCGCCACTGGCGGAACTGTCGCGTGGTGAGAGCGTTCGGCTGAAGATCACCAATGACACACCGTTTCCGCATGCCATGCATCTCCACGGGATGCATTTTCACGAAATTGAACGCGATGGCAGCTTGGGCGCGCTTCGAGATACCACGCTGCTGAACCGGGGTGACGTGCGCGACATCGCTTTTGTCGCCGACAATCCCGGCAAATGGCTGCTGCATTGCCACATGCTGTCGCACGCAGAGTCCGGCATGATGGCATGGGTCGATGTCGCATGAACGCGAAAGCGGCGATCTTCGGCATAGGTGCCTTGGCGATACTTGGGTCAGGAGCCATTTTTTGGACCGGTTTCACGGCTGATGCTCAGAACGGCCAAATGCCGGAAAACGTCGACCTTGCCGCTGGAAAAGCCCTTTACGCCGAGTCCTGCGCGGCCTGCCATGGCGCGAACCTGGAGGGTCAGGAAAACTGGCGAAGGCCGGGTGAGGATGGTCGTCTTCCCGCACCTCCCCATGACGAAACCGGTCACACCTGGCACCATACAGACCAAGCTCTGTTTGACTACACGAAACTAGGAGGCCAAGCGGCCATGGCCGCACTGGGTATAGAGTTCAACAGCGGCATGCCCGGTTTTGGGGGCCAACTTACCGATCAGGAAATCTGGAACATCCTTGGTTACATCAAGTCAAGCTGGCCCAAGGAAATTCAAGAAGCACAAGCCGCGCGTACCAAGAGCGAGATGGAAAACCAGTAGAATCTATAGGCGCCCACGGTCTGCCCTGTTCGTCAGGTTCGCCGCAGTTTTGTCTGGTCTGATACATTCGCGGAACGCTCTCTAGAATCTCAAACGCGCGGTTTTCGAAGATCTGGCCAGCGTTCATGCAGGCGTTTTTTTTCTAAAACAGACACTTACAGGTTTTCCGGACTTATTGAAAAAATATCTCGGATTGACTATTGAGGTTCCAGTGACTGGAAGCATTATATCCGCCTTCAACACCCGTTAAAGGAGACACACTGTGACCGAGCCCAACCATACAACGCTCAGCATCGAAGGTATGTCCTGCGCGTCCTGCGTCGGGCGTGTTGAAAAGACCTTGGCGGGGCTGGACGGGGTTTCCGATGTGTCCGTCAACCCCGCGTCCGAAACGGCGCGCCTTTCAATGGATAATCCATCGCGACTTTCTGACGCCACGAAGGCGCTGGATGTGCTGGGCTACCCTGCGCGAACATCCAGTGTCACCCTGAGCATCGCCTCCATGTCCTGCGCCTCTTGTGTCGGGCGTGTGGACAAAGCGCTGGCGGACCTGCCGGGCGTGCGTTCTGTCAGCGTAAATCTGGCGTCCGAAACAGCGACCGTCGAATATCACGAAGGCGTTGTCTCCATTGGTGACCTGATAGCGGCATCGACGGCGATTGGTTATCCGGCAGAGATCGCCGAGGCGCAGGCCACCCAGTCACGTGCCGCGCGCAAGGCAGAAGAGGCCGACGGTCTGCGCCGCAGCGTCGTTTTGGCAGCTGTTCTGACGCTGCCGGTATTCATTCTCGAAATGGGGTCCCATCTCGTTCCGGCCGTTCATCACTTCGTTTTGTCGACGATGGGTCTTCAAACCTCCTGGATTATCCAGTTCATCCTTGCGACCGTCGTCCTCTTCGGACCGGGGCGCCATTTCTACACCAAGGGGTTTCCCGCGCTGCTCAAGGGCGCGCCGGATATGAACAGTCTCGTTGCTGTCGGCACCGGGGCGGCCTGGGGGTATTCCGTGGTCGCAACCTTTCTTCCGGGTTTGCTGCCCGACGGTGTCCGTGCCGTCTATTTTGAAGCTGCCGCAGTGATTGTTGTTCTGATCCTCGTTGGCCGTTGGCTTGAGGCACGTGCCAAGGGCCGGACCGGTGCAGCAATACAGGCTCTGCTGGGCCTTCAAGTGCGGACCGCGCGCGTTGTTCGGGGTAATGAAACAGTGGAGGTCGATGTCGATGTGCTGACCGTCGGAGATGTGATCCTCGTCCGTCCGGGTGAGCGGATACCAGTGGATGGCGAGGTGATCGAAGGGTCCAGCAATGTCGACGAAAGCATGATCACCGGAGAACCTGTTCCGGTTCAGAAATCCACAGGCGCCGTTCTGACCGGCGGGACAGTCAACGGCACCGGAAGTCTGACATTCAAAGCCTCCCGCGTCGGTTCGGATACCACCCTCGCGCAGATCATCCGCATGGTCGAAGAGGCACAGGGCGCAAAGTTGCCCATTCAAGGCCTTGTTGACCGTGTCACGTTGTGGTTCGTGCCTGCGGTCATGGTGCTCGCGGTTCTGACTGTTACCGTTTGGCTGCTCGTTGGGCCGGATCCGGCGCTGACCTTCGCGCTGGTGGCCGGTGTGTCCGTGTTGATCATCGCGTGTCCGTGCGCGATGGGTTTGGCAACACCCACCTCGATCATGGTGGGCACGGGGCGCGCTGCGGAAATGGGGGTCTTGTTCCGCAAGGGCGATGCGCTGCAAGCCTTGTCAGAAGTCGATGTCGTGGCCCTCGACAAAACCGGAACGGTCACCGAAGGTCAGCCATCCTTGACCGATCTGGTCGTCACAAACGGATTTGACCGGGATCATGTGCTGAGCATGATCGCCTCCGTCGAGGCACAATCCGAGCATCCCATCGCCGAAGCCATTGTCGATGGCGCGCGGTCCCGGGGCATTGCCGTTCCGAATGCCAGCGGCTTCCGGTCGATCACGGGCTACGGCGTTGCCGCGACAGTGGAAGGTCAGGAGGTGATGGTAGGTGCAGATCGCTACATGACTCGCGAAGGCATCGACATCGCCGAATTGGCAGGGACGGAAGCCGAGCTTGCCAATCGGGGCCGGACCGCGCTCTATGCCTCCATCGACGGGTGGCTGGCCGCGGTGATCGCAGTCGCGGACCCCGTCAAATCCACCAGCCAAGAGGCCATCGAGGCACTTCACGCGCGCGGCTTCAAAATCGCGATGATCACCGGCGACAAACGCGAAACGGCAGAAGCCATCGCGCGCGAGACCGGGATCGACCATGTGATCGCGGGGGTTCTACCGGACGGCAAGGTCGCGGCACTTGATGAACTGCGCGCAGGAGAAAGAAAAGTCGCCTTCGTGGGCGATGGCATCAATGATGCACCGGCGCTGGCCCATGCCGATGTCGGTATCGCGATCGGCACCGGAACCGATGTTGCCATCGAATCCGCCGATGTGGTGTTGATGTCGGGTGATCTGCGCGGCGTTGTGAATGCCGTCGAGGTTTCCAGGCGCACCATGTCGAACATTCGCCAGAACCTTGTTTGGGCTTTCGGTTACAACGTTGCGCTTATCCCGGTCGCGGCCGGGGTTCTGTATCCGGCCTTTGGGCTGCTTCTCTCGCCTGTCTTCGCGGCCGGCGCGATGGCGCTGTCGTCGGTCTCGGTTCTGACAAATGCTTTGCGTCTTCGCCGCATCGCCCCGGCAATGCGTGAGGACAGGCCCGCACCCGCGGCGCCGATCGATGCCCGGACCCAACCCGCAGAATAGGAGGATCGTTTCATGAATATCGGAGAAGTGGCAGAACGATCCGGCATCCCTCCCAAGACCATCCGCTACTACGAGGACATCGGCCTTGTGAGGCCGCAGCGCAGCAACAACGGATACCGCGCCTTCCAGGAGACCGATTTGCACAAGCTCGCGTTTCTCGGGCGCGCGCGCGCCCTCGGGTTCACCATCGAGGATTGCCGGACCCTTCTGAGCCTCTATGAGGATGAAGCGCGCGCGAGCGCTCAGGTCAAAGCCATCGCCGAAGAGCACCTGACCGCCATCGACGAAAAGATCACGCAGCTTCAGGACATGCGTGAGACCCTGTCTCATCTCGTGGAGGCCTGCCACGGGGACCAACGGCCAGATTGCCCAATCCTGAAGGGCCTTTCCGCAACCTGAAAAACGGTGCTGGAAAACAGGTCTGATCCGGGTTTCCCCCTGCGCCGCACCGGCGTGTTCGAGTGCCGGTAACAACCAGCCCTTGAACGCCCGCAAGAACGCAGGTGAAAAAGAAAAAACCACGGCGGATGTTGAAAGAGCACTTTGACGCTGTCGGCCATGCCGCAACCTGCCAAAGACTTGAGGGTATCTGGCATGTGACCCGCAACAGAAACCAGAGCGTCCAATTCCGGTTTGATCGGCGGCACGGTGGGATTCTGCGCAAGGCGGCATATCCCGCGACAATCCTACCTTGCGTCAAACGGACTGATCTTGGGTGACATCAGTCCGAAAACCTACGCGCGCCCGTCCTATTCGGGTAAGGCTGCGGCGTTCGACAAACGCCAATTTTACAAACTGATACAATCTTTCGACCGCGGCCGGGTTGCCGCAACTTCGCAATCGCACTATTCCCGCGTTATGACGCGGAATTTCCTCACCTTTCTTCGGTCGGCCATGCTAGCCTTCTTGTGCCTGACGATTACGGTCGTCGGAGCGCAAGCCATGCCGATTGGTGAAGATGTCGGCGGCGCAGAGCTCAGTATGCACGCCACCCACATGTCATCTGACAGCGCCCATGCGCATCAGTCATTTGACGCGCACGAACAGCAAAAAGACAGCCACTCCGGGACCGTAGATGACTGTTTTGCCTGCGAGTGTTGCGTCATG
Organism: uncultured Roseovarius sp.; assembly: GCA_964389425.1. Lineage (GTDB taxonomy): Bacteria > Pseudomonadota > Alphaproteobacteria > Rhodobacterales > Rhodobacteraceae > Roseovarius. The sequence continues at coordinate 13,003 of CAYMEC010000042.1, forward strand.
GGCTATCAGGAAACGCTTGGAAAAGGGGATGCTGATACCGCAGCCACTTCGCCATTTGCGCCAATCCTGTCTGATGTCACGTCAACCCGTGAACCTTTCGTCGCTGATCGACCACCCCAATTCTCCTGATTTTTCGTCGCCCGCCTATGCGGGCACTTGGATAAGTCAATTGCTGTATCCGATGCAGCAGTAAGGAGATCAGATCAATGCGTGGAAGATACGCCGCCCTTTCAGTCCTTGCTCTCGCCGCTGGCCTTGGCGGAGGAATACTCTTCGAACGGTTTTACTCGAACCCAACGGCACAAGCCGGATCAGATGGGCCGGAGATCCTGTATTGGGTTGCTCCGATGGACCCGAATTTCCGGCAACCGGGGCCCGGAAAATCTCCGATGGGGATGGATCTTATTCCGGTCTACGAGGGAGAAGAGCCATCTGGCGATCCTGCGGAAGTCAAACTCGACGCGGCAGAAATCAACGCAATCGGGGTCCGTACAGCGCTCGCACGTATGACCGATATCGAGCCGCGGATCGAGACTGTTGGGTTTGTCGGATACAACGAGCACTTGATCAGCCATGTGCACACCCGTGTTGAAGGCTGGATCGAGAAACTCAAGGTGCGCGCCGTCGGTGACCGTGTTGAGGGGGAACAAGTCCTTTTTGAACTGTTTTCCCCGCTCATTGCAGCAGCGACAGGCGATTTGGTGCGCGCAATCGAGGCCGGTGATCAGCGCATTATTGATGCGGCCCGCAGCAAACTGCTGAGCCACGGCATGTCCGCGCGTCAGATCGCGGAAATCGAAGCCGGAGGCGAACTGGTCCGCAATGTCAAAATCGAAGCGCCCCAGAGCGGTGTCGTCGTCGCTCTGAATGCTGCCGACGGGATGTATTTGCAGCCCGGCACGCTTGCATTCTCGGTGGCGGATCTGTCTCAAGTCTGGCTCATCGTGGATGTCTTTGAACGCGACATCGCAAGGCTTTCAGAGGATATGCGCGCGATCGCCCAGTTCGAACACCTTCCGGGGCGCAGCTTCGAAGGGGAGATCGACTACATCTACCCGGAGCTTGACTCTCAAACCCGTACTCTTCCCGTCCGGTTGCGGTTCGACAATACCGAGGGCGTTCTTCGTCCCGGGATGTTCGGGAGCGTGAGCCTGATCCCCGATGAAACCCGAACAGTCCTGACAGTACCGTCCGAGGCGGTGATCCGCACCGGGGCAGCCGAACGGGTCATCCTGAAAACGGGCGATGGAACCTTCAAGCCAAGGCTGATCACCACCGGACTCCGCGACAGTTTCGGCGAAGGTGGGCGAACAGAGGTCCTGCAAGGGGTCAGCCCAGGCGAAGAGGTGGTCGCCTCCGCTCAATTTCTCATCGACAGCGAAAGCGCACTAAGTGCCGGCTTCATGCGCATGGCACCCACGGATGCAGAGCCCGCGCGCGGCAACGGCATCCTTGTCGACCTTGATCGGGACACTCGCATCGCGCGCGTTCAACACGGCGCGCTTGAGAGCCTTGATTGGCCAGCGATGACGTCCGAATTTCCCGTAAGAGCCGACGTGTCACTTGACCGACTGAATGCGGGCGATGAGGTCGCCTTTCTCGCGGCGCGCGACGCTGATGGGCTTCTCAGCCTGATGGAGCTTGCGCCGGATGATGGCGTTGCCGGTACAGGAACCGGGACGGCTTTGGCCGTCACGTCAGACGGCAAGCTGACGCTGGAACATGGCCCTATCCCGGAACTTGGCTGGCCCGCCATGACGATGGATTTGCCGGTGCGGGGGCTCGATCTGGACGCTGTACCGCTTGATGCACCCATTGAATTTGATTTGGCAGCAGACGAAGGAGGGATTTACTCGGTGATCGCAGTGCGTGCCGAAGGCGCAGAGTCCGCCGCGTCGATGGAACCCGCAGGCGCAATGACCGACACGGCTCCGCCAATTGTCGTATCCGGTACCATCGACGCTTTGAATGCCGAGGACGGGACAGCGACGATCACACATGGCCCGATGGTTGAAATCGGAATGCCCGGTATGACGATGGATTTCCCCATGGATCCGGCATTGGATGCGACCGCATTGACGACAGGCGCTGAAATGACCCTGACCTTCGCGCGCCCGGATGGCATGAACATGGTCCTGGCCGCTGTCGAACCCCTGACACCGGCCGCGCCACCAATTGTCACAACAGGCACGATTGACGCTTTGGATGTGGAAGCTGCGGAAGCAACGATCACCCATGGGCCGATGACGGAAATTGGTATGCCGGGCATGACCATGGATTTTGCAATTGATCCGTCGATTGATCTGGCAACCCTGCCCATTGACACGGAAATGACCCTGACATTTGCACGTCCTGACGGGATGAACATGGTTCTGGCCGCCGCGGAGGTCTTGCCGCCGCCCGTGAAGGTCACGGGTCAGATCAACTCGATCGACAGTTCAGAACGAAAGGCCAACGTGACCCACGGTCCAATGATTGACATCGGGATGCCGGGCATGACGATGGATTTTCCCATATCTGAGGACGTAGATGCATCGCGCTTGCCGGTCGGGACGGAAGTGACACTTGTCCTGCGGCGAAACCCTGACTTCTCGATGACCCTCGTCGACGTGGCAGAGGGCCGGAGCGTGACCCAATGATCCCCGCCATCATACGCGCCTCGCTGGCCAACAGGTTCGTCATCATTGCTTTGGCGTTCATGACGGCTGCGGCGGGCATTTGGGCCATCCGCGAAACACCGGTTGATGCCATTCCCGACTTGTCCGACGTGCAGGTCATTGTCCGCACCCCGTATCCGGGACAAGCCCCTCAGGTTGTTGAAAACCAGATCACATATCCTCTCGCAACAGCCTTGCTTGCGGTCCCGGGCGCCCAAGACGTGCGCGGATTTTCCTTCTTCGGCGACAGCTTTGTCTACGTCGTTTTCGAGGACGACACGGATCTGTACTGGGCCAGGTCACGGGTGCTGGAATACCTTGGCCAGATTTCAGGTAGCTTGCCGGAGGGCGTATCCCCTCAGCTCGGGCCGGATGCGACTGGCGTTGGATGGATTTATCAATACGCGCTGATTGACCGGACCGGAAATCACGACCTTGCCCAGCTCAGGACCCTTCAGGATTGGTTCCTGAAGTATGAATTGCAGGCTGTCGATGGTGTGTCCGAGGTCGCCACCATCGGGGGTATGGTCAAACAATATCAGGTTGTCGTCGATCCAAACAAGCTCAGGGCATATGATATCACCCTCGCCCAGCTCAGGAACGCGATACAGGCAGCCAACCGCGAAACAGGCGGCAGTGTAATCGAAATGGGCGAAGCGGAGTTCATGATCCGCTCGTCCGGCTACATTGACGAATTGTCCGATCTCTCGAGTGCACCTCTCATGGTCAACGATCGCGGCGCCGCTCTCACCTTAGGCGACGTGGCAGACATTCGGCTGGGCCCAGAAATGCGGCGCGGTGTCGGTGAATTCGATGGGGAAGGGGACGCCGTCGGCGGCGTCGTTATTTTGCGATGGGGCGGCAACGCCCTTGCGACCATCAAGGCCGTCGAAGCCCGAATAGATGAACTGCGGCCCAATTTGCCGGAAGGCGTTGAGATTGTTACGACCTATGACCGGTCGGGCGTCATTGAGCGCGCTATTGATAACCTGCAAAAAAAGCTGACACAGGAATTCATCGTCGTGATCCTGGTCTGTGCCGCCTTCTTGCTGCATTTGCGATCCTCCCTCGTGATCCTCTTTTCACTGCCTTTGGGGATTTTTGCCGCCTTCATTCTGATGAAAGCGCAGGGCGTGAACGCAAACATCATGTCTTTGGGTGGCATCGCCATCGCGATTGGGGCCATGGTCGATGCGTCGATCGTGATGATCGAAGCGATGCACCGAAGGCTGGAAAAGGAAAAGCTGACAGCCGAAAACAGGTGGCGGATCGTGCAGGAATGCGCGTCAGAGGTCGGCCCGGCCCTGTTTTACTCGCTTGCGATCATTACAGTCAGTTTTCTCCCTGTCTTCGTGCTCGAAAATCAGGAGGGGCGGCTTTTCTCCCCGCTGGCGTACACCAAGACATACGCGATGGCCGCTGCGGCGATCCTGTCGATCACGCTTGTGCCGGTCCTGATGGGCTACTTCGTGCGCGGGCGGATTCTACCCGAACGGAAGAATCCATTGAACCGGCTGGTCGTGTTCATCTACCGTCCCTTCCTCGATGCAGCAATCGCATGGCCTTGGGCCACCACTCTGTTGGCCGGGGTTCTGGTCGCCTCGATGTGGTATCCGTATCAACGGATCGGTTCGGAGTTCATGCCTGAACTCAATGAAGGCGATTTCCTTTATATGCCGACCTTCTATCCGGGCATTTCGACCGGTAAAGCGCGGGAGGTGCTCCAACAAACCAACCGGTTGATCGCCACCATTCCGGAGGTAGAGACGGTTCACGGCAAGGTGGGACGGGCCGAGACAGCAACCGATCCAGCGCCCCTGACGATGGTGGAGACGACGATCCAGCTCAAGCCGGAAAAGGAATGGCGCCCCGGCATGACGATGGAAAAAATCCGAAACGAACTCGATCGGACAGTTCAGGTGCCGGGCGTTACAAATGTCTGGATCCAACCCATCAAGAACCGCATCGACATGCTGGCAACCGGCATCCGAACGCCGGTCGGCGTGAAAATCTCGGGTGCCGATCTTGATGTGATCACTGAGATCGGGATCAAGGTGGAACGTGCCGTCGCCGATATCGAAGGGACGTCATCGGCCTACGCGGAACGGCCGATAGGGGGACGGTTCATCGAAATTGACGTAAAGCGGGACTTGGCGGCACGCTACATGATGAGTGTCCGCGATGTGCAGGATGTTGTGCAGACGGCCATTGGAGGCATGCAAGTCTCTGAATCGGTTGAAGGACTGGAGCGTTTCCCGATCAACCTGCGATACCCGCAGGCGTGGCGCGACAGCCCCGAACGACTTGAGGACTTGCCTGTGGTTACCCCGTCCGGGGCCCATGTGCCGCTCACCGCGCTGGCGGATATTCGGGTCGTCGATGGGCCGGGCATGATCCGCTCTGAAAATGCGCGCCGGACAGGCTTGGTCTTCATCGACATCGCCGGGCGTGACCTCGGTGGATACGTGGCTGAAGCCCAGCAGGTTGTCGCCGAAACCGTAGACCTGCCCCCCGGCTATTCCCTGACCTGGTCCGGCCAGTACGAGTATATCGAGCGGATGCAAGACAGGCTTGCCATCGTGGCGCCCGCGACACTGCTGATCATCACGTTGATGCTCTTCCTCGCATTCAATCGGGTGATCGAGGTTGGCATCATCCTTGCCGCCCTTCCGGTCGCGCTGGCAGGGGGTGTCTGGTTACTCTGGTACCTCAGTTTCGATATTTCGATCGCTGTTCTTGTGGGCTTCATCGCCTTGGCAGGGGTCGCTGTCGAGACAGCCATTGTGATGCTTCTCTATCTCAATCTTGCCTGGGAAAAGCGACGAAAACTGGCGCAATCGGAAACGCGCAAGCTGACCCGGGACGACATCGAAGACGCGGTGTTCGAAGGCGCTGTATTGCGTGTCAGACCGAAAGTGATGACGGTTGCGACCATTTTCGCAGCCCTTATCCCGATCATGTACGGGACCGGCACAGGTTCTGAAATCATGCAACGGATCGCTGCGCCCATGATCGGTGGGATGGTGACGGCGACGCTTCTGACACTCTTCGTCATACCCTCGATTTTCGTGATCTGGAAACGACTCGCGCTGCGCCGTGTGAACCGGGAAATCAGCCTGCCCAATACGCGACCGGCTGATGCACTGCCTGCTGAATAACTCATCTAAAACCCAACCAATAGGAGACGCTAATGAAAACTCTGACTGCAATCTTTGCCCTGCTCAGCATCACCGCGACAGCGGGCGTCGCGCAAACCAGCCAAAGCATGGATCACTCCACCATGCAGACCGCAGACTCGCACCTGGAGGGCGCTGTCCCGGCCAAGGCAGTCATCCACTCTATGGGTGCCGGGGTGGCAAACGTAAGCCATGATCCCGTACCGGAAATCGGTTGGCCCGCAATGACAATGGATCTGACGGTTCTCGAAGATGCGCGGATGATGGGCGAGGTGTCCGCCGGTGACGACGTCACCCTGTTGCTCGTCAAAGGTGACGATGGCATGTACGCCATTGGCGCGATTATGCCGAACTAAATGACGGGTTGCGGCCGCCATGGTATTGGCGGCCGCCCGCAGACAGTTGCTTGGACCTGCCGCATCGTCCTAGATCTGCAACTGCACGATGCCAGCCGCCAGTGCTGTCAAACAGGCTACGCCAGCCGCACCTATCAATAGCGCGAACACGACCGGTCCGATGGGGTCCGGAAACAAGTGGATAATCGGACCGAGGCGTGACGATCGGCGGGCGCATGATATGTATAGCGGAATCGCGCTTGTCAAAGTCGCATACAGATAAACTCCGGAAATATTCTCGAACAGCGCCGAGCGCGCAAGCGTCGGCGCGACAACCGACAAAGCCGTCGTGCGGCTTCCGCCGAACGAACCGTACCAGTCGGCCGAAATGACGTAGATTAAGGCGTGAAGGACCACGAAAAGCCCAAGTCTGCCGAAAAAATCGAAGACGATGTAAGTCGCCGGATCGCGTCCATTTTCAGACTTTTCGTGAGATAGCGCGAAAAGAAAGAAACCCACGTAGTTGACGATCACCACCACAGGCAGACCATTCGTCAGAACTTGCCTCAGAAATCGCCCCAAGGCCGGACCTCCGGCTGCCAAGTGGGCTGAAAACCCGGGCGTCAGTGCAACGTAAAGGGCCAAAACCGGCATCAATCCTGCAAGACTGAAAATCAGGACGTTTCTGAGAAACATCATTGCAGGCATACGGGTGGAGAAAAACTGTTCCAACAGAGTCGACCACGCTTGAACGAGATGTTCAGTCTAGCGCCAAGTGACGTTGCTTTACCACCGTCCGCGCGCTTGGTGCCCTGATCAGTTGGGCCCATGGGCCAATGGCTTTTGGCATGGGACGGCTCAAATCCGGGCCTGCGCTCGGGACCAACCGCAACAGGTGGCGCCTTGTGCGGCCCGAATAAGGGCGAACTTACTCAAAATATTGAAATAAATTACTTTTTATGGTTTGTCTGTACGCCCGAGCGGGCAAATCTGGACACGACCCACCCGACTTTTCTACAGCGCGCGGACCTGTCGGTTCGACCGATCGGAGGCAGTATGCGCCGGGATATCGGGAATGGTGCCCAGGAGAGGACTCGAACCTCCACGTCCATACGGACACTAGCACCTGAAGCTAGCGCGTCTACCAATTCCGCCACCTGGGCAGGTCACGTGACGTAGGCGTTTATCTCCGGCCCCACGGGGTGTCAACGTGGATTCGTTGCAACTGTGCAGTCAACTGTCGCGGCTTGCCGTCCGAGGCCTGCCCACTAGTTAGCAGGCACAGACAAAAGCAATTGGACAGCCTCACATGACGCAGATCGTAACCCTCTTTGGTGGCTCAGGTTTCGTTGGCAGCTACATCGCCCGCAGGCTCGTCAAACAGGGCTGGCAGGTCCGCGTTGCGTCGCGGCGGGCCGGGGCATCTGTGCCGGATGGCGTCACGTCGGTGCAATGCAACATCAACGACGATGACAGCGTGCGCGCGGCGACGGAGGGCGTACAAGCGGTCGTCAATTGCGTGGGCACGTTCGACAAGTCAGGCGACAATGGCTTTCAGGCGATCCAGAACCTGGGTGCGGCCCGTATCGCCCGGATCGCGGCAGAGCTTGCCATTCCCCGCCTCGCTCACCTGTCCGCCATCGGTGCCGATCCCAACGCCAACACGCTTTACGGTCAAAGCAAGGGGCAGGGCGAAAAGGCGATCCTGTCGGCCTTCCCCGGTGCGGTCATCCTCCGCCCATCCGTGATTTTCGGTCCCGAGGATCAGTTTTTCAACCGCTTCGCCGCGATGACAAAATTCAACCCGGTGCTGCCTGTCGTCGGTGCGGCCACACGGTTTCAACCCGTCTTTGTCGATGATGTGGCCCATGCGGCTGAGACGGCTGTGACGGGTGACGCCGCCCCCGGCATCTACGAACTCGGCGGGCCCGAGGCGAAGACGTTCAAAGACCTCATGCAAGTCATGCTCGACGTCCTGGATCGTCGCCGTCTCATCGTGAACATCCCCTTCCCCATCGCGCATCTGATGGGCATGAGCATGGAGCTTGGCCAGACCCTGACAGCGGGCCTCTTGCCCGCGCAGATCACCGTCGACCAGGTCCGCAGCCTGAAATCCGACAACGTGGTCGCATCAGGCGCGCAAACCCTTGAAACCCTTGGCATCACGCCCACGCCCATGATGGATATCCTGCCCAGCTACCTGCGCTGATCAGGCTCAGGTATAGGCAATGAAGAGCAGGATCACCCCAAGCACGATCCGGTAGATCACGTAGGGCGTAAAGCTCACGGAATTCAGAAGCCGCATCATCAGTCCCAAGGCCAAAAGAGCGGCCACGAAAGAAATCACCGCCGCGATTGCGCCTTCCATCAGCACTTGGCGGTCAGCCTTGTAGAACGCCTCTCCTGCAACCAACGCACCGCTGGCGATGATCGTGGGCACCGACATCAGCATCGACAGCTTGGCCGCATCTTTGCGATTGTACCCCAGAAACCGTGCCCCTGTGATCGTGATACCCGACCGCGACGTGCCCGGGATCAGCGCAATGGCCTGCCAGACCCCCACAACCATTGCATCCGTCAGCCCGAAATCCGATTGATCCTTGCGTGTCTCTCCGAATTGGTCGGCCCAGTACAAAACGATCCCGAACACCAGCATGGCCCAACCAATCACGGCGACAGATCGCAGATCCTGATAAAGCCCGGTAACTTTCAAAAGCACGCCCAACGCAATGACAGGGATCGAGGTGATCAGAAGCAAAAGCGCCAGACGCGCGCCTTCCGTATCCATCCGCCCCATCATCAGCCGTGGCACCCCGCAAAAGGCCAGCTTCATGTCTTTCCAGAAAAACAGCACCACCGCCGCCAGTGATCCGACATGCACGGCCACATCCAGCGCATAGCCCTTGTCTTCAACGCCCGTCAGCTTGGGCAGCAGGATCAGATGACCGGAAGACGAAATGGGAAGAAATTCGGTGAGCCCCTGGATCACTGCAATGATGGTAATGTGGAGTAGAGGCATGGCGGGTGCGTTCCGTTTCTCTGCATATTACCGGGTTCGGTTCATGATGTACGGAAACGCGTGCCCGCGATAGGGGTCAAGCCTAAACCCGTCACAATCAACGAAGGGTCAGCTGAGTTTTGTGATTCTCCCTCTTTGGGCGATAATCTGTGCAGATACGGGGGAGAATCACAGATGAAGAAGACTAACTTGCTTGCCACGCTCGCCGTGGCCGCCACGATGGCCGCGCCAGTCCAAGCAGGGCAATGTGGCTATGATTTTTGCTGGGGCGCTGTTGCGTTCAATTCCATGACAGGGGCCTACGGCTATTCCCACAGCTACATATCCGAAGGCGATGCCATATCTGCGGCGCAACCGGGGTGCAGCTACAGCTGCCCGGAGGTGAAAACCTTTTACAATCAGTGTGGCGCCGCGGCGATTGGGGTGACAGGGGGGTATGGATGGGGCTTTGGCCTGTCCCGCTTTGAAGCCGAAAGCGTCGCGCTGTCGTATTGCAGCAATTACGACACCGGCTGTCAGGTTCTTGTCTGGTCCTGCTCTCCGTAACCCGCGTCACAGTCTTCACGCGACCGGCGTGCCCCCTCTTGCCAGACAGGGCATGGGGGGCTAGCCAGCCCTATGGCCAAGAAACCCGCACCGAAAAAAGCGTCCAGGAAGCCGCAGAAGAAGCCACGCAAGGCCGCCAGAAAGCGTGCTTGGTGGAACCCGCTGGGTTGGACCCCCGTGCGCTGGGGGCTTATCTGGACTGTGCGGCTTGGCATTCTGGTGTCAGTCACCTTGATCCTCGTGATCGCGGCCCATGCCGTGATGACCCCACCCAAAACCTTCTACATGCGCCAAGAGGCCAAGCGACTTGGCGAAATTGATTACGTTTGGGTGCCTTATGCCGACATCGCCCCCGCCATGGCCCGATCCGTCGTGGCCGCGGAAGATGCCAATTTCTGCAATCACTGGGGTTTTGACATGGCCGCGATCCGCACAGCGATCGAGGAAGGCGGCTCGCGCGGCGCGTCAACCATCAGCCAGCAGACCGTGAAGAACATGTATCTCTGGCACGGCCGTAGCTGGGCGCGCAAAGCCCTTGAGGCGCTGATCACCCCGGTTCTGGAACTGATCTGGTCCAAACAGCGGATCATTGAGGTCTACATGAACATCGCCGAATTCGACGAAGGCGTCTTCGGGGTGGAGGCCGCATCGTACCACTATTTCGGTGTGGGCCCTGCCGATCTGTCTGATCAACAGGCCGCCCAATTGGCGGCCGTTCTGCCCAATCCGAAAAACAGATCCGCCTCTCGCCTCACGGCCAATCTGCGCAAGCGGGCGGCCTCTATCCGTGACGGGGCGGCCACGATCCGCCGCGATGGCCGGTCGAGTTGTTTCGAGGATTGAACCCTGTGCCATATCAAGGCATGCAATAGGGACCAAATAGGCTTAAAAGTGCTCCCATGGCCAAATTGTATCATGTTCCCCTTTCCCCTTTCTGCCGCAAGGTGCGCCTCGTGCTGGGCGAAAAGCGCATTGAGGTCGAACTGATCGAAGAACGCTATTGGGAAGCCCAGCCCGAGTTCCTGCGCCGCAACCCCGCCGGAAAGGTGCCGGTTTTGCGATTTGAAGACCGTGTAATGTCCGAAAGCACGCCGATCTGCGAGTATATCGAAGAGCGCTTCCCCGAACCTCCTCTCATGCCCAAAAGCGCTGATGCCCGTTACGAAGTGCGCCGCCTTGTGTCGTGGTTCGATGATAAATTCCATTCCGAGGTGACATCGAAACTTCTCTATGAGCGTGTGAACAAGAAGGTCATGAAACAGGGCTTTCCCGACAGCGGCAATGTGAAAGCAGGCGCCAAAGCCATCAAGTTTCATCTCGACTACATGGCCTGGCTTCTGGATCGCCGTCGGTGGCTGGCCGGCGACTCCATGACCATGGCCGATTTCGCCGCCGCCGCCCATCTCAGCGCGCTGGACTACATCAGTGATGTGGATTGGAACCGTTCAGAGACTGTCAAAGACTGGTATGCCAAAATCAAATCGCGCCCAGCCTTCCGTGCCATCCTCGCCGATCAGGTCCCCGGCTTCCCGCCGCCGGCCCATTATGCCGACCTCGACTTCTGATCTCAAAGCCAGGCTCACAGACTGCGCTTTGACAGAGGGCTTCGACCTCGCCCGTATCTGCCGTCCTTGGGATGTGCCGGATATGCCTCAACGGTTGCAGGATTTCCTTGATCAGGGCTTTCACGGTCAAATGTCCTGGTTGGAAGAACGCAGCCATTGGCGCTCTGACCCCGCAGCCCTGTGGCCCGAGGCCCGGTCCGTCATCATGCTGGGCGAAAGCTACACACCCCAAGAAGACCCTCTTGCAACGCTGGATACGCCTGAACGCGCAACGATTTCCGTCTACGCCCGCCACAAGGATTACCACGACCTCGTCAAGAAACGCCTCAAGCGCCTCGCGAGATGGCTGGTTGCGGAGGCAGGGGGCGAGGTGAAGGTGTTCGTCGACACGGCACCCGTGCCAGAAAAACCCTTGGGGCAGGCGGCAGGCTTGGGCTGGCAGGGCAAGCACACCAATCTGGTCAGCCGCGATCTGGGCAACTGGTTTTTCATCGGATCGATCTTCACGACTCTCGAAATAGACACTGATACACCCGAAAATGACCATTGCGGCAATTGCCGCGCTTGCCTCGAAGTCTGCCCGACGGACGCCTTCCCGGAACCCTACAAGCTCGACGCGCGCCGCTGCATTTCCTATCTCACCATTGAACACAAAGGCCCGGTTGACGAAGAACTGCGGCCGAAACTCGGTAACCGCATCTACGGTTGCGATGACTGCCTCGCCGCGTGCCCGTGGAACAAATTCGCTGTCGCCGCGCGCGAGGTCCGCTACCACGCTCGCGATGATCTCAAGGCTCCCGCCTTGGAAGATCTCGCCGCACTTGATGATGCCGCCTTCCGGGCAAAATTCGCGGGCAGCCCAATCAAACGTATCGGTCGGGATCGCTTCGTGCGCAATGTCCTCTATGCCATAGGCAATTCCCGGTCCGAGCGTCTTCTGCCCATTGCCCAAACCCTCGCACATGATCCCGATCCGACGGTCGCGGATGCGGCGCGCTGGGCGGTTTCACGGCTGATGGCCTGATTTGTCTGGACCCACGCAAATTTCCCGCTAAACCGCCGTGAGAGATGCGTGAAAAGGGGCGGCCATGGCGCTGTTACTTGGGGTTGATACTGGCGGCACTTACACCGACGCCGTGATCATCGAGGATGAAAAAATCGTGGTGGCCAGCGCCAAGTCGCTCACCACCCGCGAAGACCTCGCCATAGGTATCGGCAAGGCGGTAGAGGCCGTGCTCGCCGAAAGCGGTGTGCAGGTCTCCCAGATCGGCATGGCGTCCCTCTCCACCACGCTCGCCACCAACGCACTGGTTGAAGGTCAAGGCGAACGCGTCGGGCTCGTCTATATCGGCTTCCGCGAACAGGATCTCAAAACCCATGGGCTGAGCGACGCTTTGGGCAGCGACCCTGCGCTGGTTCTGGGCGGCGGTCACAATCATGCCGGATCGGAGAAAGCGCCCTTCGACCAAACGGCACTTTCCGCATGGTTAGACACTGATTTGCAGGTTTCCGGTTTCGCCATCGCAGCCCAATTCGCCACCCGCAACCCTAGCCATGAACTGCTGGCCGCCGACATCATCCGCGAAAAAACCGGTCGTCCCGTCTCCCTCTCTCACCACCTCTCCGCCAAGCTCAATGGCCCCAAACGCGCCCTCACGGCCGTGCTCAACGCCCGTCTCATCGGCATGATCGCCCGCCTCATCAACCGCGCTGAAGGCAAGCTGCGCGATCTCGGAATAAACGCGCCTCTCATGGTCGTGCGCGGCGATGGCGCGCTTATCTCCGCCGATCAGGCCCGCGAACGCCCCATTGAAACCATTCTCAGTGGCCCCGCCGCCAGCATTGTCGGTGCGCGCTGGATGACCGGCGCCGATCACGCGCTGGTCTCCGATATCGGTGGAACCACCACCGATGTAGCGCTTCTTCGCGATGGAAAACCCAAGATCGACCCAGCCGGTGCCCGAGTCGGCCCATGGCGCACGATGGTGGAGGCCGTGGCCATGCGAACCACTGGCCTCGGCGGCGACAGCGAGGTGCATGTGATCGATGAAGGCCTCACCGGGGGGCTGACGCTCGGCCCTCGCCGCGTAATCCCGGTCAGCCTGATCGCCTCGCAAGCACCTGATGTCGTCCTTCCCGTGCTGGAAGAACAGCTGCGCAGTGACACGCCCGGCGAACACGACACCCGTTTCGTTCGCGCAGTGCCCGGCGTTGATGCAGGCGGGCTGGCGGCCAAGGATGCTGCCCTTCTCGAACGCATCGGCGATCAGGTCTCCCCCCTCGCAAGTATCCTCAAATCCCGGCTCGAAAATTCCGCGCTCAAACGCCTGGTCGCGCGTGGGTTGGTGCAGGTGTCGGGCGTCACGCCGTCTGACGCCAGCCACGCGCTGGGCCGCGCGGATGCCTGGAATGGGGATGCCGCGCGCCAAGCCATCCGGTTGATCGCGCGCAAACGCACCGGCAGCGGCGACAGGCTGGCAGAGACGGTCGAAGACATGGCCCAGATGATCATAGACCAACTCACGCATCAGACGTCTTTGGCCTTGTTAGAGTCTGCTTTCGCCGAAGAGGACACTGATTTCGGTCTGTCCCCTGCCACGCTTGCCCAGCATGTTCTGATGCAGAAGGGCCTTGACCAGCATCGCGGCCTTCTTCGGTTTGATGCCGGCCTCAACCTGCCCGTCGTGGGCCTTGGGGCATCGGCGCCCACCTATTACCCGGCGGTAGGCAACCGCGTCGGCACACAGATGATCCTGCCCAGGCACGCAGGTGTCGCCAATGCCGTGGGCGCTGTCGTGGGGCGTGTGTCCTTCCGCCGCGCTGGCACCATCACGGCCCCCGCAGAGGGCCGGTTTCGCGTCCATCTGGATAGCGGGCCGGAAGACTTCGTGGATGCCGAACAGGCCATGACCGTCCTGGAAAACCATCTGACTCAAGAGGCCCGGAAAGACGCGCGGGAGGCCGGGGCCCAGGACATAAACATCTCCGCCACCCGCGACATCCGCACGGCCAAGGCCGAAGCGCGCGAGGTGTTTCTTGAGGCCGAAATCATGGTTGAAGCCAGCGGACGGGCGCGAATAGCGTCCTGACTTATCAATCACTTAAGCGAAACGACGCCGATACCTTCGCCAAAACCGCTTGGGAAGCAGCAACTTATCGCTTACATTGTTCCCAAGACCCGAAAATGGGCGGTAACTACACAGAGGCCACCACATGACACGAGCACGTCACCCGATCCTTATCCTGTCCACCGCATCGCTTCTTGCGCTGACGGCCTGCACTTCGCCTGAGCATCTGGGCGGGAACGATCCCAACAAGAACACCAAACAGGGTGCCCTTCTGGGCGGCATTCTGGGTGCGGGCGTCGGGGCCATTTTCTCAGATGACAAAGCCAAGGGTGCGGTTATCGGCGGAGCAATCGGGGCCGGCGCGGGCGCTGTCACAGGCAGTATCCTTGATCGGCAAGAGGCTGAGTTGCGGCAAGAGCTGCAAAATGACGATATCCGGATCACCAATACCGGTGACCGCCTGATCCTCAGCATGCCAAACGCGATCCTCTTCGATGTGGACAGCGCCACGGTCAACTCTGGCCTGCGCAGCGATCTTTTCACGGTCGCCTCCAGCTTGCAGAAATATCCTGACAGCAGGGTGCAGGTCGTCGGTCACACCGACAATTCAGGCGGTGCCGCCTACAACCAAGGCCTGTCCGAACGGCGTGCGAACGCTGTGGCTGACGTACTGCAAGAAGGTGGCGTGGCTTTCGACCGGTTGCAAACCATTGGCCGTGGCGAAGAGCAGCCCGTTGCATCGAACCTGACCGAAGAGGGCAAAGCCCAGAACCGGCGGGTTGAGATTGTGATCCTGCCCACGGCATAAGATTCTATGCCTTCGGCGAGAGTATTTTCGGCCAAAAAGAAGCGCGATCATCAGCCTTCTTTTTGGCCCTAAATACTCAGGTCCCTACCGAAAATGCCATGGCGACCTGTTCGGCGGATGCGTTATCCAGCGAGGCTTGGAAGCCAAAGGACGATGCTTGGGAACGCAACCAGCAGGGCAATAGTGATGGCGTCAGCGATGAAAAACGGGGTCACACCCTTGAACACGTCCTGCACGTTCAGATCATCGCGCACACCCGCCACAACAAAGCAGTTCAACCCAATGGGTGGCGTGATCAAACAGAACTCCGCCATTTTGACCACCAATATTCCGAACCAGATCGCGCACATCGTCCCGGACATGCCAAAGGCGCTGTCTGCGGCGGCGACATTTTCACCGCCGTTCAATGCCATGACCGCCGGGTAGACCACCGGCAAGGTCAAAAGCAGCATGCCAATGGCGTCCATGAACATGCCCAAAATGGCATAGGCCAGCAGGATGCAGATCAGGATCAGCCACGGCGACATTGTCAGCGATGTGATCCAATCGGAAAAAGCGCCGGGCAAATCCGCGAATCCGAGGAAGCGCACATAAATCAGAACGCCCCAGATGATGGTGAAAATCATCACCGTCAGTTTCGCTGTCTCCAACAAGGCCGATTTGAGCTCTGGCCAGCGCATCCCACGATAGATCGCCATACAGAAGACGATGAAGGCACCCACTGCGCCGCCCTCGGTGGGCGTGCCCCACGCATCGCCGAAGGGGTTGTAGACGAAGAAGATGATGATCACGACCACCGCCACGATGGGCAAGGCAGGGGGCAGGGAGGCGAAACGCTGGCCCCATGTGAAACCGCGTACGGGGGGGCCAACGGTTTTGAAAATCACCGCGATAGAGATGATGATCAGCGCATAAACCAGAGCCGAAAACGCACCCGGCACGAACCCGGCCAGCAACAGTTTGCCCACGTCCTGTTCCACGATGATGGCGTAGATTACAAGGATCGCCGATGGGGGGATCAGGCTCGCCAGCGTACCGCCCGCTGCAACGACACCTGCCGCGAATTGCTTGTTGTAGCCGATCTTGAGCATTTCCGGGATCGCGATGCGGGCAAAAACCGCCGCCGTGGCCACGGACGCGCCTGAGACAGCCGCAAAGCCCGCCGTGGCGAAAACAGTAGAGACGGCAAGCCCGCCGGGCACCCACGCGATCCAGCGTTTGGCCGCCTCGAAGAGCGCCGTGGTGAGCCCCGCGTAATAGGCCAGATAGCCGATCAGGATAAACGTCGGGATCAGGCTCAGCGCATGGGCCGATACTTTGGAATGTGGCACCTGCCCGGCGATCTTCACGCTGATTTCAAGTGCTTTCCAGAACCGGTCGGGATCATAGTCGAACCCGTTCCAGCGCAGCCAGAACAGCCCGACAAACCCGGCCAAGGCCGCCGCAAACGCCACGCGCAGCCCCATGAAGACAAGCACCAGCATCCCGCCAGTGACCCACAGGCCGATGGTGATCGGATCCATCAGCCGCGCCCCTGCAATTGGTCTGCCTCTGCTGCGGCCTGTTCAGCCACCGATTGCTGCAAGGGCACCGCAACGGGGCGGTCCAGCCCCAGAACGAATGCACGTCCATAGCCCACCGCTTGCAGCAACAGACGCAAGGACAAAACCGCAAACGCCACCGGCACGATCAGTTTGGACGGCCAGATCGGCAAACCGACATCAATCGTGCTGTCCCGGCTCCAAAGCGGTTTTGACATGTCAAAACTGCGATCAAAATGCGCCCAGCTGCCCCAGACCAGCGCAAGGATAACCAGCAACATCAGCAGGATCATGATGAATTCAATCGCCCAAAGCAGGCGGCCCGAAAATTGCCCAACGATGATATCCATCCGGATATGCACACCGTTGCGCTGCACATAGGCCACGCCCATGATCGCGATCAGCGGCATCAGAAGTTCGATCCAGTCCACGTAGCCCAGCATGGGGTTCGCGAAGAACTCCCGCCCGCCCACGGAATAGACCGCCAAGAACATTAACGAAAACGCCGCCAGCCCGCTGAAGAAGGCAAACATCGTCTCCACCTTCAACAGCGCCCGGTCGAGGCGGCTGAGCAGGCTGGAATCTTCCAGAACGAGGGCTGCGCTGGCCATGGTATCCCCAAAAAACAGGCCGGGGGTAAGCCCGGCCTGTGTCTTTCGTGATCAGCTGCCGCTGCGGTGATCTTCGAGTGTCTTGATCACCAGATCATAAAGCTCCTGCCCCGGCAGACCCTGGGCTTCCATATCGGCGATCCACGCTTCGCGGATCGGATCAGCGGCTTTGGCCCGGAATGCCTCGATCTCGCTGTCGGCGATCTCGACCTTCTGAACACCCTTTTCCTCCAACACGCTGTCCCACTTCTTCAGAAGCTCTGCGTAGTTGGCCAGGTAATGATCCAGCGCCTCGTCGATGGAGCTGTCGAGCGCTTCGCGGTGCTCATCGGACAGCCCTTCATAGGCATCAATGTTCACCACAACCGGGCAGTTCACCGTCCCGGGGTTGAGGTTGGCCGTCCACCAATCCGCCTGATTGATCGTGCCGAAGCTCAGATGCGCGTGCTGGGCAAAGGCAACCGTGTCCACAACACCCGATTCCATCGCCTGGTAGGCCTCTGTCGCTGTCACGGATGTCGGAACCGCGCCCACGGCTTCAAAGGCCTTGCCCAAACCGCCAGTGGCCCGCACGCGCATGCCTTCCATGTCAGCCAGCGTGGTTTTCGGCTCACCCGTGCCCACGAGGTTGTATTGCGGCATGGGTGAGGTCATCAGCAGCTTGGCGTTCCACTGCTCCATCTCTTCGGCAGCCGCGGGATGCGCATAGACAGCACGCGCCACCGCGCGTTCTTCCTCAAGGTTGGCCACACCAAGGAACGGCAATTCCAGCACCGTGATCACACGGTTCTTGTCGCGGTGATAACCCGCACAGAACTGCGCCATCTCGAAGGCGCCAATCTCGATCCCATCCAGGTTCTCACGGTTCTTCGACAGACCACCGTAGCTGATGTTCATGGTGAACTCGCCGTTGGTCTTCGCGGAAACGAGCTCAGCCAGCTTTTCCACATGCTCGGTAAAGGCCCGGCGCTTGCCCCAAAGGGATACGTTCCATTCCGTCGCGAGCGCCTCACCGGCAAAGGCAAAGCTGATGGTTGCGGCCACACTGGCCCCAAAGATCTTGTTCATGATGTCCTCCCTGCGTTCTGACTGTTCAGAATCTACACGCGCCAGCTTAGCAGGCCGGGCGACAAGTACCACAGGAAGAAATGCACTTTTATTGTGCAAACTGATCGCGGGCGTATCCTTGTAGGAAAAGAAGCGCGGTCAGGTCGCCGTGGTTGATCCGGATATCGCATTCCGCGGCCACCACCGGCTTGGCATGCAACGCGACACCCGACCCCGCCAGCCCAAGCATGCCCAGATCATTCGCCCCGTCTCCGACCGCGATCACATCAGCCGGGGTCAGGCCGCGTGCAGCAGAAATCGCATGAAGCTGTTCAACCTTCGCCTCCCGCCCCAGGATCGGGCGGCCCACGTCGCCGATCAACCGCCCGTTTTCTTCGATCAGCGTGTTGGCATGATGTTCATCAAAGCCCAAGGCGGCGGCCACTCGGGACGTGAAACTGGTAAACCCGCCAGACACCAACGCGGCATAGCCCCCATGGGCCTTCATCGTCGCGATCAGCGCTTTGCCCCCGGGGGTAAAGGTGATCCGCTCATCAAACACCCGCTGAATGATCCCCGCATCCAGGCCCTTGAGCAACGCGACCCGTTCCACCAGCGCCTTTTCGAAATCAAGCTCACCATTCATCGCCCGCGCGGTGATGTCTTTGACATGATCCCCAACGCCCGCTTCATCGGCCAGTTCATCAATGCACTCCTGCCCGATCATGGTGCTGTCCATATCTGCCAGAAGCATGGATTTGCGCCGCCCGGCCTCAGGTTGCACCACCAGATCAATGCCCGCGTCTTGCAGGTCTTGCCAAACTTCCCATTGATCGTCCTGGGCGGAATCCACTGCAAATTCCGCCGCCTCGGCATCGGCCAACCACCGCAGCCCATGCCCTTGCCAAGCCGCCCGCAGCCCGTCCACGCGGTCAGCGCTCAGCCCACCGGCCTGCGCGATCAAAGTGACAACCTGCATGCGTGCCATCCCTCTTGTGCATTCCAGGGTTTGATACGGTGAACAGCCAAGATCGGAAACCCCACTCTCACCTGCCGTCAAAAATATTGATTTATCATAGGCTTCCGCCTATCCAGAATGGGTTTGAAGTATAAATATTTGGTCGCCTATGCCCGCCTCCTGCGCATGTCGACCTTGCCCAAAGGGGTGCAAGCATGGATCAGATTTCCGCCTATCACATCATCGAAGCCTTCGGTTGGGCCGGGTCCCTTTTGACGGTCGCCACCTATTCGATGAACACCATGCTTCCGCTGCGCCTCTTGGCCATTGCATCCACTATCTGTTTCGGGATTTATGCCGCCCTGCTGCAACTCTGGCCGCTTCTGATCATGGATCTGATCCTGCTGCCCATCAACGCGTACCGCCTTTGGCAAATCATACGTCTGCGCCGCGCGCTGGAATATGTGCCCGAAAGTCATGAACCGGATTTTTCCGT
>CAYMEC010000043.1:0-31855 GCA_964389425.1 uncultured Roseovarius sp.
TAGCCGAGCCCTTCCAGCCAAGCCTTCACCGGCGCGTAAAGATCGGTCTCAAGCGCCATATGTCACGCCTTTCGGAAATGCCCGCCATAGCCACCGCCCAAGGGCCCCGACGGAAACGCGCCCTCATCGCGATACCGCTCATGACACCGCTGCAACGCTTGTGGGTCCAAAACCACCCCAAGCCCCGGCCCCTCCGGCACAGCCACATGCCCATCCTTGGCACAAAACGGCCCGCCCTCAATCACGTCATCCGCGTACCACCGAAACAGCGTCTGGCTCGCCCCCCGCACATGCTCCAACGCGGCAGACAGCTGAAGATACGCCGCACTCGCCACGCCCGTCTCCCCACTGTGGAACCGAAACCCCACATCGAAGGCAGCACAAGACCCGATAAACCGCACCGCACCCGCGATCCCGCCCAGTTCATTGATATTGGTCACAATCGCATCGGGCGCGCCCAGATCCACCGCCTTGCGCAAATCAATGCGATGGCTGGACAGCCCCGCCTCCGTCACACCCCGCAACGCGGCCATCTCCTCATAGCTTTCGACAGGCTCTTCAAACCACGCCGCATCATAGGGCCTGAGCGCCTTGATCGCCCGCCGCGCCGTGGGCAACGTCCACGCCCCATTGGCATCCAGCCGCAATTCCCGGTCCCCAATCGCCGCGCGCACCTCCCGCACCATCTCCAACTCTACGCCCAGATCATGAGTCGCCAGCTTGCCCTCAAACACCTGTGCTCCGTGCTGCTCTACCATCTCGGCACAAAACCGCGCCACCTCCACCGGCGTCGCCTCGCCGGGATGATCTGCCCCCGGATCGCGAAAAGCAAAATACTCCGTCAACGCAATCCGGTCCCGCGCCTTGCCCCCCAGAAGATACCAGAGCGGCACGCCTTCGGTTTTCCCCCGCGCATCCCACATCGCCATCTCAAGGCCCGCGAACGCCCGCCGCCGCGCCAGCAGATTGTCCCACGGACTATAGGCCATCCCCGGCACACACAGCCGCCGCGCATACTCCACCAGCCGAACGTCTTGCCCGATCAGCCGCGCGCCCATCGCTTCCACATCCGCGGCACGATCCCCGTCAGCGCATTCACCAAGCCCCACGACCCCATCTTCGGTCTGCACCTCAATCACCGTCTTCGTCAGTGACGCAATCGCGCCATAACTGAACCGATAGGGCGCAACAAAGGGGATATTGACAGGTGTGGCCTTGATGGAACGGATCTTCATAGCCCCGAAACCTAGCCGACCTTTCGCGATCGCAAAAGGGTCTCGCCCCGCCCTAGTGACAACCCTGATCCACCCCCCTATAACGCCCGCAAAATCCAGACACAGATGCAAGAGGCACCCTCAAATGACCACCCTCGTCTTCGGCCACAAATCCCCCGACACCGACAGCACCGGCTCCCCCATTCTGTGGGCGTGGTACATCAACGACGTGCTGGGCGGTGATGCCGAGGCCGTGCTTCTGGGTGAACCCAACACCGAGGCCGCGTTCATGCTGGAACACTGGTCGCTGCCCAAACCCCGCATCATCGACAGCGTGGACGCAGGTCAGCCCTGCATCATCGTCGACACCAACAACCCAGCCGAACTGCCAGATGCGATCAATGCGGCGGACGTGCAGGCCATCATCGACCATCACAAACTGGTCGGCGGGCTGGAAACCGCAGGCCCCATCGACATCACCATACGCCCGCTGGCCTGCACGGCCACGATCATGATCGACCTCATGGGCGATGACGCCGCCAAGATGCCCGACTGGGCCAAAGGCGCCGCGCTCAGCTGCATTTTGTCCGACACGCTGGAATTCCGGTCCCCCACGACGACAGATCACGACAAGGCGCTGGCGGAAAAGCTGGCCTCTGAACTCAACATCGATCTCGGCCGTTATGCCTCCCAAATGTTCGAAGCCAAATCCGATGTCTCCGCATTCTCGGATGCCGAACTGCTGCGCATGGACAGCAAGGAATACGGCGTGGGCGACACGAAGTTCCGCGTCTCAGTCCTCGAAACCACGGCCCCCGACGTGGTGCTATCGCGCAAGGACAGCCTGATGGCGTCGATGACCAATGTCGCCTCCGAAGACGGCGTCGACCAAGTGCTGCTCTTCGTCGTCGATATCCTCAACGAGGAGGCGACGCTGCTGGTCCCCAACGATCTGGTCAAAACGGTCGCCGAAAAATCCTTCGGCGCCTCTGTGGAGGGCGATCATGTCGTCCTTCCCGGCATCATGAGCCGCAAGAAACAGATCATTCCCAATCTGAAGGTCTAAGCCGGTCCAGATTATCCGGCCTTGCCGGAAACCTGCCCTGTCATTCGGGGTTGGTGCGTTGCGGAACCTGCCCGCAAATGCCGCGCAGCCGCTGGCGTTGGCAATTCAAAGTGTAGTTTGGGTTCAAGAACCCGGTGCTCGCACCTGAGTCGCCCCAGCATCCTGTATCCCCAGTGATAATCCAGCGGATTGAGACGGTCACATCATCGAACTGTCTGGGGTTGCAACACGCTTCGCGCCTCACGCGATCAATCCAGGAATCCGCACCACCGGGCAGATTGACGTAGATGCCGATAAACCGGGTCCAGTTCACGCGGTTACTGTCAGTGTCAAAACCGGGCTTGCAGGCAGCGGGTACAACATGGGCGTTTCGCTCCGCCCAAAGTGCGTCATAGCATTCAAGTAACGCAAGGCGCGCAAGGACACGGCAGTTATTGGCCGTGCTCACACCGGAACATCGCCCAGAGGCGTTAAGGTCCATGATCCTCTCGCTCTCTCTGAAAGAGCCGTCAGGAAGGTTCTGAACGAAAATAGCGCCGCCGCATCCCCGAGTTATCTCAGCGGCAGCCGAAAGGGGGATAAAAGCAAGGGTAAAAATCAAAAGAAAATTGCGCATAGGAAAGCCTCCAGATTTAATCGCGTGGCTTGATCCGGTACTTCCCAGGAAAAGCATGTTCGATTTTTGGATGATTTTCAACCGTACACGCGCCGAAACATGATCTCGTCAGTGCCGCTGTACCGCGACCGCGCGTTGCGGCAAGATATGTCGCTCACCGGCGTCGCGCCGACATCATACCGACGCGATACCGACGTCATACCGACGCAATACAGATCGCCAAAGCCCTGCTTTGTATGGCCGTTAACCATTCTGAGGCGCAAACCTCACCCATGCCGCATCAGCGCGTCATGCACCAACGTGTGAAAATGATGCACCGCATGCTCACTCTCGGAACTCCGCTCGGGATCAATCATGTACCGCCCCTGATCATAGCCAAAGGATTTCAGCCCCTGCTGCACGGTGATGTTCAGCGCCACATCCTCCGGGCCGAGGCCTCCATTCATCCACGCCTTGCAGGCCGCCGTGATCTTCGTCTCGGGCCGCTTGGGCGAATAATACTGAAATTTCACCCGCGTCTCCTCCGGACCCATCGGGATGATCAGAAAGGTCGACACCAGATCGGTATAGGGCACCGTGTAAAGGCACGTCGCCGGGAACAGCCACCAGTTCATGTAGGTCTCTGTCTGGTACGGCTCATCGTTCAGCGGCACGCCGAACATCTCATCCAGACCGTCCTTGATGGGCCCGCCAAGCGTCCACCAGTTCCCCCGACACACTGGCAAATCCTTTGCAAAATCAAGGAAATCCGCCAATTCCTTGTGGCACGGGCCGGATAACATGACGTGATAGGACTCAATCGCGTTGTCGACGATCACCTTCCAGTTTGCAGGGATGATCACCTCCTCCTGGCTGTCCAGAACCATGTCTCCCATGTCCGGACACAGATCGAGCAGGAACGCCTCGGCCCCCGGAAAAAGCACCTCCATATCCTCGGCGTCCTTGTCGAGGTTGACATAGGCAAAGCCTGCAAATTCCTGCACGCGGACCGGGTTAAGGCCAAAGCGCGTGCCATCAAACCCGCTAAGCCGCTCTGTCCTCGGCGCCCCGCGCAGCGCGCCATCCAGCCCATAGAGCCAAGCGTGATAGGCGCATTTGAACGCGGTCACATGGCCGCGCTGTTCCGTCACCAACCGGTTGCCCCGATGCTGGCACACATTGTGAAACGCGCGCAGAACGCGATCTCGCCCGCGCACCACGATAACGCTTTGTTCAAAGATATCGATTGTGATGAACTGCCCGGGTTCCGCCACCTCTCCCAGATGCCCCGCAACATGCCAGGACCGAAAGAAAATCGCCCGTTTTTCAGCCTCGAAAATAGCGGGGTCATAGAAATAACGCGACGGCAGAGTGTAGGCCTCTTCCAGATCCCGCTTGGGCCATTCAAAGCGTGTTTCGTTCATCGTGGCCTTCCCTCAGGTTGGGTGATCGCATCACTCTATGGGCATCACCCTGCGGGTCAAGCGAACGGATTTTTGCGGCAATTCAGGAATTCTGCGGTAAGCTAACGCATTGTCTGCTTTTGAAGGAGATCACGCATGATCACCCGTCGCCTCGCCCTGTCGACCCTGGCCGCGTTTCCATTGGCCGCGCTCTCCGCCACCGATGCCCGCGCCCAAAGCGGCGGGACAGCCCTGCGGGTGGGTGGCTTCTACAATGCCTTCGGCATGAACGCTGATGGGTCCAAGTACACCGGTCAGGTCCAGATCTCGCAGGTCGGCAACGCGGTGGAACTGTTCTGGGTCGTCGGCGGCCAGCAATACAGCGGCCGCGGAGTGCTCAACGGGTCGGTGATGACGGTGGATTGGGGGGCCTCGACGCCCGTGATCTACGTGGTCGTTGGCAATGAACTGCACGGCACTTGGGACGGTGGCACAGCACTCGAACGGCTTGTCCCGCGCTGACTTGAGTCAGTTTTTTCTAATTTTTTTCAATATGTTACGGGCTGCTGATGTGGGCGTCATCTTGCCTTCGGCGACCTTTGCGCCGGCTTGCTCCATCGCCTTGCGCATGGCCGGGCTTTGCAACTCGGACAACAGGCCGTCTTTCACCTCCTGCTCAAACCAGTACTGCGCCTGTGCCGCGCGACGGCCGGAAAAATGCCCTTCCGCCCGGCGCCAATCGACCAGTGATGTCATTTCCTCCCACGCGGTGGCCAACCCGTCTTCATGCAGGGCAGAGACCATCATCGCCTTGGGAAACCCCTCCGGATCCTGCGGTCGTTTCCGCAACAATCTCAGAGCGCCGGTGTAATCCGAACACGTCCGCGTTGCGGCCGGTTTCAGATCGCCATCGGCCTTGTTGATCAGGATCATGTCGGCCATCTCCATGATCCCGCGCTTCACGCCCTGCAACTCATCCCCACCCGCCGGGGCGAGCAAAAGGATAAAGAGATCAGACATTTCCGCGACCACCGTCTCGGATTGGCCCACGCCCACCGTTTCAATCAGCACCACGTCAAAACCAGCTGCCTCACACACCGTTACAGCCTCCCGCGTGCGGCGCGCCACGCCGCCCAGATGGGACTGGCTGGGCGAGGGGCGGATATAGGCCAGCGGATCACGGCTCAGCCGATCCATACGTGTCTTGTCACCCAGAATAGACCCGCCTGACCGCGCACTCGACGGATCCACCGCCAGCACCGCCACGCGCAACCCCTTGGCCGTCAGCATGGTGCCAAAACTTTCAATGAACGTGGATTTGCCCACCCCTGGCGTGCCGGAAAGACCCACGCGAATGGCCTCCCCCTGACCTTGCAATCCGGCAATCAGTTCAGCCGCCGCTGCCTGATGATCCGCGCGCCCGCTTTCCACCAAGGTGATCGCGCGCGCCAAAGCGCGACGCTCCCCCTTGATAATTTTCTCGCGAAGCTGTGCAATGTCCATGAAAGCGGCTCAACATGTCGTGTGGCGGTCCTTGTGCATCGTCAGACCAGACCTGTCCAGAGGCCGCAAGGGGGAAGGGACGCGCCCGTGGCATATATTGCGAATCGGCTTGGGCTGGCTGCCTTGATGATCTGCACCACCCTGCCCGCTTGGGCCGACCAATCCAGCATGAGCTTCGATGTGCGCCTTCTGGGCGCGCGGATCGGGATTTTCTCGATCGCAGCCAATACATCGGGCAACGGCTATGCGGCGCGGTCCAAATTCACCACGGTGGGCCTTGTCGGCGCGTTGAAGAAGATGGAGGCCGACGTCACCGTGCAAGGCCGCGTGACCAACGGACGCATGCAACCGGTTAACTACGTCGAAGCAATAGATGACGGAACCCGCGTGACGGACGTGGTGGTGACATTCGCCCCCGGCACGCCACGGCTCGTCTCAGGCGACACAGGCAGCAGCGCACCGCCGGCCACGGGGGCCGCGCTCAAATCGGCAATTGATCCTTTGACGGGCGTGTTCATCCTGCTGCGTGATCAAGCGCCGGATCAGGTCACCTGCGATTTCGCCACCCACATCTACGACGGTCACCGCCTTGCCCATATTCAGTTGACCGGCGCAGAGTCACATAGCAATGGAAAGACCTGCCTCGGCACCTATCAACGCGTCTCCGGCTATTCCAGCAGCGAACGCCGCAGTCGCGTGCTACCTTTGGCGATCGATTACATCCCCCATGGCGATGTCCTGCGGGCCGATCAGATTCGGGTCGACACGCGCTATGGCCCCGCGGTGGTCAAACGCCGGTGAGCCTGCCTGTTGAAGAGGTCATCCCGGATGTTTTGAACGCCCTGAGGGATAAGGGCCGCGCCGTCCTCCAGGCCCCGCCCGGCGCGGGCAAAACCACAATGGTTCCCCTTGCGATCCTTGAGGCCGGGCTGACATCCGGGCGCATCCTGATGCTGGAACCTCGACGCCTTGCAGCCCGCGCGGCGGCAGAGCGGATGGCCTCACTGTTGGGCGAAAAGGTGGGGGGCCGCGTAGGTTACCGCATCCGGGGCGAGGTGAAATCAACCAAAGCCACGAGGATCGAAGTGGTCACAGAAGGCATCCTGACCCGCATGATCCAAAGTGATCCGGAACTGGGTGGCATCGGGGCTGTCATCTTTGATGAATTCCACGAACGCTCTTTGACCGCCGATCTGGGCCTCGCGCTCTGCCTCGAAATCGCGGGGGCGCTGCGCGATGATCTTGCGCTTCTCGCCATGTCGGCCACGCTGGATGCTGGGCCGGTGGCCGACCTGATGAAGGCCCCCGTGATCACCGCCGAAGGCCGCAGCTACCCGGTCGAGATTAGGCATCTCGAAAAACCCGTCCGCAAGGAAACCCGTTTTGACGCGTCTGTCGCGGGGCTTGTGACGCAGGCTTTGACAGAAACCGAAGGTGGCGTGCTCGTCTTTCTGCCGGGCGAAGGGGATATCCGCCGTATCGCCGACCGGCTGCGCGTAAACCTGCCCGCAAACACTCATCTCCGCCTGCTCTATGGCGCCCTGCCGTTCAAAGACCAACGCGCGGCGATCGCGCCCATGCGAGACGGGCGCAAAGTTGTCCTCGCCACATCCATTGCAGAAACATCGCTGACCATCGAAGACATTCGCGTGGTGGTCGATAGCGGCCGTGCGCGCAGGTCCCGGTTTGACCCAAGCTCCGGCATGGCACGCCTTGTGACTGAACCCGTCACCCGGGCCGAAGCCGACCAACGCGCAGGCCGGGCGGGGCGCGTGGCAGACGGCATCTGCTATCGCCACTGGACCCGTGGACAGGAAGGCGCGCTGGCCGCCTACCCCCCGGCAGAGATTGAGGCCGCCGACCTTGCGGGCTTTGCACTCGAACTGGCGCTCTGGGGCGCAGGGCCGGAGGATCTGCCCCTTCTCACGCCTCCAAACCCCGGCAGCTTTGCCGAGGCGACAGATCTTCTCCGCCTCTTGGGCGCGCTCGACAAAGAGGGGCGTATCACCAACCACGGGACAATTCTGGCACGCCTGCCCGTGCATCCCCGCCTGGCCCACATGCTCGCCACCGCCGGACCCAAGGCCGCGAAACTGGCCGCGCTGCTGTCGGATCGCGACCCGCTGCGCGGCGCAGATGTGGACATCACGCTGCGCCTGCGCGCGCTTCAGGATCAAAAAAACCCCGCCCTCTCCCGCATCCGTGAAGAGGCCAGGCGGCTGGCACGCCTGACCGGCGGCCTTTGCGCGCGGGACATCAGCACGGCAGGCATGGCCGCCCTCGCCTATCCCGACCGGATCGGCCTGCGCCGCAAAGGCGACATACCGCGTTATGTGCTTTCCGGCGGCAAGGGTGCCGTGCTGCCCGATGGCGACCCGATGGGCCGGACGCGTCTGATCGTGGCCACAGACCTTGATGGCGACCGGCGTGAGGCGCGGGTGCGGCAGGCCATCACGCTGGACGAGGCGGAACTGCGCACGCTGTTCGGGGATCAGATCGCGTGGCACGACATTTGTCACTGGGACAAGCGCGACCGCCGGGTGATCGCGCGACGCCAGGAACAGTTTGGCGCACTGGTGCTGGAGGATCGCATCTGGAAAGACGCGCCGGAAGACGTCGTGGCGCGTGCCATGCTGGACGGCATCCGTGATCTTGGGCTTTCATGGTCCAAATCTGCCCGGCTTTTCGCGGCGCGTGTGCGGGTCGTGGGCGACATGCCGACTGTCGATGACGAGGCGCTTCTGGCCACGCTGGAAGACTGGCTTCTGCCCTATCTCAAAGGCGTCAAAACCGCCGAGGACTGGAAGCGGTTCGACATATTGAACGCTTTGCGCGCGCGCCTGTCGTGGGACGAGATGACGAGGCTGGATACGCAAGCCCCGCCCAGTTTCATCACACCCTTGGGGCGCGAAATCGCCATTGATTACGGGGCCGAAACCCCCGAAATCCAACTGCGCCTGCAAGAGATGTTCGGCCAGACCACCCATCCAATGGTGGGCACCACGCCTTTGCGCGTCACACTCCTGTCGCCTGCCGGGCGACCTGTGCAAACCACCCAGGACCTGCCGGGGTTCTGGGCATCATCTTACGCAGACGTGCGAAAAGACATGCGCGGGCGCTATCCCAAGCACCCCTGGCCCGAAGACCCAACCGTGGCCGACCCGACCCTGCGCGTCAAACGCCGGACTTAACCCTGTCGCCCACGCCGCCGCTTCAACCGGTCATGCGCATCCCGCGTGCCATCGTGAAACGTGCCGAACCACTTGTCCCATGGCATTTCCAGATTACCGTAATTCACCTCGAAGTATCGGTGATGCATCTGGTGATGGAAGGTGCCCAGCGCGAGGCTCTTTTTGTCTTTCACCAACATGCTTTCGAACCCGGTATGCGACGTGGCCGCTGTCAACGCCTGATGCTGCATGTGAAAGAGCACATGCACAATCCCGCCGGGCACCACGAGATGGATCAGGATCGAGCTGAAGAACAGAACATGTTCCACCGGGTGCATCGACAGGCCCGACCACGGCCCCACATTGATGTTGCGGTGATGCAGGCTGTGCGCAATCCGGTAGAGCGGCCCCCAATGCAGCGCGCGATGGATCCAGTAGAAATGGAAGGAAATCCAGACCGGCGTCAGAAAAAAGAGCGCGACGAACCAAACCGGATTGTCAGACCAGACCAGAACCGGCGCATAGCCATTGGCCATGGCCCAGAACATGAGCACCTCGAACGCAGTCCACACACCCACCCCGCTGCTGAGTGTCCAGAACGCGTTGTCGCGCACTTGCCCGCCAAAGGTGAACTGCTTGCCCTTGTCGGCCAGATCGCGCGGGTCGTACTTGAGGTCATTTCCCTGCCGCTTCGCCCCGTGGAAAAACCAGTGTAGCCCACCCGCAACAAGGATCATCAGCGCCATGTTGCGAAGCCAGATCAGCGCGATCCAATCGAACGACAGCGTCTTGGTCGTTTCCAGCGATGGCTGAAGCCACATCCAGCAGATCAGCGCCAGCACCGTCAGGATCGAATTTTCCGCCATCCGAAACCAGCGCACGGCCACCCAGCTCACCATTCGCTCAGGGTTGGGCGGCCATGAAAAGAACGGCGAGACCTGAATCGGCACCTGCGGCACATGGTTCCAACCCGGGAGCGTCTTTTCCTTGGGATCGGTTACGTCCGACATCTGGGTCTCCGTCGCAGTGTTGCTAAAGACTGCCATGACTGGATCGCAAAATAAAAAAGATTTATTAACTCAAATAAGTCTAATTTTCCGAGGTTTCATGTGACGTCTGACATTCGATTGTCTTTGCGCACCTTGCGGGCCTTTGCCACGGTGGTGGAGCAAGGATCTATCAACCGGGCCGCAAGCCTGCTCAATATCGCGCCCTCGGCGATAGCAAGCGCCGTCGGGCAGGTGGAGGCGGAGTTCGGCACGTCCCTTCTGATCCGGACGCGGTCCAAAGGGATCACGGCGACCGCTGAGGGCCGCGCCATGGCCGTTCGGTTCCGCAGGTTTCTCGAGGAATATCAAGACATTCTCTCGGAAGGGCGCGACATCGCTCGCAGTTTTGGAGGAACGCTTCGGATCGGATACTACGCGCCGGTCGCACCTGCTTTTCTGCCGCAGCTTTTGCAGCCCATCATGGCCGAAAATCCGGGCCTGACGCTCGAGCTACAAGCGCATGACAACTCATCCGTGCAAACAGCGCTTCTGGAGGGTCGCGTCGATTTGATCCTGTTCACTGGTCAGGATTTGCGGAGAGGGATTGCAACGCAGGACTTGCTGACACTTGCGCCCTACGTGCTGGTTCCGGCTGAGCATCCGATTGCAGCTATGGATCGCTGCTCGATTTCGTGCCTTGCCGCTGAACCCCTGGTTCAACTGGATCGACCCTTGGCGCGGCCCTATGTGGACGGGTTGTTTCTATCGGCGGGCATTGACCCGAAAATCGTGGCGCGCAGCGACAGCACGGAAATGGTGCGAAGTCTGGTGGGCAGCGGGATTGGCGTGGCGGTTCTGAACATGCGGCCCTGCACAATGACGACCTATGGCGGGGATGATCTGACTGCCGTTCCGCTTGAGGGCGATGCAGCCACATTGAGGCTCGTGTCGGGCTATGTGACGGGACAACCGCGATTGCTCGTGCGTCACTTTCTGGAGCGGTTGCAAGACTGGTCCAAGACGGAAACCGCACAGGCGCTTTGTGTGACCTGAGACTTAAACCCACCAAGGCCCGTGATGCTTGCCTTCTGCGTCCAACCGTTCGAACCCGTGATGGCCAAAGAAATCCCGCTGCGCCTGAATGACATTGGCAGTGCCAGTGCCCTGCCGCAGGCTGTCCATGAATTGCAGCGCAGAGGCCAGCGCCGGTACGGCATGACCGCCTGCAACGGCCTCCGCCACGGTTTTGCGCAGACCGGTCAGGCAACGGGTCAGCTTTTCGGAAAAGACGGGCGACAGGATCAGCTGGCCGTGAGGCAGGTCACCTCGGAACGCCTCCGAGATATCGTCGAGCAGCGCCGAGCGAATGATGCAGCCCGCCCGCCAGATCTCCGCCACGCGGGCATAATCGAGCGACCAGTCATAAAGCTCGGACGCCGCTGACAGAATGCGAAAACCCTGCGCATAGCCAAGGATGCGCGCGGCCATCATGGCATCTTCCAGCGTTTTCGCGTCCAGATCCAGTTTCGCGCGTTCGCCACCAAAACGGGCCTCCATGGCAAGGCGCGTCTCTTTTTCAGACGACCAACTGCGCGCGCCCACGGCCGCCTCAATCATGTTCGCGGCCTGGCCCATGCGGACGGCCTCCACCACCGTCCAACGGCCTGTGCCTTTTTGACCGGCGGCGTCCTTGATCGCGTCGATCATGGGTTGGTCAGAGGCAGGGTCCATGTAGCCAAGAACCTTCCCGGTGATCTCAACCAGATAGGATTTGAGCGGACCTTGATCCCATTCCGTGAAGAGTTCGCCGATCTTGGCAGGTTCCCACCCCGCACCGAAGCGCAGCAGGCTGTAAATTTCGGCCAGCATTTGCATATCGGCGTATTCGATCCCGTTATGCACGGTCTTCACGAAATGCCCCGCACCGTCGGGCCCGAGGTGGTCCACACAAGGATCCCCTTCATGGGTCGCCGCGATGGCGCGCAGAATGGGACGCAATTGTTGCCAGCTGTGATCCGACCCGCCGACCATCATGGACGGCCCATGCCGCGCGCCGCTTTCGCCACCCGAAACGCCCATGCCGACGAAGTGCAGGTCTTGTTCCGCCATCTTGGCCGTGCGTGCGCGGGTCAGGTGAAAATCCGCATTGCCGCCATCGATGATTGTATCGCCCGGCTCCAAAAGCGGGCTGATCGCGTCAATCATCATGTCCATGGGTTTGCCCGACGGGATCATGAACAGGATCACGCGCGGGGTTTTGAGGCCCGCGACGAAATCCTCCAGCGTGTCATGGGCCGTGATGTTGCGGGTCAGATCGCCCGCCTCGGCCATGAAACCGGCAATCCAGTCCAGCTCGCGATTTGTGACAGCGACAGAGATGTCGTGGTCTGCCATATTGAGCGCCAACGCGCTGCCCATGGTGCCCAAGCCGTAGACGCCGATTTGTGCTGTCATGAGTGAGTGCCCTGTTGCCCCGTTTGAATCACCCTACTGCCATTGGCGGGGCGGCGTCATCCTTCTTTTGTGACACGGCCCACGATCACACGCCGAGGCACCAACGCATGATCGCCTTTTGGGCGTGCAGGCGGTTTTCGGCCTCGTCGAAAATCACCGAATGGGGCCCGTCCATGACGGCGCTGGTGGCCTCCTCTTCGCGGTGGGCAGGCAGGCAATGCATGAAGAGCGCATCGGGTTTGGCATGGGACATCAGCTCTTCATTCACCTGATAGCCGCGCAGCATGTTGTGGCGGCGTTCCTTGGTGGATTGGCTGTCATGCATGCTGACCCAAGTGTCGGTGACCACCAGATCGGCACCTTCCACGGCCTTCACGGGATCGCGTTCGATGCTGACCCGGCTGCCGGATTTGCGCGCCAGCCCCATGAATTCTTCCTCAGGGTCCAGTTGTTTGGGGCCGGTGAAGGTGAAATCGAACCCGAACTGACCCGCGGCATGAAGGAAAGACGAACAGACGTTATTGCCGTCCCCGGACCACACGACCTTCTTGCCCGCAATGGGGCCGCGATGTTCCTCATAGGTCATAACATCGGCCATGATCTGGCACGGGTGCGTGCGGTCGGTGAGGCCATTGATGACAGGCACATCGGCATACTCTGCCATGTCCAGCAGCACGGATTCGTCGAACGTGCGGATCATGATCAGGTCGACATACCGGCTGAGCACGCGGGCAGTGTCGGCAATGGTTTCGCCGTGCCCCAGCTGCATTTCTGCGCCGGACAGAAGCATTGTCTGCCCCCCCATCTGCCGCACGCCCACGTCAAAACTGACGCGGGTTCGGGTGGAGGGTTTTTCGAAAATGAGCGCCACCATCCGGCCATCGAGCGGGCGATCATCATCGGGTGCGCCGCGCGGGCGGCCCTGACGGGCGGACTTCATCGATTGTGCATTGTCGAGGATGGACCGCAGGTCAGACGGGTCGGTTTTGTGGATGTCTAGGAAATGAGTCATTGGATTGGTCTTTTTTGCAAAGGACGGATTGGGGGCCAGCCCCCAAACCCCCGGGATATTTTTGGCCAGAAGAAGCCTCAGGCCGGTTCTGATGTAAGTTGCTGCGCGACGGCAGAGGCAGCAGCATCAAGGCGCGTGATGGCGTCCGCAATCTCGTCATCTGTGATGGTGAGCGGCGGCAAAAGGCGGACCACATTGTCGGCGGCGGGCACGGTGACAACGAGCGCATCATAGCCCGCTTGAACAACATCTGAATTTGGTACCTTGCATTTGAGACCGAGCATGAGGCCCTGACCGCGCACGGCCTCAAGGACGTCCGGGTGGGACGCCACCAGCGATTCCAGCTTTTGACGGAGGAGACCGGCCTTGCGGTTCACCTCCGCGAGGAATCCCTCGTTGGCAATTTCGTTCATCACCGCGTTGCCCACCGCACAGGCCAGCGGGTTGCCACCATAGGTGGACCCATGGGTTCCAGCGGTCATGCCTGACGCGGCCTCTTCCGTGGCCAGAACACAGCCCAGGGGGAAGCCACCACCGATGCCCTTGGCAACCATCATGATGTCAGGCTCAACCCCCGCCCATTCATGGGCAAAGAGCCGCCCCGTGCGACCGACGCCGCATTGCACCTCGTCGAGGATCAGCAGGATGCCGTATTCGTCGCAAAGGTCGCGCAAACCTTTCAGGCAGACGTCAGGAAGCGGGCGGATGCCGCCCTCCCCCTGCACGGGTTCGATAATGATCGCAGCAGTGGTGTCCGTCACAGCCGTCTTGAGCGCGTCGTGGTCGCCCCAGGCCAGATGCGTGAAACCCGGCAGAAGTGGACCGAAGCCATGGGTCATTTTCTCGGACCCGGCCGCGGCGATGCCAGCAGAGGAGCGGCCGTGGAACGACCCTTCGAAAGCAATAATGTCGACACGCTCCGGCTGGCCTTTTTCATGCCAGTACTTGCGCGCCATCTTCACCGCCAATTCGCAGCTTTCCGTGCCGGAATTGGTGAAGAACACCGTGTCGGCGAAAGTGTGCGCCACCAGCTTGTCGGCCAACGCCCGCTGCTGGGGGATGTGGTAGAGATTCGAGGTATGCCAAAGCGCGCCCGCCTGTTCGGTCAGCGCCGCGACCAGCGCGGGATGGGCATGGCCCAGCGCATTCACCGCGATCCCCGCGCCGAGGTCGAGAAATCGGCGCCCGTCCGCCTCGATCAGCCAGCTGCCTTCGCCTTTGACGAAGGAGAGCGGTGCGCGGTTGTACGTCGGCAGGACGGATGCGATCATAGCAGTGATCCTTTGAAAGAAAGCCCATTAGGTGCCAAAGGCGGGCGGTCGTGTCAATTGAGGAGGGGATGCGCTGGGCGCAGGTGATCGGAGACGCGGGTTATGCGCGTCGGCGTCGGAAGGTATATGTGCGACGGTTGATCATGGGTCGCGGTTAGTTGGTTTTGTGCCGTGAGGGAAGTGGAATTTCCTTACACGCCGGAACTGGCCTGCCCTTGGCGCATCGAAAGAAGCCCCGCGAGGACAATGAGCGCGATGCCTGCAAGGGTGATGGCATCCGGAATATGGCCGAAGAACACCAGCCCCCAGATCACGGCAAAGCCCACATAGGCGAAATCAAAGCTGCCGATGATGGCGGGTGAGCCTTTCTGATAGGCGATGGCGGCACCTACACTGCCCACAAGAATGGCCGCGCCCATCAAGGCCATGGCAAGCCAGTTCTCCGGCGTCATCACTGACCATGGTCCCAGCAGGTAGCCGATCTCCCGGCCAAGACCGAAGGTCGTGATGGTCAGCGTCGCGATGACTCCCACGACAAGGAAACTCAGGTTGAGCGCGAGGGACAGATAGATGGGATCAGCCTCTCGGCACTTCGTGCGCGTGAGGATCATGGAGAGCGCATAAAGCACCGCCGACAGCAGCGGCAGAAGCGCGTAGAGATTGAAGTCCCCCACGCCAGGACGCAGGATCAGGACGACGCCGAAGAACCCCAGCCCCACGGCGATCCAGCCCAGCGCGCGGATTCGGTCGCCGATCAGCAAGGCGGAGAAGAGCGTGATGAAAATTGGCAGCGTATAAAAGGACGCCGCAGCCGCCGCGATAGTGAGATTTGGCAGGGCGAGGTAATAGGCAATCCACATCAGAACCAGCATCATGCTGCGCAGGGTCGTCCAGCCCGGCGCGGCAGGGTGGCGGAGGGCACCCGGCACGCGCAGGGCGAGATAGATCAAAAGCCATGGCAAAACGACCAGGGAGCGCAGCACGAAGATCTGCCAGAGAACGAAGGACCCGCTGGTCAATTTGATCAGCGCATCTCCCAGCGACAGCCCGAGGACGGAGATCACGATGGCCATTACGGCCAAGGGCAAATTGTCGGTGCGGGTTGTGGACATGCGTGTGGTCTGACTGGCTTTGTCCGATTGGTAGAGGGAACTGCGCCCACTGCCAATGGCGCTTGCACGCGACCCACTGACAAGGCAAGGGGGAGGCATGACCCCTCGCGCGCAAAATCCCGGCCTCGCGGCCCTGCTGACCCTGATGGCGGCAGCTTTTGTGGCGGGGACCACGCTTTTGGCCAAGGCGCTTGGGACAGGTGCGATGGGCGGGATTGATCTGGGCGGCCCAATGCATCCGCTGCAGATCAGCCAAGGGCGGTTTCTGTTCGCACTGGTGGCGATCCTTGGGTTCTTCGCCATCGCACGGCCCGGGTTGGAGCGGCCCAATCTGCCGCTTCACATGGCGCGATCGGCCTTTGGGTGGGGCGGTGTGACACTGATGTTCGCAGCCGCCGCCTTCATCCCGCTCTCGGACGCGACGGCGATCAGTTTCCTCAATCCGGTCTTTGCGATGATGCTGGCCATCCCTTTGCTCGGGGAACGCGTGGGCCGGGTGCGGTGGAGTGCAGCGGTCATTGCGCTTCTGGGTGCCATGATCCTGACCCGGCCCGGCGCGGGCGCAGTTGAGCTGGGCGCTTTGCTGGCCCTTGGTGCCGCATTGGTGCTTGGGGCAGAGGTGATCCTGATCAAGCGGCTGGCAGGGCGCGAAAGCCCGTCGCAGATTTTGCTGATCAACAACGTCATCGGGGTCTGTATCTCCACCTTCGCGGCCAGTTTTGTGTGGGTCTGGCCCACCTGGCCACAATGGGCCGCTCTTGCGGGGATCGGGTTCCTTATGGCCGCGGCACAAGCCTGTTTCGTCAATGCGGTGGCGCGGGCGGATGCCAGCTTCGTGGCCCCTTTTTTCTACGCGACCCTGGTGTTTGCGGCCCTCTATGATGGGGTGATATTCGGGGTCTTGCCAGATGCCGTATCCGTTCTGGGGGCGTCCGTGATCCTGCTGGGTGCAGGCCTGTTGGCTTGGCGCGAGGGCCGTTTGAAAGGAAAGACATGATGTTTGCTGAATTCCTCCGCCCGATGCAGCCCGGCGAAGAGAGCGACGTGCAAGCGCTTCTTCGAACCTGTTTCGAAAGCGATGCGGAGGCGCGTTTGGTTGAAGCCCTGCGGCAATCGGGTGATATCGCGGGGGAGATGGTCTTGCCGATGGGCGACAAGATCATCGGGTATTACGCGCTGTCGGCGATGCGCGCGCCCGCAAGCTGGCTCGCTCTGGCACCGGTGGCGGTGCATCCGAGCCATCAGAAGCGCGGACATGGGCGGAGGATGCTGGGACAGCTGACATCCTGGGCCAAGGCGGCAGGGCAATGGGTTGTGGTTCTGGGGGAGCCGGCGTTTTACGCACGCTGCGGTTTTGATCAGGCCCGCGCGGCGCGGCTCACCACTCCCTATCCGATCACGCATACGTTGCTGGCGGGTCCCGGTGAGGACGTGCCAAAGGTGACGCTCCTGTACCCGAAGGCGTTCGAGACGCCCTGATGCCGCTGATCCTGCTTGCCACCCTCACAATGATCGCCTTCGCGTCGAATTCGCTGCTGAACCGAATGGCACTGGCGGGCGGGCACATTGGCGCGGCAGAGTTCGGGACGATCCGGTTGGTGGCAGGCGCGGTGATGCTGGGCGTGCTCTGCGTCGTGCTGCGCGGGGGGATTCGGCTACGCGGACCGGCACGGATGACCGGTGTTCTGGCGCTGTTGCTTTACATGTACGCCTTCTCCACAGCCTATGATGCTCTGGACGCGGGGGTTGGCGCGCTCATTCTCTTTGGCGTCGTACAGATCACGATGTTTGCAGGCGGGCTGTGGACGCGAGAGGTGATGCCCGCCCGTCGCTGGGTCGGTGCCGGTATGGCGATGGCGGGGCTTGCGTGGCTGTTGTGGCCCGGCGAAGGCGGCGGGCAGGTCAGTGCGTTGCATGGGTTATTGATGGCAGCGGCCGGATTCGGCTGGGGGATCTATTCGCTGGCCGGGCGGCTGTCGAAAGACGCGTTGCAAGCGACGGCAGCGAATTTCATTCTTGCCGCACCTTTGGGTGCGGTGATCGGGTTTGCCTTGCCTGGAGAGGCTGTGCCGATCGCTGCAACGGGTGTTTGGCTCGCGATCCTTTGCGGGGCGATCACCTCGGGTGTGGGCTATGCCATGTGGTACCAAGTGCTGCCACAATTGCAGGCCTCCGTGGCGGCGGTGGCGCAGTTGACCGTGCCGGTGATTGCAATGCTGGGCGGGGTGCTTTTGTTGGGCGAGATGCTGACACTGCAAGCGCTTTTGGCGTCAGCTTTGGTTTTGGGGGGCGTGGCTGTTTCGGTCCTACGCTGAGCCGCGCCTTCGTCAGGCCCCGGTCTGGCGATCCTGACTTTTAAGCAGCAGAACTTTATCGTTCACTCCCGCCGTGCATCTGAAAGACGCGCTGACCCATCAATTTCGCCAGGCCCCAGGTGGGGCCTGACGAAGGCGCGGCGGGCTTCGCCCTTGATTCCGCGCCCGGGCGGCTATGAGAGAAAGCGGTCTCCGGCCTCGCCTCTCATATACGTTACGCGGCCGCCTGCGATGGTCACGCAAATGTCCCGGGTGGCAGGATCAATCACCACCAGATCAGCCCTTTGCCCGGGCTCCAGTCGCCCACGATCCTCAAGGCCGAGCACATTCGCAGGCCCCTCCGAAATCATCCGCCACGCCCCGGCCAAATCACACACACCGCTATCCGCCAGCAAAAACGCCGCGCGCCGCAAAGACGGGTAGTGATAATCCGACGCCAACGCATCGCAGAGCCCCATGGACACCACGTCCACCGCGCTCACGTTGCCCTTGTGCGACCCGCCCCGCACCAGGTTGGGAGACCCCATAATCACCACGTCGCCCATCGTCTTGGCGGCTTCCGCTGTCGCGATGGTTTCGGGAAATTCACATATCTGCGCGCCCAGATCATGCCACCACTGGCGCTGCTCGGGTGTGTTTTCGTCGTGACTGCCCATGCGGACACCCAACGCGGCCAGTTTGGGCGCGAGGGCCTTGAGCGCGTCTGGCACCTGATCGCTGGCGGCATGCATCGCGTTCAGGCGTTGCAGATTTTTCTCCGGATTGAACCCGGCTTTCAGCGACTTGCCCACGTGTCCCGGCGGCGTCTTGCCCTTGGCCAGCGCCTCATGCGGCAAGTGATCGTTGAAAACCATGAAGGTGATGCCGAAACGTTCGATCATCTCAAGGATGGCGTCGTAATCCTCCAGCATGTGCGTTTCGAACCTCAGCTGGGTCGTTAGTGTCGTGTCCACTCGGGGGCGTACATCTTCCAGCGCTTCAAAGACCTGCCGCGCAAAATCCGGCCCGCGCATGCCGCCTTCCCAACTGTAGAACTGCGCCAGTGTGCCAGTCGTGATCCCGTTGGCAGCCAACTCCGCCTCGGTCGCCATTAGCCCCAGATCAAGGCTCTTCATCGCGCCCCGCCGCGGCGCGAGGTGTTTTTCAAAAGCGTCACCATGGGCATCGACGATACCGGGCATGATCCAGAACCCGCTCAGATCGATCTCTCGCCCTTTACAGGCCTCAACGACCGCGCCCTCCTCAAGAGCAAGGGGCGTGTCGGTCAGGCCTGACGATGTGAGAACCTGAGCGCCAACAAGGCGCAAGGCGCGTGTCATTCGTCCGTTTCTCCAAACAGGATATCGCCGATATCGAGGTCATGATCGAATGCGCCTGTCTGCAGGAATCGGATGGTCTGTGCAATGACCACGGGGTTGTTCATCATGAAGGTGTGGCTGACGGGCAATTCGATGTGATCCGCCATGCCATCCACCCGAGTGGAGGCAACAGAGACCTTACCATCATCCGGCCCGTCAATGATGTGGGAGTAAAATGGATTGAGCGAACGCGTGCCCGCGATCACGCCCAGTTCGAAATCCACCGGGGGAAGCGTCGCTACGATCCCGCCCTTGCCCGTTTCAAGCTGTGCGCCCGCCGGGCCATTGATCCACTCGAACACCTCGATCCAGCCCAGTTCATCCACCAGTTGCGTGCCCTGATTGGGCGGCCCCAGCATCACAACGCGGCCAAGTCTCTCGGGTCGATTTTCTGACAGCCAATGCCGCAGCAGGATACCCCCCATCGAATGCGTCACAAAATTGATCGTCCGATCCCCGCAGGTCCTGACCGCTTCGGGCAAGGTGACATCCGCCAGTTCTGCAATTCGCGCTTCGGTGGAGGGGTAATCCGCGCTGAAGGCCAGATAGCCTTCCATTTCCAGAGTCTCTTCCATCACGACGAGCGACGCTTCCGTGCGGGCCAACCCATGGAGCAGCACGACGCATTCCTCCGCCAAGGCGGGCACGGGCAGGATCGCGAAAAGAAAGGCAAGCGTGCGTTTCATGAGGGTTGAGATAAGCGTAAACCGGTCGCTACAACAGGTTTGACGTCACGTTGGGGGATAAATCATGCGGCTGGCGGTGCGCGCGGTCATTTTGGAGGCAGGCAGACTTTTGCTGGTAAACGCCTACCCGGGCGAGCAAAGCGACCTGTGGTGCGCGCCCGGCGGCGGGGTAGAGCCGCATGGCTCTTTGCCCGAGAATCTCATGCGCGAGGTTCATGAGGAAACCGGGCTGACGATCAAGGTTGGTGCCCCGTGTTTGATCAACGAATTCCATGACCCCGATCGCGGGTTTCATCAGGTCGACCTTTTCTTCCGGGCCAAGATCGTTGCGGGGCAACTTCAAGAGGATTGGAAGGATCCGGA
Source organism: uncultured Roseovarius sp. (assembly GCA_964389425.1). Taxonomy (GTDB): domain Bacteria; phylum Pseudomonadota; class Alphaproteobacteria; order Rhodobacterales; family Rhodobacteraceae; genus Roseovarius. The sequence goes on from CAYMEC010000043.1 coordinate 20,512, forward strand.
AGCCATTGTTCACAAGCGGCGGTTTTTCACGCGCGACGAGTTGGAGGGCATTCGCCTGAAACCTGACAGTCTCGTGTCAGTCGCGTTCCAGCGCGGCTTTGGCTATGATCCGCTGGAGCGCATTGTAGGATAAATTGGTCCCCGATTGCGTTTTTCTGCCAAGATGGGGCTCAGCCTCCGTCTTGCATCTTGAGGAAAATGCTCAAGTCCGGACGCGGTTCACATGCCCCATTTTGCGGCCTGGCTTTACCTCAGCCTTGCCATAGAGATGCAGCGAGGCGCTGGCTTCGCGAGCGATTTCTGGCACGCGGTCCATGTCATCACCGATCAGGTTTTCCATCACGACATCCGTGTGGCGTGATCCATCACCCAAAGGCCAGCCCGCCACGGCGCGGATATGCTGTTCGAACTGGTCCACGCAGCACCCTTGCTGTGTCCAATGGCCAGAATTGTGCACGCGGGGGGCAATTTCATTGACGATGAGGCCACCATGCGTGACGAAAAGCTCCACCCCCAAAACGCCCACGTAATCCAGCGCGTTCAGGATCTGGCCTGTCAGCAATACGGCATCGGCCCGCTGCGACGCACCCACCGAGGCGGGCACCGTGGTGGTGCGCAGAATGCCATCGCCGTGGACGTTTTCGCCCGGATCAAAACAGGCGACTTGCCCGTCCATGCCGCGCGCGCCGATCACGGAAATCTCGGCCGAGAAATCGACGAACCCTTCAAGGATGGCAGGCTGGCCACCCATGTCTTCCAAGGCTTGCGGAATATCTGCGTCGGACATGATGCGCGCCTGCCCTTTGCCGTCGTACCCAAAGCGCCGGGTCTTCAGGATCGACGGCGCGCCGATCCGGGACAAGGCCACGGCAAGACTGTCAGCATCATCCGCCGCCGCAAAAGGCGCTGTGCGCAGGCCGAGGTCCGACAGGAATGTCTTCTCCGTCAGCCTGTCCTGACTCACCTGCAACGCGCGGCGGGAGGGGCGGACAGGGCGGATGGATTCGATGACATCGAGCGCGGCGGTGGGGATATTCTCGAATTCATAGGTGATCACGTCCACCGCCTCGGCGAAGGCTTTGAGCGCGGCTTCGTCGTCATAGGGCTTCTGGAAATGGTAGTTTGCCACATGGCTGGCCGGGCAATCGCCGCCGGGTTCAAAGATGGCCGTTTTGAACCCCAACCGGCTGGCCGCTACTGACAGCATACGGCCCAGTTGACCACCGCCAAGGATGCCAATCACCGCGCCCTGCGGAAGTGGTTCAGTCATCTTGCGGTGCCTCGGCGATGGACTCTGTCAACGCCGCACGCCAGGCATCCAGCCGATCCGCCAGCGCCTCATCGGATGTCGCCAGGATCCCCGCGGCCATCAGGCCCGCATTGGCGGCGCCTGCCTCGCCAATGGCCATCGTGGCCACCGGGAACCCCTTGGGCATTTGCAGGATCGAATAAAGACTGTCCACGCCGGACAATGCGCGGGTTTGCACGGGCACGCCCACGACGGGCACACGTGTTTTGGAGGCCATCATGCCGGGCAGATGCGCGGCACCACCAGCACCCGCAATAATGACCTGAAGACCGCGATCCACAGCCGTTTTGCCATAATCCCATAGTCGGTCCGGCGTGCGATGGGCGGAGACGATGCGCGTTTCATAAGCCACGCCCAGTTCATCCAAGATTTCAGCGGCTTTCTTCATCGTGGGCCAATCCGATTGACTGCCCATGATAATGCCGACTTTCACATCCGCCATATCCATGCTCCTTGCCCCGGGCCATCCGAGGAAGGCGGCACTATACGCAAGAGTTTGACTTACGCAATGATATCCGGCGTGAGGCGGTCCTCGATCCAGGCGATCCTGTCCTTGAGGCGCAATTTCTGCTGTTTGAGCCGCCGGATCGTAAGCCTGTCGGAGGTGGCCTTGTCCTCCAGCGCGGTGATCGCCTCATCAAGGTCGCGATGCTGGCGGCGAAACTCTTCCAGTTCCACGCGCAACACGTCCTCAGACTTCATAGAAAAGTCGCTCACAGTGTTCATGTCTGGCTCCCGAACGACACGGCCCCTCAACTATACGTGCATATAGGTATTTCGTTAAGAGCTTGCACCCCACAAGGCGAGACCCCATATTTCTCACAGGTTCAGCGCCGCCGTAACGGGACGCTGGCACAAACGGACGGTCGCTTGAATGAAAAGGACGCACCGATGACAAAACTCTCCCTGGGCTCGCACCCCTACATGCTCGGCTTCGAACAGCTTGAGCGTTTGTTGGAACGCAGTGCGAAATCCGGCAATGAAGGCTACCCGCCTTTCAATATCGAACAGACGTCTGAAAGTTCCTACCGCATCACCTTGGCCGTGGCCGGGTTTGCAGAAGGCGATCTGGCGATCACCGTGGAGGACCGACAACTGGTCATTCGCGGGCGGCAGACCGATGACAGCGACAACCGGATTTTCCTGCATCGCGGCATCGCGGCACGGCAATTCCAGCGATCATTCGTGCTCGCTGACGGGGTCGAAGTGGGTGAAGCCGTGATGGAAAACGGTCTTCTGCACGTCGATCTGTTCCGATCGCAGCCGGAAACCGTGGTGCAAACAATCCAGATCAAGAAGGGATGAGCAGATGAACACGACCTATAACTTCGACACATCTCAAGACCGCGCGATTGTGTATGTGCGCGCCGTCAAGGTGGATGAATTGCCCGCCGAAGTGCGTGATCAGGCGCAAGGGCTCGAGACGATCTATGCCGTTCACAATGCCGATGGTGAGCAACTGGCGCTCGTCCGTGATCGCGCCTTGGCCTATTCGCTGGCACGCCAGAACGACATGAAGCCGGTGGCGGTACATTGATCCAAGCGTAGTGCGTCGAATGCGCTTCCGGGATTTGAGTATTTTTCGCCAAAAAGAAGCCGAAGGTCGCGTGGTTGGTTGAAATGAGCACTGGCCTTGGCTTGGGGGCACTGGCATATGGCCGGTGATATTCACCCAAGCGAGGCCCATCATGACCCAGATCATCACCGCCCTCTCGGACGTGTCCGAGCGCTATGACGCGTTGCTCGTTGATCTGTGGGGCTGTGTGCATAACGGGGTGACGGCGTTCCCCGGGGCCGTGGCGGCGCTACGCGCATATCGTGAGGCGGGCGGGACGGTGGTGCTTGTGACGAACTCACCCCGCGAGCGCAACCGGGTGGAGCGGCAGTTGGGCACGTTCAATGTGCCAGAGGATTGCTGGGACACGATTGCCACCTCGGGCGACAGTGCGCGCGCCGCGATGTTCCGTGGGATGGTGGGCGAAAAAGTATACTTCATCGGGCAGGATAGCGATCTGAAGTTTTTCGATCCCCTGTCGATCATCGAAAACCCGGTGGAGATCACCCGCGTGCCGCTTCAGGAGGCAGAGGGGATCGTGTGCGCCGGTCCTTTCGATCCGACCGCCGATCCGGAAACGTGGCGGCCCGACCTGCTTTATGCCAAGCAGAAGGGCATGAAGTTTCTTTGCGCCAATCCTGACATCGTGGTGGATCGTGGCGTGGTGCGCGAATGGTGCGCCGGTGCCGTCGCGCGCATGTATACCGAGATGGGAGGCGAAAGCCTGTATTTCGGCAAACCACACCCGCCGATTTACGATCTGGCCTACAGGCGGCTCGAGGCGATCCGTCCGGGTGTATCAAAATCGCGGATGCTGGCCATAGGCGACGGGATCTTGACCGATATTCCCGGTGCCATTGGCGAAGATATAGACAGTCTGTTCATCTCTGGCGGCTTGGCCGCAGCGCAGACAAAGACATCCTCTCACCCCGACGCACAACCCGACCCGGACGCGTTGCAGGATTACTTGGCCGCAGAAAACAGCGATCCGACCTATACAATCGGCTTTCTGCGTTAAGCCAACGGCGCATCGAGTGTGTCGGATAGGTGTCGAACCTCACATTCGTCCAAAGAATCGCTTGCTTTTCTGCGCTTGCAAAGTAATTAAGTTGCTTACTTGGCGCGGGAATCGTTTTGATTGTTACCGGCGCGTCGGATCTGGAGGGACAGATGTTGGACAATATGCCCCGCGGCACCATCACCATCGAAGAAATTGAAATGGGCATGGTGCGGAGCCTGCGCAAAGTGGTGACAGATCACGACATCGAATTGTTCGCGCAAGTCTCCACCGACCACAATCCGGTGCATATGGATGACGATTATGCCCGCGACACGATCTTTGAAGGCCGCATTGCCCATGGAATGCTGACAGCCGGGTTGATCTCTGCCGTGATCGGCGAACAGCTTCCGGGGCATGGCACTGTCTATATGGGGCAGACGCTGAAGTTCCTGGCACCGGTCCGACCCGGCGATCAGGTGCTGGCCGAAGTGGAAGTGATCGGCATTGATCACGGCAAACGGAGGGTGCAATTGGACTGCCGCTGCCTTGTGGACGGGAAGAAAGTGCTGATTGGTGAGGCGACGGTGCTGGCACCGTCGGGCAAGTTCGACTGAAATCGAAGATCACTCCCGGAATTTCGTGCCCCCGGCAGGGATATTTTTCGCAAAAAGAAAGAGCTGTTGCTTGAGCCCGTTGCGCGGGTTGCGCATCAATCGCGCTTTGGCTACGCGTAGCCCATGCGCATTATCCGTGATCACTCTTTTCTGGACGGGGCTGACAAGGGCGCCTCTGTCGCGATCGGGAATTTCGACGGGGTGCATCTGGGCCATCAATCCGTCATTGATCTGGCGCGGGCGGCTGGGGATGAGCTGGGCGCGCCGTTGGGGGTGCTGACATTTGAGCCGCATCCGAGAGAGTATTTTGCACCGGACGCCCCGCCCTTTCGGCTGATGAGCCCGGAGGCGCGGGCCAATCGTTTGGAAAAGCTGGGCGTGGAGCGACTTTATGAGCTGAGCTTCAACGCGGCGATGTCGGGGTTGAGCCCGGAGGAATTCGCACGTGATGTGATCGCCCAAGGGCTGGGGCTCAAGCATGTGGTTGTGGGCGCGGATTTTTGTTTCGGGCAGGGTCGCAAAGGGACGGTCGAGGACCTGAAAACCTTTGGCGACAAGATGGGATTCGGCGTCACCGTGGCGCAGTTGCTCAAGGGCGCGCAGGGGGAGGTGTCTTCCACCGCCATCCGCAATGCGCTGAGCGATGGCCGCCCGCGGGATGCCGCCAAGATGCTGGGCCACTGGCACCGGATCGACGGCCTGGTGATCAGCGGCGAACAGCGGGGGCGCGACTTGGGGTACCCCACGGCGAACATGTCGATCGAAGGGCTGCACAAGCCGAAATTCGGCGTCTATGCCGTGCTGGTGGACGTGCTGGATGGACCGCATAAGGGGGCGTATCAGGGTGCGGCGTCCATCGGTGTGCGGCCGATGTTTCAAGGGGAGGTACCCAATATCGAAACCTTCCTCTTTGATTTTTCAGGCGATCTTTATTCCACGGAACTGTCGGTCGCGCTGGTGGACTATCTTCGCCCCGAAGAGACGTTCGACGGGCTGAACGCCTTTATCGCCCAGATGGATGCCGATTGCGCCCGGGCGCGCGACATTCTGGGCGCGTTATGAGTGCCGCGATCCCTCGCGATGGCCTGCGCCCACGCTATTGGGAAACCACACCCCTCAAAAAGATGACGCAAACCGAGTGGGAGGCGCTGTGCGATGGGTGCGGAAAGTGTTGCCTGAACAAGATCGAAGACGAAGAGACAGGTGAGGTCGCGCTGACCCGCGTGGCGTGCAGGCTCTTTGATGACACTACATGCCTGTGCAGCAATTACGAGACCCGCAAGCAATACGTGCCGGAATGCATAACGCTGACGGCGCGGACGCTGGACCGGCACATGTACTGGCTGCCGGAAACCTGCGCCTACAAGCTGCTGCATCAGGGCAAGCCGCTTTATGACTGGCATCCGTTGATCTCAGGTGATCCTGAGACGGTGCATCAGGCGGGGGTGTCGATGCGGGGCGCCACGGTGTCCGAGGTGCTGGTGGATGACGACGATTGGGAAGACCATCTGATTGAGGAGCCAGGCGCATGATTTTCAAATCCGACAATTGCGGGCCCGCCTTGCCGGAGGTGATGGACGCCGTGGTCGCAGCCAATGAGGGGTTTCAGAACTCCTATGGCGAGGATGAAATGATGGAGGATGTCCGCGACCTGATCCGCGCCGAGTTCGAAGCGCCGGAGGCGGCCGTCTATCTGGTTTCGACCGGCACGGCGGCCAATGCGCTGGCACTGTCGACGCTCGCCAAACCGTGGGACACGATCTTTTGCACGCCGCTCGCGCATATTCAGGTGGATGAATGCCACGCGCCCGAATTCTACACCGGGGGCGGAAAGCTGTCCTTGGTTGGAGAGGCCGACAAGATGAGCCCGGACGCGTTGGAGACGGCGATCGCGGGCTGGACCAAAGGCGACGTGCACACATCTCAACGCGGGCCAGTCGCGCTGACGCAAGTGACCGAGCGGGGGCGCGTGTACGGCCTTGATGAGTTGAAGGCGCTGACAGGTGTAGCCAAGGCTCATGGGCTGACAACCCATATGGATGGTGCCCGCTTTGCCAATGCGATGGTTGCCCTGGACTGCACGGCGGCAGAGATGACGTGGAAAGCAGGCATTGACGCCGTTAGCTTTGGCGGCACCAAGAACGGGTGTCTGGGGGTGGAGGCGGTGATCTTCTTCGATCCTGCCCATGCCTGGGAATTTGAACTGCGGCGCAAGCGCGGGGCGCATCTTTTTTCCAAGCACCGCTATCTGTCGGCACAGATGCAGGGGTATCTGAGGGATAACGCTTGGAAGCGGGCGGCGCAGGCGACCAACGCAAAGGCCGCGCGGATGATCGCAGGTCTTCGCACGGCACCCGAATTTGAGTTTCTGTTCGAACCTTCCGCCAACATGATCTTTGCCACCCTGCCCCGGCGCGTGCATCAACGCTTGTGGGAAGCCGGTGCGCGATATGAATTGCACGGGGCTTTGGACGGGCCTGAGGAGGAGCGGCTGGGGATGCGCCTCGTCATAGGGTGGTCAGTGGATGCGGCGGATATTGATCGGTTTGTCGAATTGGCGAGTGGCGCTTGAGCGTCTCCTACGCATTCGCCTGTAGGAACCGAAGAACCTCTTGTGCAGCCTGATCAGAATGGGTCACTGGGGCCATATGGGCCGCGCCCATGATGACCGCTCGAGTGACATTGCGTATGCGCGCCGACAGGCCTTGGTTGATCGCGTGAATGATGTCAGGCGATTGGCTGCCTTCCATCAACAGAACCGGTTTGTGCAATTTATCCAACACGCCCGCATTCAGCATACCACCCGCATCCTCATGCAGGGCATCGCGACTGGCCGCGATGAGGTACATTTGGTCTGCCAACGCCTGCTGAACCTTTCCAGGAATGGCTTCCCAAGGGGTGCCATCACCCCAGAGGCGCGTGAATGCCCGCGCGGCGGCCAAAGTGTCGCCACGTTCCATGGCCGGGACAAAGTCACCTTGGGCCGCCGCAAAGGACGCGGCCATGCCCGGTTGATCGCGCAGGGCGACGGCGAAGAAAACAGGTTCGATCAGGGTCAGTGTGCGCACCAATTCGGGGCGCATGACCGCAAGGCGCAGTGCCGCCGTCGCGCCGAAGGAATGACCGATGATATCCGCCGGGCCGTCCAGAAAATCGGCGGCGATCTTTGCCGTCACTTTCTGAATTTCGTCGCGCCCGTCCCACGCCGCGCTGCGACCATGACCGGGCATGTCGAATGCGGTCATTGTCAAAAGGCCGGATAGCCCGCGCGCCATGCGGCCCCAACTGCCCGAGTGGGCAAGGCTGCAATGGATCATCAGGGCGGTGCGCGGGCCCTGGCCATAACTTGTCCAATAGGTGGGAAACCCAGCCCGGTCCGCCTTTGGCATAGGCTCAGAGCTTGCCGGACAGATGCATGTCGAGCTCTTCCAGACGGTCCTGACCCCAGAACATCTCTCCACTATCGGTGATGTAGAACGGCGCACCGAAAGCCCCGCGATTCACGGCCTCTTCGAGGTTGGCAGCATAGGTTTCGGCTCCTGTCAGCAAGCCACTGTCGGCCAGCGACGGATCAAACCCTGCGGCCTCAAGGCAGTCCTGCACGACGCTATCTTCGGCCACGTCTTTTTCTTCGGACCAACATGCGCGCATGAAGCTATGTACCAGCCCGGCCAAATCGCCACCGCCCGCATTCTGTGCCGCGATAATGGCATAGGACGAGGGTGCGGGGTTCGTTGGCCAATGGGCGGGTTGGAAATTCAGATGCATCCCCGCTTTGCGGGCCTGCCGCGGCAGATCTTGCGCGCGATAGGCGATGCGGTTGGGATGACGATCCTTGGGCGGCACCCCGCCCGTGCGGGCAAAGAGCGCTAGGATATCGAGTGGTTTGTACGTGATCGTCGCACCGTGTTTTTCCGCAATCTCTTCGAGCTTCAAACCGGCGAGATAGGAGAACGGGGAGATTGTTGCGAAAAAGTAGTCGATATGGGGCATAAAGGCCGCTCCTGTCGTCTGTACGTCTAGGCCAGACGGTACGCCCATGGTATCCGGTGTCAACGTCGCGATTCTGTTACAATCTGCCCCGCTTGCGGGCAGGACTTGGGGGACCAGCCAGACATGCCAACCGCACCCGCGCCGAAGCTCATTTCCGGAAATGCAAATCTGCCGCTTGCCAATGCGATCACCAAACGCATGGGGATTTATCGTGGCTCACCCGTCGGACTTGTTGATTGCCGGATGGAACGGTTCAACGATCAAGAAATCTTTGTCGAAGTCTTTGAGAATGTCCGCGGTGAGGACATGTTCATCATCCAGTCGACATCCAACCCCGCCAATGACAACCTTATGGAGTTGCTGATTATGGCTGACGCGCTGCGCCGGTCGTCAGCCAAGAGGATTACGGCGGTCATCCCTTATTTTGGCTATGCCCGTCAGGACCGCCGCACCAAGGCGCGCACACCCATCACGGCCAAGCTCGTGGCAAACATGCTGGTCGGCACCGGGATCGAACGCGTTCTGACAATGGATTTGCACGCCGCACAGATTCAGGGTTTCTTCGATATCCCCGTGGATAACCTTTATGCGTCCCCGGTTTTCGCATTGGATGTCATGACGCAATTTCAGGATCGTCTGTCTGACGTGATGGTCGTGTCGCCGGATGTGGGTGGTGTGGCTCGCGCGCGGGAATTGGCCAAGCGGATCAATGCACCGCTCTCCATCGTCGACAAGCGCCGCGAAAAGGCCGGTGAGGTAGCCGAGATGACGGTGATCGGGGATGTAAAGGACAAGATCTGCATCATCGTGGACGACATTTGCGACACGGCCGGCACTCTATGCAAGGCGGCCGAGGTGCTGATGGAACATGGCGCCAATGAGGTGCATGCCTATATCACCCATGGCGTGATGTCCGGCCCCGCGGTGGAACGTGTGGAAGCCTCTGTCATGAAATCGCTGGTGCTGACGGATACGATCGCCCCGACCGACGCCGCGAAGGCTGCCAAGAACATCCGGGTTCTGCCCACGGCACCAGTGTTTGCCCAAGCAATCCTGAACATCTGGACAGGCACGTCTGTGTCGTCGCTGTTTGAAACGCCGACGCTCGAGCCGATCTATGAAGGGCAGTTTGGCACCTGACCAATTTGGTCAGTACAACGCCCAATCATCTTCATTGCTCACCGGGCCAATGGCCATCCAGCGGACCCGCGCGCGGGCCACACGGGTATCGCCCCAGGTTTTGAACACCACGTCGAATGTGTCTTCCGTGATCTTTTCAGCAGACACGTCCGCGCGGGCATTGCGGGCATTGTCGAAATCCCACATCGCAAGGGCCACAAAAACGGATGGCGGTTTCAGGAAGGCACGCCCAAAGGCCACGACGAGGCGACGTTCTCGCGGGCCTTTTCCGGTCCACATCTCACCTCCGTCTTCGAAATCGGAAAACAGGACATTATCGCCCTGTTCGATCCCAATCATGCTGCTCGATAGAAACTTCATCCAATCGTATTCTTCATCTTCCCAACGAAATCATAGAGCGCAACTTTGTGCAATTTTTGCAAGAACTAAGGCACAATATGATCAATTGAGGCGTGAGTTTGAGTCGTATCTCTCGGGCTCAAAAGAAAAAGGACCCGCAAAAGCAGGTCCTTGATTATGTCGACATCAACGCGCGGATCAGCTGGATGACAGGCCAATTTCAGAGCCAAGCGCCGCCATGTCTGCCACGAATTTCGCAGCATCATCCACTTGGCCGGGCTCTGACCCTTCGGCATTTTTGGCCTTCTCAAGCCGTGCGTTGGCCTCACCCATCATCTCGGAAAACTGTTCCTGCGTGACCTCGTCCTGAGGGATCGCACGCTCAGCCAGAACAGAGATGGAAGCGGAATTGATTTCAGCAAAACCGCCGGTCACAACATAGGCCGCATCGCCATCGTTGCCGGACACCTTCAGAAGGCCCGGACGCAACGTGGTGATCAGGGGCGCGTGATCGGCCATTGCCGTCATGTCACCTTCGGCACCGGGGATCTGCACTTCCTTGGCCTGTGTGGAGGCCAGCAGACGCTCGGGGCTTACCAGATCGAATTGGACTGTATCAGCCATTGGTTTTCCCTTCTTGCGGACAGGTGGGGTGAAACCCCACCCTACCCGTCATTAGGCGGCTTCGGCAGCCATTTTCTCAGCTTTTTCAATCACTTCCTGAATGCCGCCCACCATGTAGAAGGCGCCTTCCGGCAGGTGATCATACTCGCCGGCGACAACGGCCTTGAAGGAACTGATCGTGTCCTCAAGCGGCACCTGCACACCGGGAGACCCGGTGAAGACCTGCGCCACGTCGAACGGCTGGCTGAGGAAACGCTGGATTTTCCGGGCACGGGCCACGGTCAGCTTGTCCTCTTCCGACAGTTCATCCATCCCGAGGATCGCGATGATGTCCTGAAGCGATTTGTAGCGCTGCAGGATTCCCTGCACGTCACGGGCCACCTGATAGTGCTCTTCACCCACAATCGCCGGGTCCATCAGACGCGACGTGGAATCGAGCGGGTCCACGGCCGGGTAAATGCCCAGCTCGGAAATCGCACGGCTCAGAACGGTCGTGGCGTCGAGGTGCGCAAACGACGTCGCGGGCGCCGGGTCGGTCAAGTCGTCGGCAGGCACGTAAACGGCCTGCACGGAGGTAATGGACCCCGCCTTGGTGGAGGTGATCCGTTCCTGCATGGCGCCCATGTCCGTGGCCAGCGTAGGCTGGTAGCCCACAGCGGAAGGGATACGACCCAAGAGAGCGGAACACTCCGAACCGGCCTGCGTGAAGCGGAAGATGTTGTCGACGAAGAATCAACCGTATTATGTTTTTATCGGGAATATACCAATTG
>CAYMEC010000044.1:0-31284 GCA_964389425.1 uncultured Roseovarius sp.
GCTCTTCCTTGACGACTTGCACCAGAAGGATCTGGCGCACCTTGATCACTTCCTGAATCTTGTAGCGTCGCGGACGAGGTTTGCGCGGTGGGCGTATGTCATCGTGGTCATCGTCATCGGCCACGGATTCGATGTTTTCGTCCTTTTCGGCCGCGTTGGACCGCGAGCGCCCACGCCCCCGACCGCGACGGCGGCCGCGACCACGGGGTTTGTCGCTTTGACTTTCCTCTTCTTCGTCCTCGTCGTCAGACGCATCATCGGAGGCCTCGTCATCATCGCTTTCGTCTTCCGAGGCCTCATCACTGGGCGCACCTTCATCGCTTTTGTCAGCGAGACGCTCGTCCGCATCCGCGGTCTCGCTCTCTTCTTCGGCTGTATCATCACCTGAGGCGGGTGTTTCCACCGGCGTCTCACCCACAGTGGTCATGGGAGAAAGCCCCTCGCCGTCTGCTCCAGTTTCACCGTTATCGTCGTCGGTATCGATTGTTTCCATGCCATCGATATCTTCAGACTGCGCCACCGCATCATCGGCGTCAGCTTTGGCAGCCTTGGAGCCACGCCGGCGCTTGGGCTTGCTTTCCTCTTCCTCATCCCGGGCGCGCATGGCTTCGGCATAAGCGCGCTCCTCCTCCAGAAGAGCCTCACGGTCCGCGACCGGTATCTGATAGTAGTCGGGATGGATTTCCGAGAATGCAAGGAACCCGTGGCGATTGCCACCGTAATCCACGAACGCCGCCTGAAGCGACGGTTCAACCCTGGTTACTTTTGCGAGGTAAATGTTGCCAGCGAGCTGGCGTTTGTTTTCTGATTCAAAGTCAAATTCGTCGACCTTGTTTCCGTCGACCACCACGACACGGGTCTCTTCCGTGTGGGTGGCATCGATAAGCATCTTCTTTGCCATGTTTGAATATCATACGCACGCGCACGATCAGCGGGCCTCAGAGCTGTCCTCTGCGGCCCGAGTGTCGGGGGCGGCATTGTCCTTGGGGCGATACATGCAGCGACGCGGGGTCCCAAGAGGACACCGAGGCATTGGGCCTGATCTTGTCGCACGCGCTTCATCGCGGTTCTTCTTCTCCGACGCCCGCATGAGGCGCCAATCTCTGCCCTGTCCGTCATATCTGCGGCGCTTGGGCGTTCTGTCAGCCGATTGATCGGCCTAATCGTTCTGCCCCGCTCTGCGGTTTTTTGTGCCGTACAGGCAGGAAGCAGCGAAACTCTTAAATGGGGGGTACCTTCCACCCAATAAGGTACACCTAATGGGTGACGGTGCGGCTTTTCAATCAAAAAGTCGCACCAGTGAAGAATTGTTTGGCCTGTTACAGGTAATCAGCGCGCTGCAGACCGTACTTTGCCATTTTCTCATTCAACGTCCGGCGCGGCAGGCAGAGTTCGTCCATCACGGACGCGATCGAGCCCTTGTGACGCCTCATGGTGTTGTCGATCAGCATACGTTCAAACGCTTCGACATATTCCTTGAGCGGCTTGCCTTCAGTCGTCATGACAGGTTGCATTTCCTGATGATCGGACATCAGAAGCGACGCGATCGTGCCGCTGCCCCGGCGCGCCTGGAGCACGGCGCGTTCGGCCACATTGATCAGTTGGCGCACATTTCCGGGCCACGGGGCCTGAAGCAGCTGTGCGGCCTCCTGCGCGTTCACCTGCGGGGCCTCGCAACCGTAATCTTCCGAAAACTGGTCAGAAAATCGCGTGAAGAGCGTAAGGATATCTTCTCCGCGCTGGCGCAATGGTGGGATCGTGATGCGCAAGGAGGCCAAGCGATAGAACAGGTCCGGCCGCAGCGCGTCTTCACACGTGCGATCCTGTTCCTGCAGATTGCAGATCGCCACGATGCGCGTCTCGGGCGGTGTTCCTTCGTCATTGATGAAGGTCAAAAGGCGGGCCTGAGCGCTGTCCGACAGCGCCTCGATGTCTTCCAGTACCAAGGTGCCGCCGCGCGCCTCTTCTACCGCGGGCAGTTGATTGTCTTCGGGGCTCATCGGGCCAAAGAGCCGCTTGATCAGCGCATCCTCTTCCAGCGCCGCGCAAGGCACGAGCACGAATTTTTTGCCCGCGCGCGCGCCCACTGCGTGCAGTGCATGGGCCACCAGAGTTTTTCCAGTGCCCGTTTCGCCATCAATTAGGACGTGATTGTCGGCCTGACCAAGGTCCAGCACGTCTTCCTTGAGACGCTCCATCACCGGGCTGGCCCCGATCAGCTTGCGCATCAGTTGCCCGCCATCGGACAATTCACGACGCAAAGCACGGGCATCCAGCGTCATCCTACGGGCGTTTGAGGCCTTTTTGGCCAGTTCATTCATACGATCCGGGTTGAACGGTTTTTCCAGGAAATCGAACGCGCCGATGCGCATCGCCTCCACCGCCATGGGAACGTCGCCATGCCCTGTAATCATGATCACAGGCAGGGAGCTGTCAGAGCCCATCAGTTTTTTCAAAAACTGCATCCCGTCCATGCCGGGCATGCGAATATCGGTTACAACAATGCCGGGGTATTCAGGGCCAAGAATTTTCAGCGCATCCTCAGCGCTTGGAAAGGCCTCGGTGTCATAACCTGACAGGGCCAACCACTGGCTGATCGATTGACGCATATCCTTTTCGTCATCGACGATGGCGATTTTCATGGCATTGGGCATATCTGCTCTCCCATTCGCTGAGGACGCCTCCTCAACATACTACTCTGCGGCGGCGGAACTCTGGTTCAAGATAGGAAGCTGCAATTCGAATACAGCCCCTCCTGCCGCTGCGTTGCGTGCGGTCAGCCGTCCGCCCAAGTCGTTCACGATGCCCGACGAAATAGCAAGGCCAAGTCCGACCCCTTCTCCGGGCTCCTTGGTGGTGTAAAAAGGCTCAAACAGGTTGTCGATATCCTCAAGCCCGGTGCCATTGTCCCGCACTGTCAGCGATGCGGTCTCGCCCGCGGCAAGGATGATATCGACCTCCGCATCACGCACTGATTGCGTGGCATCTAGCGCATTGCGCAACAGGTTGATCATGACCTGTTCGATGCGCACACGATCCCCCATCACCACGACGTCTTCATCCGGGATGGAGCGGGTAATTTTCACCTGACGCTGTCGCAGTTGCGGCTCCATCATGGCCAGCGAAGAAAGTAGCGCATCACCCATGTTTACAGGGGCCAACTCATGCCCGCTGTCCCGCGCATAAGATTTCAATTGCCGCGTAATCGCCCCCATTCGTTCAATCAGATCATCGATGCGCTGGAAGGACGAAACTGCCTCATCCGGGCGGTTCCGCGTCAGCAAAAGCCGCGCTCCCGCTAGGTAGGTTTTCATGGCCGCCAACGGTTGGTTCAACTCGTGACTCACAGCCGCAGACATCTCCCCCAAAGCGGCTAATTTGGAGCTTTGGGCCAGCGTCTGTTCGGCCACGGCGAGCGTTTCCTGCACCCTCTGACGTTCGGCGATTTCCCGCTGCAAGCGAACGTTCAATTGGCGAAGCTCTGCCGATTCACGTTGGGCAACAGCCATGCGCAGGGTCGATTTTCGGTTCAGATAATAGAAGGCCAGCGCCAGAAGAATGGCGAATGCCATGATCTCCAGCGCCAAAACCCCGTTCACGCGTTCGCGGATGCTAGAATAAGGCGTGAAACTGGAAATGCGCCAGCCACGGAAGGCCACGCGCCCGTCGCTGCGCATCACGGCTTGACCTCTCCAATACGCCTCTGCCGGGAACGGTGCCCAATCCGCGGTCGCCTGAATGGCACGCTGGATTGCCCCGGTGGGTGGGGTTGCGGTCAACGCCTCCTCTGATGTCAGCCCGCGCCACTTGGGCTCGGTCGACAGGATGATCCGGTCTTGCGTATCCGTGACCAGAACGGCGTCCGCAATACCGGCCCAGGCTTGTTCAAACTGGCCCAGGTTGACCTCCACCATGATCACACCGGCTAAACCCGTCTGCGTTTCGACGCGGCGAGAATAAATGAACCGAAAGCGATTATTTTCGTCCTGTATCACATTGAAAATGTTATCATTTGCACGCAGCGCTTCGATGAAGACCGGTGACGTACTGTAGGACGTGCCAAGCGATTCCCGATCCGTTGAGGCCACAACCCGACCGTCACGCCCCAAAAGCGTGAGCGATGCGGCCGAAATTTCCTCTTTGAAGGTGATCAGGCGTTGGGAGGACAGGGTAAAATCCGAACTCGCCAATGCGGCAATCAAGGCGGGATCCCGTGACAGAAGCTGCGGCACGATGGCGTTTTGGCGCAATTCGCTCAGAAGGTTGCCTGCGTACAGCACCAGCCGCAGCTCTGCCCGGTTGCGGGTTGTCTCGGTGAAGCGATCTGTGAGGTATCGGTTGGTGACCGCCACTGTCGCCACAGCAATGACCAGCAGCAGGATCAATGAAAAGCGCGCGCGCCAGCTTAAGGTCCGCGTACTGGATCGGGCCAAGGCCCGGCTGCGCGCCTTCGCACGCATATTCGACAGCGCTTTCATGGCTTTAAACTAAGCCCTTGGGCCCTGCCACTCAAGCGCTCTGCAATGCGCCCACCAGAGAGTTGAAGAGCACCCGGCCTTCCACATTGCCATGAACCGGATCCGCCATGCGTTCAGGATGGGGCATCATGCCCAGCACGCGACGGTTTTCCGACAGGATCCCGGCGATGTCATTGAGCGATCCGTTGGGGTTGTCCATGTAACGAAACGCAACGCGGTTTTGATCCTCAAGCGCTGCAATCGTGGCGTCATCGGTGTAGTAATTGCCATCGTGATGGGCGATCGGGATGGTGATTTCATCGCCTTCGCTGTAGCCCGAGGTGTAGGCGCTGTTTGTCGATTCCACTTTGAGATCAATGGTTTTGCAAACATACTTCAACTTGGCATTGCGAAGAAGCGTTCCTGGCAGAAGCCCTGTTTCGCACAGGACCTGGAATCCGTTGCAAATGCCCAAGACGTAGCCGCCCTTGTCTGCATGGCCCTTCACGGCACGGCAGATGGGTGAATTGGCTGCAATCGCCCCGCAACGCAGGTAATCGCCAAAGGAAAATCCACCCGGCACGCCGACCACGTCGACGCCGGCAGGCAGATCCGTGTCCTTGTGCCAAACCATCGACACTTTCGCGCCTGCATTCTCGAACGCGACCTGCATGTCGCGATCGCAGTTTGATCCTGGAAAGACGACAACGGCAGCATGCATTACGCGATCTCCACCGAATAGCTTTCTATGACCGTGTTTGCGAGCAGCTTCTCGCACATGTCCTTGACGGCGGTTTCGGCCTTCGCCTTGTCCGTTTCCGTCAGGTCCAGTTCGATCACCTTGCCCTGCCGCACAGCTTCGACACCCTCAAATCCAAGAGAGCCGAGCGCGTGGCGCACCGCCTCGCCCTGCGGGTCCAGAACCCCGTTTTTCAACATGACATGCACGCGTGCTTTCATCGCTCAGCCCCCAGCTTTGCGCCCTGCCTGCACAGGGCAATGAGACCTTCGGCTCAGTTGATGAGCGTCGGCCGTGAAACTTGGCCCGTGCCCTTGGGCAAAACGCCCAAACGCTTGGCCACTTCGGAATACGCATCCGTCAAGGACCCAAGATCGCGGCGGAAGACATCCTTGTCGAGCTTTTCGCCCGTCTCAATATCCCACAAACGGCAACTGTCCGGGCTGATCTCATCGGCCACGATCAGGCGCATGAAATCACCCTCATAGATGCGGCCAATCTCAATCTTGAAGTCGATCAATTTGATGCCCACGCCGTACATGACGCCAGACAGAAAATCATTCACCCGCAGTGCCAGCGACAGAATGTCGTCCATGTCCTGCTGCGTGGCCCAACCGAAGGCAGCGATATGTTCTTCCGTGACAAGAGGATCGCCCAAGTCGTCGTTCTTCAAGCAATATTCGACAATGGGTCGCGGCAGTTGCGTGCCTTCCTCAATCCCTAGCCGCTTGGACATCGACCCGGCGGCATAGTTACGCACGATCACCTCAAGCGGGATGATTTCGCAAGCGCGGACTAGTTGTTCGCGCATATTGATCCGCTTCATAAAATGGTTCGGGATGCCCACATTGGTCAAACCGTTCATGAAGTACTCGCTCAACATGTTGTTGAGCACGCCCTTGCCTTCGATCACGTCCTTTTTTTCGGCATTGAAGGCCGTGGCATCATCCTTGAAATACTGCACGATGGTCCCGGGTTCGGGGCCTTCAAACAGAGTTTTCGCTTTGCCTTCGTAAATTTTCTTGCGACGCGCCATTCGGTCCTCAGAGCCTTGTATCATGGGAATAAAAAGCCCCACGATGTAGTTGCCCGCGTGGTAGGCCATCCGCCCCCTCATTGCAAGAACAACCAAAGCGCGGCGGGCCTCTTGCGCCCCACCGCGGCAATCGTCATATCTTGTGTCACGAAAGCGCCAATGAAGGAGCCGCGCCCATGTCCACATTTGACGATCGCGAAAACGCGTTTGAAAACAAATACGCCCATGATCAGGAAATGCAGTTCAAAGCGGAAATGCGCCGGAACAAGCTGGTCGGCCTTTGGGCGGCGGAGCTTTTGGGCAAAACCGGTGACGATGCGAACTCTTACGCCATGGAAGTCGTCAAATCGGACTTCGAGGAAGCGGGCATTGAAGACGTCGTGCGCAAGGTGGCTGGCGATGTCGGTGACCTTGCCGATGCCGACACGATCCGCGCCAAGATGGATGAACTGCTGAGCGTGGCGAAAGAGCAGATCATGAACGAGGTGTGATCCGTCTTAAGATACAGTTGGAAAACGCGTTTCTTCGGAGGCGCGTTTTTTATTGTGGAGGTTTAAGCTGATCCAAAGGCAAAGTGTAGCATGTGTAACGCTGTGCATTGGTTTGACCAAGTGAATTCAAACAACGCTCAACTTTATCATGAAGATTATGAGTTTGATTAAATGATGTACGCGTGTGACACAGGCGCGAATTGCAGCCGAGAGAGGCACGATGAACAACGCGTTTGAAACCATGCTGGAAAGCCGCGATTGGATCCTCGCCGACGGCGCGACGGGCACCAACCTTTTCAACATGGGGCTGAGTTCCGGCGATGCGCCAGAGCTTTGGAATGAAGAACATCCCGACCGGATTGATAAGCTCTATTCCATGGCTGTCGACGCTGGCAGCGATCTTTTCCTCACCAATTCATTTGGTGGCAACGCGGCACGGCTCAAACTGCATGATGCTGGTCATCGTGCACGAGAGCTGTCCCGCATGTCAGCTGAAATTGGCCGTGAAGTGGCCGATCGCCAATCGCGTGATGTGATCGTGGCGGGCTCGGTCGGTCCAACGGGAGAGATCATGGCGCCGATGGGGGCTCTCACCCACGAATTGGCTGTTGAGATGTTTCACGAACAGGCGGAAGGTTTGAAAGAGGGCGGCGCAGACGTGCTGTGGCTTGAGACGATTTCGGCCCCGGAGGAATACCGCGCCGCGGCAGAGGCGTTCAAGCTGGCCGACATGCCGTGGTGCGGCACGATGAGCTTTGATACCGCTGGGCGGACCATGATGGGTGTCACGTCAGCTGCCATGGCCGAGATGGTGGAAAAGATTGACCACAAGCCACTGGCATTCGGCGCAAATTGCGGTGTGGGCGCATCTGACCTCATGCGCACCGTGCTGGGATTCAAGGCCCAAGGAACAGAGCGCCCGATCATCGCTAAGGGCAATGCGGGTATCCCGAAATACGTGGATGGGCACATCCATTACGATGGCACGCCGGACCTGATGGCGGACTATGCCGTGTTGGCCCGTGATGCGGGTGCCAAGATCATTGGCGGATGCTGCGGCACCATGGCGGAGCACCTCAGCAAGATGCGTGCTGCGTTGGAGACAACGGACAAAGGGGACAGCCCAAGTCTGGAACTGATCGCCGAAAAGCTGGGCGCGTTTTCTTCGGCGGTGGACGGCACCGAGGAAGGTGCCCCTGCCCCGCGTCGCGAACGGTCGCGCCGTCGGCGGGCCGCTGGCTAGAAGAGATTTAGTGCCTCCGGCGGGGATATTTCTAACCAGAAGAAGCATCGGGAAACAGAGTGAGCTGATCTCCTTTTCGTGCCGGTCGAGTAAAGAGGTCGGTTCTCAACTCTGGCAGTTGCATGTCCAACCCAAGCGCGCGAGTCGCCCGACGAAACCGGGCCGAGATGAACTGCGCATAATGCCCTTCGCCGCGCATACGTTTGTGCCAGTCTGAACTGTAAGCCTTGCCGTCATGCATATCTCGGATAAGCCCCATAACGCGGGCCGCGCGGTCCGGATAGTGTTGGGCGAGCCAATCCTGGAACAGGTCTGAGACCTCACGGGGCAGACGCAGCATGACCCAAGAGGCCGCCTGTGCCCCTGCATCTCTAGCCGCCGCAAGCATGGTTTCCAGTTCGTGGTCCGTCAGACCGGGTATGAGAGGGGATGTGAGCACGCGCACGGGAATTCCGGCCTGGGCCAGCCGTTCAATACTTTGCAAACGGCGACGCGGGGATGGGGCGCGGGGCTCCATTCGGCGCGACAGGTCGGGATCGAGCGTCGTGAGAGATATGCCCACCCTCGATAGCCCAAGGGCCGCCATATCGCCAAGAATGTCGATATCGCGCTCCACCAGTGTGCCTTTCGTGACAATCCCCACCGGATGATTGAAACGCTGCAAGACTGTCAAGCATTCCCGCATGATGCCATGGGTCTTTTCAATGGGCTGATAGGCATCCGTGTTGGTGCCGATGGCAAGCATCGCGGGTGTATACCCGGGCTTTCGCAACTCCGCCTCCAACACCTGGGCAGCTTCGGGTCGCGCGATCAAACGGGTTTCGAAATCCAAACCCGCGGACAGGCCCAACCAAGCATGAGAGGGCCGCGCAAAACAGTAGATGCAGCCATGTTCACAGCCGCGATAGGGATTGATGGAGCGGTCAAATGCCAGATCGGGGGAGCTGTTGTAGCTGATGATAGATCGGGGACGTTCAATCGTGACTTCAGTGCGCAAAAGCGGGTCTTCCTGCGCTCCGACCCAACCATCATCCTCGAAAAGTCGCTCGCCTTTCTCATAGCGCCCTGCCCTATTGCTCAGCGCGCCGCGCCTGGGTCGTCGCAATCGAGGGTCGATGGTGTCGTCGCCTTGCATGGCCTAAAATTAGAACAAATCAGGAACAACCTCAATAACCTCATGGCAATTATGAATACTTTTACCCTCGCTATGCCCACAAGCCCGTGCAAAGGTCGGTCCAAGCGCGGGCGATGTCGTAATTCGAACAGTGCGAAACCGACAAAAAGGCAAAAGATCGCGCAACAGCCACGCGGACGTGCACCGCCGCCAGAGTAGGGAGTTCCCACAATGTCCGACGAAGAAGACGACATCGTCCTGTCCGAGCTTGATGATGAAGAGCTTGTGCAACAGATGTTCGACGACCTCTATGACGGCCTCAAGGAAGAGATCGAAGAAGGCGTGAACATCCTGCTGGATCGCAAGTGGGAACCCTATCAGATCCTGACCGAGGCTTTGGTGGGTGGGATGACCATCG
The DNA here is from genome assembly GCA_964389425.1 of uncultured Roseovarius sp. Lineage (GTDB taxonomy): Bacteria > Pseudomonadota > Alphaproteobacteria > Rhodobacterales > Rhodobacteraceae > Roseovarius. The sequence goes on from CAYMEC010000044.1 coordinate 9,499, forward strand.
TCGGCAAGGATTTCCGCGATGGTATCCTGTTTGTGCCCGAGGTGCTTCTGGCTGCCAACGCGATGAAAGGCGGCATGGCGATCCTGAAGCCACTGCTGGCCGAAACAGGCGCGCCCCGCGTCGGCAAAATGGTGATCGGCACCGTGAAGGGTGACATCCACGACATCGGCGAGAACCTTGTGTCCAAGATGATGGAAGGTGCAGGTTTCGAAGTGGTTGATCTCGGGATCAACAACCCGGTCGAAAACTATCTGGAAGCGATTGAGAAGGAAGAGCCAGACATTCTGGGTATGTCCGCACTTCTGACCACCACAATGCCTTACATGAAAGTCGTGATCGATACGATGGTCGAACAGGGTATCCGCGACGATTACATCGTTCTGGTGGGCGGCGCGCCGCTCAATGAAGAGTTCGGCAAGGCGATCGGTGCGGATGCCTATTGCCGTGATGCCGCTGTCGCAGTGGAAACTGCGAAAGAATTTGTCGGTCGCAAGCATAACCAGCTTGCAGCAGGCTGAACGTTATGCCGGTCACCGTGCGCTTTGCAACGCAGGGTGACCGGACACTTCTTTTAGATTCCGACGACCTGTTCGATGAAACGCCTCGCGCAGAATGGGTGGATGCATTTCTGGGGGACCCAAGGCACCACATGGCGCTGGCCTTGGATCAAGATGCCTGTGTCGGGTTTCTGAGCGCCGTTGACTACGTTCATCCGGACAAACCGCCACAGCTATGGATCAACGAACTGGGCGTTGTTGAGACCCGCCGCCGCGAAGGCATAGCAACCTCCTTGATTGAAGCGGCCATGGAAAAGGCGCGCGGTCTGTTTTGCACGGAGATGTGGGTACTGGCTGATCCGACCGAAGAGGCCATCGGATTTTACGAGAGTCTGAACGCGACGCGTGAAGGCAGCCATGTGGCAATGTTTACTTTTCAGATTGCCCCCCCGGGCGGATGAAGGTGGCAAACGAGCCTGTCATCGATCCTGAACGCCCCGCGTCTAACCGGATTTTGCTGATCGCCTGCGGCGCGTTGGACCGGGAAATCCTGGCACTGCGGAAGATGAATGGCTGGGAGCACATGGTCCTGCAATGCCTGCCTGCCAAATACCATCTCTTTCCCGAAAAGATCGTGGATGCCGTGGAACAGGCGGTGAAGGCGCATATACACGATTATGCACAAGTCTTCGTGGTCTACGCCGATTGCGGCACCGGCGGACTGCTGCAGGCCAAGTGCAAAGAGTTGGGAGTGGAAATGATCGCGGGGCCCCATTGCTATTCCTTCTTTGAAGGCAACGAGGCCTTCGCCGCCCGCGATGACGACGACATCACATCATTTTTCCTGACGGATTTTCTGGTGAAGCAGTTTGATGCTTTCGTTTGGAAACCCATGGGTCTGGACCGCCACCCGCAGCTGCGCGACATACTGTTCGGAAACTACACCAAGCTCGTGTATCAGGCGCAGACTAGTGACTCCGCCCTCCTTGAAAAGGCACAGGATTGCGCGGACCGGCTTGGCTTGGCGTTTGAACATCGTTTCACAGGCTATGGCGATCTGGCGACGGCGCTTGCCGGGCTTAACCGCGACGATTGAACAATGATTGCGTGCAGTCGACCGCTTTGGCATACCCGGGCGCATGACCAATCAACTCGCCATTATCCTTGGCTTTGCGATCGTCACCATGCTGACGATTGACGCCTATAGTTACGGATGGGACAACACGCTATTTCTGGCGCGCAAGCTGCTGGATTTGATCGAGTGGTTGAAGTTCTGGCGCTGACTAAGCAGTCATTTTCTTGAGCGTAGCTGCGGATTGATCACGTACACCTTTGAGCTCTTTCATGGCCTCGTCCAACTCGTCGCGCTGTTTGGCAAGCGCCTCCAGCTGCGCATCGGCCTGTTCAATCCAGATCTCCAACTGCGTGCGCGTACCTTCTTCTTCGTAGATCAAAAGCCATTGCCGGATTTGCTCGAGCGCGAACCCCCATTTTCGCCCACGCAGGATCAAGGTCATTCGAGCCACTTCACGCGGGCCATAAAACCGGGAGCGCCCTTCGCGTTTGGGGCTTAGCAACTCGATGTATTCGTAATAGCGCAAGGTTCGCGGTGTTACGTCGAACTTCGCGCACATTTCTTTGAATGAAACCTGCTGTTCTGTCATGTGTCCTCCCGATTTCAACGATAATGCGAAGGACCGCGTCGGGCAACAGGGGTCAAGGTTGTGGGAATTTCGCCTGTCGGAAACGCTCTTGCTCAGGGGCGTTCTTCACGCTCTTATATGAAGGCAAAGACCTGAAAGACGCGCCATGTCCGCAGATGAAAACGACAACACCCCCAATGATGTACAAGAAGCGCGGCTGAACGCGGCGCGGCAGTTCATTTCCTCCCTGCCCCATTCACAGGCACTTGGGATGCGCGTGCTATCTGTAGGGCCGGGTACGGCGGAACTGGCCATGGACTACGATGCCAAGTTTGTGGGCGACCCAGAAAGCGGCGTGATCCATGGCGGCGCGGTCTCGGCACTGATGGACACATGCTGTGGCGCGGCCACTATGGCGCATCCTGACGTGTCGGGTGTCACCGCTACGATCGACCTGCGTATCGACTATATGCGTCCTGCCACGCCCGGGCAGTGCATTCGGGCGGAGGCCATCTGTTACCACGTCACACGCAACGTGGCTTTTCTTCGGGCACGCGCGATGGATGATGACGAAAATCGCCCTGTCGCGTCTGCCACGGGCACCTTCACAACGGGAACAGGCAGATGACACGCAAACCGCCCGAACCCGTGCAGGTGGTCAAACAACGCAGGGACATCGCGCTAACCGGCCTCTTGCAAGCAGTGCCCTATATTCAGTTTCTGGGCATTGAATTTGATCGCCGCGGCGATGAACTGACAGGGGTTTTGCCTTACGCGGACCATCTGATCGGCAACCCCGTGCTGCCTGCGCTACACGGAGGAGCCACGGCGGCATTTCTGGAAGTGACGGCGATCATCGGGCTCAGCTGGTCGCTGATCTGGGACGGTGTTGAACGGGGCGATCTGGATCTGGAAGCGATGCAGGCAGGCAATCTGCCGCGGTTGCCCAAGACCATCGGATTTACGGTGGACTACCTGCGCTCTGGCTTGCCGCGAGACAGCTATGCCCGCGCGCGGGTGAACCGGTCGGGTCGCCGCTATGCAAGCGTGCATGTGGAAGCCTGGCAGGACAACCGCGCACGGCCGCACGCCCAGGCCACCGGACATTTTCTGATGCCGCCCCAAGACCCGAACCCAGATGGCTGATGCCGCGGCAGCTTCAGCCCCTCTGACCCACGCCCGCGTCCTGCGCATCGCCCTGCCGATCGTCTTGTCGAATAGCACGGTGCCTTTGCTTGGCGCGGTGGACACGGCTGTTGTGGGCCAAATGGGTGCGGCAGCCCCCATTGGCGCCGTCGGCATCGGCGCGATTATCCTGTCATCGCTTTACTGGCTTTTCGGCTTTCTGCGGATGGGCACCATCGGGCTGGCAAGTCAGGCCAAGGGCGCGGAGGATACGCCCGAGGAACACGCGATCCTCTCACGTTGCCTGATGATCGGGCTTGCAGGCGGCGCAGTGATAATCGCCGTGCAGGTCCCGCTGTTTGCAGCTGCCTTCCTGATATCTCCCGCCAGCGATGAAGTGGAAACACTGGCCCGCCAATACATGGACATCCGCATCTGGAGCGCCCCTGCCCTCATTTCGCTCTACGGCGTCACTGGCTGGCTCATCGCGCAGGAGCGCACGGATGCGGTGCTTGTTCAGCAACTCGCTATGAACAGCCTCAACATCGCGCTCAATATCTGGTTCGTGCTGGGGTTGGAGATGGGCGTTGCGGGCGTTGCCTGGGCCACGTTCATCGCGGAATGGGCGGGGCTGATCATCGGGCTTTGGTTCTGTCGCGCAGTGTTTTTTGGCGCCCATTGGAAGGATCGTGCGCGCGTCTTTGCCCGCGCGCCGCTTACACGCATGGCGCTGATCAATCGCGACATCATGCTGCGGTCGCTATTCATTCAGGTGATCTTTGTCTCATTCCTGTTTTTCAGCGGTGATCTGGGCGATGTGACGCTTGCGGCAAATCAGGTGCTTTTGCAGTTCGTCTTTATCACCGCCTACGGGCTTGATGGATTTGCCCACGCCGTGGAGACCTTGGTCGGTCAAGCCATCGGACGCAAAGATCGCGCGCGTATGCGCCGTGCGATCTGGCTGGGCGTGCTGTGGGCGGGGATGGTGTCGCTCCTTGTCACTGTCGTGTTTGCGCTCTTTGGGACAGCCATCATTGCGCTGATGGCCACCTCAGAAGCGGTACGCGCCGCCGCAGGCATTTTCCTTCCCTATGTCATCCTTGCGCCTTTGGCGTCGGTGGCGTCTTTCATGATCGATGGCATATTCGTCGGCGCAACCCGGGCCCGTGACATGCGAAACACCATGATCTTGAGTACCGCGTTTTACATGGCATGTGCCGCCGCGCTTCTGCCCCTGATCGCCAATCACGGTCTCTGGATCGCGCTCCTTCTCAGTTTCGTCGCACGCGCGGCCACATTGGGCCTGTGTTATCCTGCGCTGGAGCGGGAGGCGTTTCCCTAGAGCTCTTCGCTTTTCAACTGTTCCGCCGCGGCACGGCCCAACAGATAGGACAGGTCTTCATACACCTGATCAAACACGGCAAAGAGCGCCGCGTTGAATGCCCGTCCCTCAGGCGTGCGCCAGAACGCAGCGTATGTCTCCAGTTCTTGATGGGAAAGCGTTTCGTAGCAGGTCAGGAAGTACCCTTGAAGCCAACCCGTGCTTTCCTCGCGCACGCTGGCCTCAGACGCCCAAACATCGCGCAGAATGTCGTCTTCGCCCAATTCAATCGCACCGCCATCTGAAAGCCCGCGATACAGCATCATATTGGAATTCATGATGCCCATAACGTTGAAGTTCACCAGGTCGCTGTCTGTCATCATCGTGGTGATCTGATCGACGAGCGGATCCTCATTATCGGTCAGATCCTCAAAACGGTCCCGCGCGGCAAGGTCAGCCGCTTCATCGGACAACACCTCCCGGGCGACCAGTTCAAGCGCAATAATCTCCGCCCCCAAATCAGAGGTGAATAGCGCGAGGATGGGCTCAAGATCGACCTCTTCCATCTCAGCCTTCAACCCTGATGTCAGCGCCTCCAGCATGCGGGTTTCATCATAGATTTGTCCCACGCGGATGCGCCAGCCGGGCGTATCGGCATCTATCATCATGTCCGTGATCAGATTGGATCCGTAAACCAAGCCCTCGTCGCGCATGATTGCCACCGTGTCTCCAAGGCGAATAGCGTCAATGAGCGTGGCAAAATCCTCTGCCCGATCTGCCACCGCAGCTTCGGCCCACAAAAAGGCCCCGGCAAACGCCCCAGTCAGAGAAGATCGCAGCAATTTCACAATTCCTCCGCCGGGCGCAAATCGGCCATCCGCAAGGCAAGGGCTTCGAACCGGTTTGCCATGACCTCGTATTGTACAGCACTCAACAGTTCATAGACCTCTTGCATGAGAGGATGCTCCAGCGCGTCGGCATAGGCTTCCAGATCCGCGTCCGATATATCGCGATAGGTGTAGGCGGCATTGGCGCGCCCTCCTTCTTCCATATCGGCCATCATCGCGGCCTCATCCGCACGGATCAATTGGCGCAGCGTGTCTTCATCAATGGTGTAGCCAAGCGCGCCCGTTTGCGATGCCGCCATCAAGAACCGCACCATAACTTCTTGCACCGCACGCACGCTCTGATCCGAAGTATCCACAGCTTCCATCAAGCGCAAAAGCGATGTCATACGCGGGCTTGATGCACCAATTTCCTGCAACAGGCGCAGTCCTTCGCGCCGTTTGGTATCACGATCCTTTGTCGCGTGGGAGGCGTTTTCCACTTCGACCAACCGCTGTCCCAAATCAGAGGCATAAAACTCCGCCGCGTGGTGCAGATGCTCATCCGTGAGCGTCTGGGAAAGAATATCGATGGCCATCCTTTGCATACGTGGCCCGTCAAACACCTCTTCGGAGATTTTCAGCCATTCGGGTCCAAAATCCGCCACGTCATGCCCCAGAAGAGCGGGTGCGTGGTCCGCTGCATTGGCGATGGCCGCCAGTGCAACGTCAAAACCCGTGATTTTCAGGAACGCCTCCAGGTTCGCGCGGTCCACAGCCCGAGCGGGCAAGGCCACCAGCAGCACGATACAGAACGCTGATAGGGTAAAGACGGCGCGCCAATGTTGCATACTGCTCTCCTGTTGTGTCCGACGTCTAACGGGTGTTTTCAAAATCGTAGTGCGTTACGTCAAACGCGCGCAATCACAACTTTGCGTGGACCCGCCATGACAAATCAACATGTGGCCCAAACCACGCCCCTCAAAACCCTTGCCCAGTCTCGCAAAGCCCATTACACGGGCGATCCAGACCCCCGCGGAGAGGTGCCGGAGTGGTCGAACGGGGCGGTCTCGAAAACCGTTGAGCCTTCACGGGTTCCCAGGGTTCGAATCCCTGTCTCTCCGCCATAACAGCTCCTATGCGGCACAGTTGGCTGAATGCATGTCGAACAAACATCCCTACAGAACGCTCTTAAGACGTTTGAAAATGAGCGCGGCGGAGCAGATACTCAATCATAGAAGGCCTGTGGAAAGCGAGTATCATCAATCTAAACGAGAAATAAAAATTAGTTAGACAATTTATCCGTTTAAGGTCAACAAGCACATCGTAAACACCCTTCGTTGGCTGGAAGATACTCGGGGGTTAGGATAAGTGACTAAAACGATGCGAGTTCTTTCCAGTAAACTGACCAGACCCTTGATGAGCAAAGCGAAAGAGCGAGTCCGTAGAATGCTTGAATGCACAGGCCGCACAAGCTCTAGGATTGATCTTCCTGCAGAAGCAGAGGCTCGCCTCTCTGCCATGTGGGATGAGGAATGGTATCGGCAAAGCAATGCAGATCTTACAGACCTCGACATCGACCTGTGGCACCACTTTCTCAGTTATGGAATTCGTGAAGGCCGCGCCCCAAACGCGCATTTTGATCCCGCTTGGTATCTGGCATCCAATGAAGACCTAAAAGGGTGGACGAACTCTGCCTTGGAACACTACCTGCTTCACGGGCTGGACGAAGGTCGAAACCCGAGCGCGCATTTCAATGCTGCGTGGTACGGAATTGAGTATCCGGAAAGTGCCGAACATCCATTGGCGCACTACCTGCGACATGGTCGCGAGCAATCATTTCCCACCAATGAAGTCGCAGATATTATCAACATGCAACACGCGCATGTTGATCTTGCGGTTGCAAATGAAGTTGCTGTTGATGCACCTGCAATAGACGTCATTGTTCCGGTCTATCGCGGATTTGAAGACACAAAAAAATGTATCGCGTCCCTTTTTGCATCCGGGATGAGCCCGATACACAATCTTATTGTGATCAATGACTGTTCGCCTGACCCTCGCATCACGGCTTATTTACGAAGTGTCGTGTCAAATGGCAACGTCGTCCTGATCGAAAACGAAGAGAACCTTGGTTTCGTCGGTTCCGTTGACCGCGGAATGAAGTACTCTGTGAACAATGACGTGGTCTTGCTCAATTCCGACACGGAAGTGCCTCCGGGGTGGTTGGACAGATTGGCCTGGCACGCACAAAGCGACTCGGACATTGGAACCGTTACGCCATTTTCAAACAACGCCACGATCTGCAGCTATCCTGATATTCACGGAGGCTCACTCCCGCCTGGAGTAAGCCATACTCAAATTGACACAGCATTCAAAAAAGCGTCCGCGCGAAAATCCATAGAGATACCCACGGGTGTCGGCTTCGCGATGTACATTAAACGCGCATGCCTTGAAGATGTTGGCTACTTCGACCTAGACACCTTCGGGAAAGGCTATGGCGAAGAAGTCGATTTCTGCCTGCGCGCGACACAGAAGAACTGGAAGCATGTTCTGGCATGCGATGTCTTCGTTTACCATGTCGGAGAGGTCAGTTTCGGGGCAAAGTCCCCGTCACGCGTCAGCGGAGAGCGTGCGGTCGATGAACGCTACCCACTCTACCCGCAAAGTGTGGCGCGTTTCATCAGGTCTAACGTGACGCTGAAATACGTTGTGGCAGCGACGCGAGAGTTGTTCAAGCTGGGGCCTCGTCCCAGTGTTCTTTTCATCACTCACGGTCTTGGAGGGGGAACAGACAAATACATCGAAGAAGTCATCGACGTCGATAGCGGTCACCTGAACGCTGTTGTCCTGTCTAACGTCCCAGGGGGCGTTCAAGCGTCTTTTCCTTCTGTTCCCAACCATCCAAAGATGCTTATTGGCGATGACCATTTTGACGATCTCGCAGGATTTCTTAGGTCTTTCGAATTCAACAAAGTCAGCGTTCAACACACGCTTGGATGGCGTGACAGGAAGCTGGTCGATTTCCTATGTGACATGCGGCTGTCTTATGAGGTCATGCTACACGACTACTATATGATTTGTCCGTCCATCAATTTGATCCCAAGACAAGGGGATGCACTCTGGATGGAACCTTCGAACGAAATCTACGACGGCTGTGTCGGGTTCACTTCGAATGAAGTAAGTACCATCGGCACTTGGAGGCGGATCAACGGCAAAGTTCTGACCGGAGCAGAACGGGTGGTTGCCCCCTCAAAAGATACCGCGATACGCGTTGGGAATTGTTTTCCAAGCGTTCGGATCACGTCCATACCTCATGAGAAGGTCAATCTGGATGCAACCGTCGAACGCTTGGAACCCGACAGCAAACCCGAACGGATCCGCGTTGGGCTTCTCGGCCATATGGCCCTTCACAAAGGCAGCGAGGTTTTCCGTGATGTTGCGCTTGCCGCACGGTTCCTGGATATTGATTTTGTGCTCATCGGTTCGTATCAGGAAGATGTGTCATGGACGTTGGACTGCAACGTTTGCATCCATGGTGATTACGAAGACGGAGAACTGCAAAAGCTCATATCCGGATATGGCATTGACGTTCTGTGGCTTCCCGCTGTCTGGCATGAGACGTATAGCTATGTCCTGACTCATGCCATCAATTCCGGATTGCCAATCGTCGCGACCCAGCTTGGTTCATTTGTCGAGCGGCTTGAAACGATCGAAAATGCACGCCTTCTCCCCTTGGGCGTCTCAGCTGAGACTTGGATTTCGACATTCAGGGATGCAGTGTCCTTACCCCGATTTGTAACAACCGGGCCTGTGCCACGGATATCAACAGGTTACGGCGCAAAAGCCGCCTTCCATGATTGGCTGAGCACCCAATCCCAACCCCGGGACATAGCCGTCGAAAGCACAGAGGCCGTTCCGTCTAGAGCACCATGCGTGGCTGTTATTCCTGAGTGCAATCAGGACGGTTCCTATTCCCCCTGTGGATTCATTCGCCTTATCCTTCCATTGCTTCAGTTGCATCAAACGGGCCGTATTGAGGCGTTCTTCATACGGCCGAAAGAGCTGGAAGACGTCGACCCAGATGTCATTGTCACTCAACGCAACGCGATTTCCACAGATGACGAACTCGACGCCGTTCTGCGGTATCAAGGCGACAACCGCGTTCCGATCCTCTTCGACTTGGACGATGATCTGCTGACGCCTGTTGCAGCACATGATGAAGCAGCGCTTCTCAATCCCAATGTGAAACGCGTTTCAAAACTGGCATCGGCGGCAACAAAAGTCACGGTGTCAACGGAAGCTCTCAAGGACCGAGTATCAAAGATGCTGAAGGTCGAAACCAAGATCATTCAAAACCAAATAGCTCCACAATTCTGTGTGCCCAATTCCCCCTACGTGGATGTGGAGCCGCCCGTGCGCATCCTGTACATGGGCACGATGACCCACACGGCAGATTTACAAATGATCCTTCCCGATCTGGAGCGCCTGCACGAGACCTATGGCTCATCTGTGGAGATCGGGATTGTCGGTGTGACCGCCGAAGCAGGTTTTCCCGACTTCATCCAACGAGTCGACATTCCGCACCAAGTGGCAGGCAGTTATTTGAGATTCATGTCTTGGATAAGAAACACGGGACGATGGCACATAGGACTTGGGCCGCTCGTTAAGAATTCATTCAACGCCTCAAAATCTGCCATAAAAATCGCGGATTATTTGTCGATTGGCGCTTTGCCGGTGGTTTCGGACTATGCAGAGTATGCCACCTATGACGAAGACTTTGTCGAGAAAGTAGATTATCGCGCCGGGGCTTGGTTCGAAACCCTTTCTCGGTTTGTCGAAGATCCATCACGTCTAAAGCAAAAATTGGAAGCCGGACGCAACCATTTGGGCCGTTGGGCCGTCAGCAAGTCCATGATCAACGAATGGCATGCGTCGATACGGGAAGCGCTTGATGAACACCAGCTTTGAAGTCTTGGCAAATGCCCCGCTGACGAAGTGGATGGCCGTTCATTTTGACACCGAAGAATACCTTCGCCTGAACCCGGATCTGAGCGAGGCGGGAGTGCGGTCTGATGATCAACTTGTGAACCATTTCGTGCATCATGGATTTGTGGAAGGGCGCGCATACGGCCAAAGCCGACGCGACCGCGTTCTGGCCGGTCTCGACCTTGAACAGCCGAGCCTTGAGCTGGGGCCGCTCACGACCCCCTTACTGGCCCGCGGGCACCCGGCGGTGAAATTCGCCGACCACGCAAGCACCAAAGACATCGTCGAAAAATACGAGAATGACGCCAACGTGGACGTCAATGACGTCGTGGACATTGATTACGTGATCGATGGAAGCGATATGGCCGCGACCTTTGGCGCGGATACGAAGTTTTCGATCATTGTCGCGTCGCATGTGATCGAACACGTTCCCGATTTGATTGGCTGGCTCAACTCGCTTGTGCAGATTCTAGCCCGTGATGGGGAAATCAGGCTGGTCATTCCGGACAAACGGTTCACCTTCGACATTCTACGCGAATGTTCGGAATTTGCTGATGTGGTTGGGCCCTATTTTTCAAAACCGACGCGCCCACAACCCGCACAACTGTTCGATCACTATGCCAATTTCACCAAGATCGATGCCGCTGAGGCTTGGATGGGATCGTATCTGTACAACCGCCCCCAACGGGCGCGCAGTGAAGCCGAAGCACTCAAACTCGTCAGCTACAATGTCCAATCCACGGATTATGCGGACGCGCATTGCTGGATTTTCACGCCGCTCAGTTTCCTGGACCTGTTCTTGCGTTTCGTGAAACTGGGCCTGTGCCAATTCAAATGCGCTCATTTCTCAGGAACGACAGCCGGGTCCAACGAGTTCGTCGTCGGCCTAACGCCAAGTTCTGATCTGTCTGAGGCCATCCGCAGTTGGGAAATCGCCCCGGGGAACCGCCTTGCTGGAGGATTGGAAAACTGTTCTTTGAAGCGTTTCCAACCCTAGTGGTCCTGTGCCGGTTTTGGGCCGGAAAGACCAAAACACCTCACCCCGCAGCACCCCAATGTCCCCAAAATCACCATGTTTGGGGGACAATACGGCCTGATTTGGCCGGTAAATAAACAATCGTTTTGTTGAAACCAACGTAATGATTTGGAGAGTTTCATGCGCGATGCCCCTGCCCGGCACGCTCGATTGTTTGAATTGTTGCGCCAGGAAAATCTGGCGCGCAATGCGCGGGAAGCATTTGAGCCAGCCGAACACGATTTGAATTGGGAAACCGCTTTTACAGTAAGGGCGCTCGCGTCCCTGCGCGCGGCCTAAACAAGGCTGTAGGCTCAAGAAACCCTTACCCACGAAATCCGGTTGCGACCACGAATTTCTCGGAACTGTCTGACCGTGAAGCGGGCGGTTTTACGTTGGCAACCTTGGTAAAGCGTTGCTTGAGGATCTTCTGCAACTCCCCTTCGGCCCCTCCTGCAAGCACCTTGGACACGAATGTGCCCCCGTCTTTCAACACATCAAAGGCGAGGTAAGCCGCGGCTTCACAAAGCGCGATGATCCGCAAATGATCGGTCTGCTTATGCCCGCTGGAGGCGGCAGCCATATCTGACATCACCACATCAGCCATGCCGCCAAGCCATTCTTTCACGCGCAGGTCGGCGTCATCTTCCATGAAATCCAATTGATGCAGCTCGACACCAGGAATAGGCTCCACCTCCTGCAAATCAATACCAAGGATATATCCCTGCGGCTTGCCCGCATCGCCCAAAGAATTGACGCGCGGAACCGCCACCTGACACCATCCGCCCGGCGCACAGCCCAGATCAACCACGCGGGCACCAGGCTTCAGGAACCCGAATTTATCGTCCAACTCCATGATCTTGAAAGCGGCCCGACCGCGATACCCTTCGGCCTGCGCACGCTTAACGTATGGGTCGTTCAACTGCCGTTGTAGCCAACGGGTCGAGGAGGATTTTCGCCCCCTGGCGGTTTTCACCTTTACTTTGAGGTCACGCTGTCCGCGCCCTGAGGTGTTTTTTCCATTCGGTGTCTTGGCCATCACATGCCCTCAATCAATCGGATCATCAGCCAGCATCCCATCAGCAGACATGAGAGCGTAAAGGATGCCTTCCCTCAGCCCTCGATCCGCCACAGACAACCTGTCAGTCGGCCAGCAGCGCAAGAGCGCCTGAAGAATGGCGGAGCCTGACATGATCAAGGCCTGCCTATCCGACCCGATGCGTGGGTCCTTGCGACGGCCAGCAGGCCCCAAGGCCAGATAGGACCGAATGACCGTGTCAATTTCCTCAGAACTCATCCTGAGGCCATCCACCTTATTGCGATCATAGCGTTTCAGCCCCAAGTGGCTTGCTGCCACGGTTGTCACCGTCCCTGATGTACCTACGATCTGGAACCCTTCACGGGCCGGTTCATCCTTGTAGGGTGCAAATTCCGATAGGTTTTCCTCAAAAAACCAACTCATTAGCGCGAATCGCGCGCCATCATCTTCCACGTCATTGAACTGATCGCGCAGCGTGGCGACGCCGAGGGGAACAGAAATCCAATCCACGACCCGCGCGGCTGTATCTGTCATCACCCGTGGCTCAAACCCGTCATGCATCCGCATGATCGACTGTGCCCGCTCCTTGGGTGGCACTTTCGTCAGATCAATCCACACCAGTTCGGTCGAACCGCCGCCGATATCGACCACCAGCAATTGCTCGGTCCGCTTGCCCACCAATGGCGCACAGGACACCACGGCCAACTGCGCCTCTTCCTGCGGTTTGATGATATCGAGCTTCAACCCCGTTTCACGCTTCACCCGCGCCAGAAACGCCTCACCGTTGGACGCACGGCGACAGGCCTCTGTCGCCACAAGCCGCATGCGAGTCACGTTGTTGCGCTTGATCTTTTGCTGGCAGACCCGCAACGCCTGAATGGTGCGATAAATCGAGGCGCGGGACAGTTTGCCAGACTTTTCAAGCCCGGAGCCCAACTGTACGGACTTCGAGAAACTGTCCACGACTTCAAATTGGCTGCCCTTGGGCCGGGCAACCAACATGCGACAAGAATTGGTGCCCAGATCCAGTGCTGCGTAAAGCGGGGCTGTTCCGGGCCGGTTCAGTGCGGGGCTCTCAACCGTATAAGGGATAGCGCCCGCACCTTCGGGACGCTTAGGCGCCATACTATTACGCCTTCCATTTCGAGTTAATTTGAAGGTAGGCGCAGAATCCAGCCGACGCAAGCGTTGAGCGTAATTACCGCTTGATCATGAAAAGCATTCACGTGACGCAGCGCTTATACCTGTGGCATTTGTGGTCACATGATTTGAAAGAACATCGGTGTCGCAGTCGTTTTCCGTTTTGTCGAAAATCGACGCCGGATCGCGCGCGCGCTGCATTAGGTAGAGGCAAGTTTGCAAAGGAATCATCAATGGTAGACGTCACCGTCGTATACTGGCGCGACATCCCCGCGCAGGTTATCGTTGGCAAAGGCCGCCGTGGCGCAAAAAAGCAGCTGCCAGAGCGGTTTGAACAGGCCATTGATGCTGCCGCCATGCGCTTGGGTGCGAAAGACTCCGATGCCTATCTGGCCGAGTGGCGCAAGGCTACCCCCTACCAGGTCGAGGGCGATCCGGCCGAGGTCGCCGAAGCCGAGGCCACGCGCCTTGAAGAAGAATACGATCGCGACCGGGTCAGACAGTTGATCGCCAACAATGGCTGGGCGTAATCCAGACCGCAGCTTATGGGAGGCCGTTATGGCACTTTTGAACTTCAAAAAGCGTGAGACACAAACGCCTGGGCCCGCACCAGAGATGGAAGCGTTTCTGAAGGGTTATTCCATCGAGGTCATGCCGCGCACCGCCGAAAAAGTCGAAGATTTCCGCGCGCTGCTGCCCGAAGGCACGCGCGTTTACATCGCGCATATTGAAGGCACGCCCATTGAAGACATGGTCGCGACAGCCAAACGCCTCGCGGCGGACGGCTATCCCGTGATGCCGCACTTTCCCGCCCGCATCATCAAGGATGCGACCACGCTCAATGACTGGATCGCGCGGTATCAGGGTGAAGCGGGCGTCGATCAGGCCCTTTTGCTCGCAGGCGGCGTCGACACACCCCATGGTGATTACCACAGTTCCATGCAGCTTTTGGAATCCGGCGCGTTCGACAAGGCCGGCTTCAAGCGCCTCCACGTTGCAGGCCACCCTGAAGGCAACAAGGATATCGACCCGGACGGGTCCACCAAGAACGTCGATGACGCGCTTCAATGGAAACAGAAGTTTTCCGAGCGCACCGATGCTCAGATGGCGATTGCCACGCAATTCGCCTTTGAAGCCAGTCCCATCATCGCTTGGGCAGACAGCTTGAAAGCCGCTGGTATCGACATCCCCGTCCATATCGGGATCGCCGGGCCTGCCAAGTTGCAGACTCTGATCAAGTTCGCCATTGCCTGCGGTGTCGGCCCATCGCTGAAGGTCCTGCAGAAGCGCGCCATGGATGTGACGAAACTGCTCCTGCCTTATGAGCCGACCGAAGTCCTGTCTGAATTGGCCGCCCACAAAGCCGCCAACCCCGACTTCAACATCGAAAGCGTGCATTTCTTTCCCCTCGGCGGGATCAAGACCAACGCCAACTGGGCCATCGAAAACGGCGGCCAATCCACCAAACCGGCCACCGCTGCCTAAAGGACACCCAGATGACACGCACAATCGTCGAATCCAAATCCAAAACCGCGATCATCGGCTTTGATCAGCCCTTCTGTGTGATCGGGGAACGGATCAATCCCACAGGCCGCCGCATCCTGAACGAACAGCTTGAACAGGGCAATTTCGACATGGTGAAGTCAGACGCCATCGCTCAGGTTGAAGCGGGCGCCACCATGCTCGACATCAATTCTGGCGCTGTTTTCAAGAACAAGATGGCCGAGGATGTGCGATACGCTGACAACAACTTTGTCGAACCGCCCTTGATGAAGGAATTGGTGAGCCTCGTGCAAGGCGTGGTGGACGTCCCACTTTGCATCGATAGCTCCGTGCCAGAAGCGCTGCAAGCCGGGCTGGAAGCCTGCGAAGGCCGTCCGCTCGTGAACTCAGTGACGGGCGAAGAGGACAAGCTGGAAAAAGTGCTGCCGCTTTGTGCCAAATACAATGTGCCGGTGGTGGCCATCTCCAACGACGAAACGGGCATTTCCGAAGACCCCGAAGTGCGCTTTGCCGTCGCCAAGATGATCGTGGAACGCGCCGCCGATCATGGCATCCCCGCCCATGACATCGTAGTTGACCCGCTGGTCATGCCCATCGGCGCCATGGCCACGGCCGGTCAGCAGGTCTTCACCCTCGTGCGAAAGCTGCGCGAGGAACTGGGCGTCAACACCACGTGCGGCGCCTCCAATATCTCCTTCGGCCTGCCCAACCGCCACGGCATTAACAATGCATTCCTGCCCATGGCGATGGGCGCCGGCATGACCTCTGCCATCATGAACCCGATCGCATTGCCGGTGAAACAAGCCGACAAAGACGCCAAGCGCGCGGAAGCCGCTGCGGCAGGCATCGTCATCCCCGAGGACATGGATGACGAAACCTTCTGTCAACTCTTCGGGCTGGGATCCACCAAGCAGCGTGCCGGCAAGGAAATGGAAGCCATTCGTGCAGCCAACTTCCTGACCAACAACGACCCCCATGGCGGCGAATGGATCCGGTTCAACAAAGCTCCGCTCAAACCTGGTGAGGAAGGCGAAGGCCGAGGCGGACGCGCAGGCGGACGCAGACGGCGCCGCGCATAACAGCAGCGAATGCAGCAGGTTCCGAGCGCAGCGAGGCCACCAAAAGTCCCGAGCGTCAGCGAGGCCACCAGATACCATGGGCCGCGCGCAAGCGCGGCCTCTTGCGTTAAAGCGAGACGCGCCCAAGGGGCGCGAAGAGTGTCTGGGTTTGCCGCATGAGTACGATCGCAATTACCCCCCTCACGACCAAGCTGCGGGACACTGCATTCGATCTTGCAAGCGAGATGTTCACCCGGTCCAGCACCCTACACGCGGCCTTGCGCGTCGATCTTGAAACCTATCGCCATGCCTTGCGCCCGTCATTCGACGCCATGGCCGCGCAAGACTTGTCTCTCGTCGCCATCTCGCCAGAAGGACGCCTCTTGGGGTGTCTCATTGCAACCGACATGTATCACGCGTTGTCTGACGGGCCACCCACCGGCCCCTACCCTGAAATTGCGGCCCTGACCCATTCCCTCACGCGGAGCTACCATGCGCGCCATCCGTTCGGACCGGGTGAGGTTGTTCTCGTCGATATGGCTGTGACCTGTCCAGAGGCCCATGGCCTGGGTCTCTACCAAGCGATGAGAGCGCATATGGAACTCATCGCCCGCGCCGCAGGTTTTCATCTCATCGTGGGCGAACTTTCCTCGCAAGCCACGCAACATGTTGTTCTGAACAAAATGGGCCATCGCGCCATGGTCGAAATCCGATTCCAAGCATTTGACTGGAATGGCACAAGACCATTCGCGTCCATTACCTCACCGACCAGTATCATCCTTGCTGAAGGAACGCTCTGATTTAGGGCAACCGCATGCAGTCTTTTCCGGCACGGGATCAAACCCTTGCCCGCCCCACGGGTTGCACCGACCAATCCGGCGCAGGGCCAGCCAGCCGCCTTTGATCGCACCATGCCGCTCCAGCGCGTCCAGCGCGTAGGCGCTGCAGGTCGGCTGATAGCGGCAGTTGTGACCAACCCAAGGGCTGCCGATCAGTCGATAGGCCTTCACTGGCCAGGTCAATATACGCGCCAAGAGGGTCACGCCCCACCATGTAGTTTGCGCAAGGCTCGTTCCAACTGTTCCAGCAATTCCGGGAAGGGACGCTCTGTGGTGGCACCCGCCCGTCCGATCAAGGCGTAGTCCCATCCCGGTCGCGCATGTGCCGCCACGACACGGCGCGCCGCCTCTCGCAGCCGACGTTTGGCCCGGTTGCGCGCTACGGCATTCCCGACTTTCTTGGAACAGGTGTACCCCACTCGCACCGCGTCGGACCCGTCTCGCCGATCCCGCCCCTGCACCACCATCGTGGGCATGGCCTGGCGGTTTGCACGATTCAACGCAACGAAATCAGCACGAGTCTTCAGCACAGATATTTTGGGGGTCAAAACGCAAAGCACCGCCTGAGGGGTATTCTCCGACGCGGCGGAGGCCTCAGGCGGTGACATGTGTTTGACCTCAAATATGGCTCGCGCGCTTACGCGCTGAGCGATTTGCGACCACGGGCGCGACGCGCGTTCAGGATCTTGCGACCTGCTTTGGTTGCCATACGCGCGCGAAACCCGTGACGGCGCTTGCGCACCAGGTTAGAAGGTTGAAAAGTGCGTTTCATCGATCCGCTCTCCACTCTGTCAGGCCTGCAGCTTTGGGGCTGGATTCGCCCAACAGACCCGTGAAATCCATCATGAAGCCCGGTCTATAAGCCCGCCCTGTCATCAAGTCAAACCCGCTGGGAAGGCTTTTGCAACAAATCACGGGTTTTATGCACGCCGCGTGTTACAAAATATGACAAAAAGGGAGCCTTCCTCTGAAAACACCCGAAATTGACGCTGGGTCGCGTTCACCCCCGATCACCGCCGCGTGAGACCACTGGCGTCGCGGCGACGTTCCACGCATTTATGGTTCAACAGTATATGTTTCAGAAACCGAGAGCCAAAATGGACAAGACGCAATCGCCTCCCAAATCGGGGCTACTTCATCACGCCCCGCTGGCCATAATAGTCCTCGTTGCCATCATCGGGTTCTTCACATTGAAAGACTACCTGAGCTTTGAAACCCTGCGCGAAAATCGCGAGTCGCTACTGGCTTTCCGCGACAGCAACTTTGCCGGGCTCGCCGTCGCGTTCATCTGCATCTACATCGTCATCGTGGCGTTCTCGTTGCCTGGTGCTGCAGTCACGTCTGTGACGGGCGGTTTCTTGTTTGGCCTGGCCTTGGGGACAACGTTCAACGTGTTTGCAGCCTCGGTTGGAGCAAGCGCGATCTTCCTCGCGGCGCGTTTTGGCCTTGGTCGCACGCTTGCGGCCAGAATGGACGCCTCAGACGGAAGCCTCAAGAAACTCAAGGACGGCCTTCGCGAGAATGAAATCAGCGTTCTGTTCCTGCTGCGCCTCGTTCCGGCGGTCCCCTTTTTCGTGGCCAACCTTCTGCCCGCGCTGGTTGGCGTGAAGTTTCGGAATTTCGTGTTTACCACGGTGCTCGGCATCATCCCCGGCGCACTGGTCTTTACATGGATCGGCGTCGGTCTGGGTGAGGTTTTTGATCGTGGTGAAAGCCCCGACATGTCGATCCTGTGGGAGCCACAAGTGATCGGCCCCATCCTTGGGCTCTGCGCACTTGCTGCATTGCCCATCGCGATCAAGGCCGTGCGCGGCAAAAAGGACTTCTGATCATGGAACGCATCAAGACCGATCTGCTGGTCATCGGGGCTGGCTCCGGTGGGCTATCCGTCGCTGCGGGGGCCGTGCAAATGGGGGCGTCTGTTGTCCTTTTGGAAGGCCACAAGATGGGCGGGGATTGCCTGAATTATGGCTGCGTTCCCTCCAAGGCGCTGATCGCTGCGGGAAAGGCCGCTTACGGCCAGTCCCATGCGCAACCCTATGGTGTTGCGGATCATAAACCCAAGGTCGACTATGCCGCTGCCAAGGACCACGTGCATGAGGTGATCGCCACGATTGCGCCCCATGACAGCGTAGAACGCTTCGAAGGTCTGGGCGTCCGTGTCATTACGGAATTCGGGCGTTTTGTTTCGCCAACTGAGGTGCAAGCGGGCAATGCTGTGATCAAAGCGCGCCGGGTTGTCATCGCCACCGGTTCTTCGCCTTTCGTACCGCCGATCCCGGGGTTGGACAAGGTACCCTATGAGACCAACGAAACGCTGTTTGATCTGCGCGAGCAACCCAAACACCTGCTTATTATCGGTGGCGGGCCCATCGGCATGGAAATGGCGCAGGCGCATGTTCGTCTTGGGTCCAAGGTCACAGTCATTGAAGGGGCACAGGCGCTGGGCAATGACGATCCGGAGATGGCAGAGGTGGTGCTGAACCAATTGCGCCAAGAGGGCGTTGAGATTGCCCAGAATGCGATGGCAAAGGAAGTCTCCGGCAAGGAAGGCGACATCACCGTTGTCACCGAGGATGGTCGCACATTCAAAGGCAGCCACCTTTTGATGGCCGTGGGGCGCACATCCAATATCGACAAGCTCGACCTCGAAAAGGCCGACATAAAGAAGAACACGCGCGGCATCGAAGTTGATGCGCGGATGAAAACCTCCAACAAGCGCGTTTATGCCATTGGCGATGTGGCCGGCGGCCTGCAATTCACCCATGTGGCGGGCTATCACGCGGGGCTCATCATCCGCTCCGCCCTTTTTGGTCTGCCCGCAAAGCAGCGTATCGATCACATTCCGTGGGTCACGTTCACCGATCCTGAACTGGCACAGGTCGGCATGACCGAGGCGCAGGCGCGTGATCTATACGGCAGCGCGCTCGACGTGGCCCGCTTCGAATTCAGCGGAAATGACCGCGCCATTGCTGAACGAAAGACCCTAGGCCTGATCAAGGTCATGGTGGTCAAAGGCCGTCCTGTCGGCGCTTCCATCGCCGGGCCGCAGGCAGGCGA
Source organism: uncultured Roseovarius sp. (assembly GCA_964389425.1). GTDB lineage: Bacteria > Pseudomonadota > Alphaproteobacteria > Rhodobacterales > Rhodobacteraceae > Roseovarius. The sequence goes on from CAYMEC010000044.1 coordinate 29,549, forward strand.
ATTGATCGGTGTCTGGGCGCTCGCTATCGCCAACAAGATGAAGATGAGCCAGATTGCCAATATGGTTGCCCCCTACCCCACTTTAGGCGAGGTCAACAAACGCGTCGCTGGGGCCTATTTCTCGCCGCGGTTGTTTGATAACCCTAAGGTCAAAAGGATCGTGGGGTTGGTGCAGCGCTGGCTTCCCTGAAGCAAGACCAAGACGGATACTCTGACGGACAAAAATGAAGTTTCTTCGAACTCTTTCCGGGCGGTTCTTGGTCCTCACGGCGATTTTTGTAATGATCGCAGAGATCCTGATTTTCGTGCCATCCGTGGCGCGCTACCGCGAAGAATTCCTGAACCTGAAGCTGGAAAGATCACAAATCGCGTCGCTGGCCTTGCTAGCCAGCGAAGACATCAGCGCAGAACTCCGCGAAGAACTTTTGATGAATGCTGGCGTCTTTAACATTGTGCTCAGGCGGGATGAAGCGCGGCAATTGATCCTGTCCGCCCCGATGCCCGAACCCATCACCCAAACCTTTGACCTGCGCGATGCGACAGCGTTGGAGCTTATTCGCGATGCGCTGTCACGTTTGATCTCGCCAGAACGCGAAGTGATCCGCGTGATCGGTCAACCGAGCCAGATGGGCGGGCTTTTAATTGAGGTCACACTAGAAACAACAGAACTACGTGATGCAATGTTGGACTACGGATTGCGCATCCTGATCCTGTCGGCAGTGATTACTGTTGTTACGGCCGGTCTGCTCTTTGTGGCAGTACGCGCCCTGCTCGTGAAGCCTATCAAGCACGTTGTGGGGATGATGACGGCTTATGCCGACGCGCCAGAAGATGCGCGCTACCGCATCTCACCCTCCGCCAGCGTGACGGAATTGCGCGAAGCGGAAGAGGCGCTCTTGTCCCTGCAAACCCAACTGACCAGCGCGTTGAAGCAGCGCGAGCGTCTGGCGCAACTGGGCGGGGCAGTTGCCAAGGTCAGCCACGATCTGCGCAATATCCTGACATCAGCCCAGCTGTTCACTGACAGGATCGAAATGAGCGAGGACCCACAGGTCAAGCGCATGGCACCCAAGCTGGTGAATTCCATCACCCGCGCCGTGCATCTGTGTGAAAGTACGCTCGCGTTCGGCAAGGCCGAAGAACCCGCCCCCAAACTTGCGACAATTGACCTTGATTATCTGGTGCAAGACGTGATTGAGGCCGAACGCCTTGCTGTAGGAGAGGCAGACGTCAGCTTCTCGGCGGATGTACCAGTGGGCATGCCTGTGCGTGCGGACTCAGAGCAGCTCTATCGCGTTATCTCCAACATGACCCGCAACGCGCGCCAGGCGATCATAGCCACGGGCAAACGAGGTGAGATCAACATCGCAGCTCATAACGTCCCGGACGCCCATGTCATCACGATCAGCGACACAGGGCCCGGCCTGCCGCCCAAAGCGCAAGAACACCTTTTTGAGGCCTTTCAGGGTGGCACCACCAAGGGGGGCACAGGACTGGGCCTGTCGATCGCGCGCGAATTGCTGCGGGGCCATGGCGGGGATCTGTGCCTGGAGTACACCGGCGCGGACGGCACCCAATTTGTACTCACCCTGCCCAGGGAAACCAACGCGCCGTAAGAACAGCAACGCACCACCCAAAATGCGCTTGCATCGGCGCAAACAGATGTCTATTTCCTCGCTCTCACGGACCGATAGCTCAGCTGGATAGAGTACCTGACTACGAATCAGGGGGTCGGG
>CAYMEC010000045.1:0-30801 GCA_964389425.1 uncultured Roseovarius sp.
AGACCGAACAAAGCGTTACACCCAGATGTCGTTTTCAACGCCACCTCTTTCAGCCCATCGTACCCGCTGTCTTTCAAAACCTTGTAATAGCTTTTAACCTTGGCGTCTTTCGTTGCTTCAAGTTCATCCTGAGCATCAGCGCTTTTCAAGTCACCACCGCCATCAAGATCCTCGCTACCCAACCCACAGAAATGACTTGAAAACCTGTCATTGGCCGCCACCCAAAAGTTCGCTTCCTGCACATCAATATTCCTGGGAATTCGAGCGGCCTGGACAACCGTCATGATCGAACTGAACTCGGCCCTGCACTCAATCGCCTCAGATAGTGTGGGTTTTGCGAAGGATGATGTCGGCACCAAAAGAACTGCTGCCAAAGCTCCCCAAAATTTATTCATCGACCGCTTTCCTCACTCAACACCTCACAAGCGTAAAAGTTTTTTGAAACTAAACAAGCCGTTGAAAATCAAGCTACTGTAGATAATCTTCGCAGGTCGTATGCAAGCGAGTCAGGTGGGGTTTCACCCCACCAATCGAAAGTCCGGTCGCCCCCTAAAACACTTCGTCCAACACAACCTCCTTCCCGTGGAACGTGAAGCTGTCACCTTCCTCCAACCCTTTCATCGCGTTGTAGATCGGGCTTTGGGGCGAGATACCCATATACGTCACCCCCTCATGGTCAAACTCCGCCGTGGACACCGAAATCACCACATGCCGCGTGCCAAAACTCACCACGGCCCCCGGACCCACCTTGTCCGTCACAGAAAAATCGAGGTTCTCCAGCACGTCGATCTTGGAATGATGATCCTTCACCGGATGGTCAAACGCCGCGGCCAGATCCGCATTCTCCCGCGCTTCAGCGATCTCTGAATTGTCATATTGCTCCCGCAGATCCAGCTGCGCGTCTTTCATGAAGCGTTCGTAGTGCTCTACCGCTGCGGTCAGTTCGGCCGCCTCAAGCGACAGCATACGATCCCGCAACGCGGACTTCAGGGCTTGGCGATCTTGGGTCATCGGATTGCTTCCTTCTTCAAATGCGGCGCTGCACGCCGGTCATGTCTCACCGGCGGTCAACATACCGTAGATCTCATCCTTCAAGCTCATGCGTTTCTTGCGCATCTCAACTTCCGCCAATTCTTCGATCGGTTCGACGAGGGTTTCTGCCCGGTGAATGGCGCGGTTCACGTCATGGTATTCGTCAAAAAGCCGGGCGAAATGGGCGTCCGATGTTTTGAGATTGTGCATCCGGTCGATGTGATCGGGAAATTCTTCTGCAAGTTCATGGGGTGTGTGTGACATCTTGGTCTCCTGTACGTATGGCCTGATCTTCCACAGATATGACCGGCCGCGCCTTGACACAAATCAACGCCGCTGCCGGAATCTAAATGCCGTAGACCTTGGGCTCACTCATCCCAACGCCTCTAAAACCTGTGCTGGCCTTCCCGGATTACCCCCATAGCCTTTCCCTCCCAAATGATTTATGCTGCACCGCAGCAATCGATTGGAGGCCGAGCCCATGAGCACTCACATCATCTGTGTCGCGCAGCAAAAGGGCGGGGCGGGGAAGACGACGCTTGTGTGCAACCTCGCCACGGCCTTTCTGGCGGAGGGTAAATCCGTGGCGCTGATCGACACTGATCCGCAGGGCAGCCTCAGTAAGTGGTTGGATATACGCGAAGACTCCAAGGGCGTGGATCACAACCTCCACTTCGCCACGGCCACCGCCTATGGCATCTCCCGCGCGATCCGCGGGGTGCGCAGTGCCGATATCGTCCTCATCGATACGCCCCCGAAGGCCGACAGCGACATTCGCCAGGTCCTGCGTGAATCGGACCTGATCCTCATCCCCGTCTCCGCCAGCCAGGCCGATGTCTGGGCCACCCATGACATCATCGACCTCGCCGACCGCGCTGGAAAGCCCACCCATATCGTCCTCAACCGCCTTCGCGCCGGCACACGCGTCGGCGACGATGTCACGAAATCCGTGGCCGATCTCGACGCCACGCAATTGGCCGCCACGCTGGCCAACCGGGTCGTCTATGCCGAAGCCATGGGCCGCGGCCTCGGCGCAATGGAGGTCAAACGCACCAGCGCCGCCGCTGACGAAATCCGCGCCCTTACCGAAGAGGTTACCAAAATTCTAAAGGCCTGAATTCTGTACAAAATGGGTTTTGCCCTTCTTTAACTAACCCCAAAATGTACAAAACCGGTGAAATCGCCCGCATCGCTTGTCGGGCGGAAACCCCTGCCGTAGGCTGACCAAAACAGCCCAAACGGTCCCCCATGAAAATCACCAAAATCAACATCTATCAGGTCAACCTTCCCATGAAAGAAGGGGCCTACGCGTGGTCCAACCAGAGTTTCGCCGCCTTCGATAGTACCGTCGTCCAGATCGAAACCGATGAAGGGATCTACGGCGTCGGAGAGGTCTGCCCCCTAGGCCCGTCCTACCTGCCCGCCTATGCTGAAGGTGCCCGGACGGGCATGGCCGTTCTGGCCCCCGGCCTGATGGGCGAGGACCCCACGCATCTGGCCCGGATCAATTACAAAATGGACCGGCTTCTCAAAGGTCACCTTTACGTGAAATCGGCCATCGACATTGCCTGTCATGACATTCTGGGCAAGGTCACGGGACAGCCCGTGTGCAATCTCCTGGGTGGTCGATGCCAGGAAAAAGTGAAACTTTTCAAAGTGGTATCCCGCGCTGACCCTGATGAGATGGTCGACAAGATCACCGGCTATCAGGAACAGGGCTTCAAGCAATTCCAGATGAAAGTTGGCGCCGACCCGGATGTGGATATCACCCGGATCAACAAGGTCGCTGGTGCCTTGTGGGAGGGTAATGTGCTGGGGGCTGACGCCAATTGCGGCTGGCGACAGCACGACGCCGTGCGCGTCGTGAAGGCGACACGGGATGTAAAGTACTACGTCGAACAACCCTGCGAGACCTACGAGGAATGCCGCGTCGTGCGCGACCATTGTCACCACCCCATGATCCTCGATGAATGCATGGACAGCCTGCAAGCCGTTCTACGCGGGTATCAGGAACGCGCGATGGACGTCATCAACCTCAAGATCAACCGCCTGGGCGGCCTCACCAAGGCCCGGCTTATCCGCGACGTCTGCATCAACCTCGGCATCATCATGACCATCGAAGACAGCTGGGGCGGTGAGATTGCAGATGCCGCCATCGCCCATCTGGCCCATTCGACGCCGCAGGATTTCCACTTCCAATCCTCGGCGTTTCACGAATATGCCACCGTCGACATCGCCACCGGTGCGCCGGTCATCGAGGACGGTTACATGACAGCACCGCAAACCCCGGGCCTCGGTGTGGACCCCAACTGGGACTTGCTTGGCCCGCCAGTGGGATCGATCAGCGCCTAGGCCAGCACGAGGTCAGAGGCTTTTTCCCCGATCATGATGGCGGGTGCGTTGGTGTTGCCCGACACGATTTCCGGCATGATCGAACAATCCGCAACGCGCAGCCCTTCGATCCCGTGGACCTTGAGTTCATGATCGACCACGGCGTCCTTGCCCTGGCCCATCTTGCAGGTGCCCGTCGGATGATAGATCGACACCGAGTTGTTGCGCGCCCAGTCCAAAGTGCCTTCGTAGTCGTCCATGTCGAGGTCAGCCGTGGGGCGGAACTCTTCCGAGATCTTGGATGTGAGCGGTGCGTGCCGGGCGATGTTCCGGGCGATGTTGACACCCGCTACGATGGTCCGACAATCGGTCTCCGTTGACAGGTAGTTGGCGAAGATTTTCGGATAGGCCCGCGGGTCTGAACTTTGCAGGCGGATTTCGCCGCGGCTTTCCGGGCGTAGCTGACAGACAGACATCGTGAATGCCGAGAACGGATGCACACCTTCCCCGGGGCTGTCGGCAGACCAAGGTTGTACGTGGAACTGAATATCCGGCGTCGCCAGATCCGGGCTGGTTTTCATGAACCCGGTGGCGAGTGATGCAGCCATGGTCATTGGCCCTGCACGGAACATGGCATATTTGAGGGCGATCTTGGCCTGATTGAAGTAACTGCGCACCTCGTCATTCAGCGTGGGTTCATTGCATTTAAAAACAAGCCGGGCCTGCAGGTGATCCTGCATGTGTTTGCCCACGGATGGCAGTTCATGCATCACGTCGATGCCTGCATCCTTTAACTGCTCTGCCTCGCCAATACCGGACAACATCAGAATCTGAGGGGACCCGATAGCGCCTGCCGACAGGATCACCTCTTTGCGGGATTTGATCACCTGTTGCTGGCCAGATCGATCCGTATAGCGCACGCCGACGACGCGCTTGCCGTCGAATTCGAACCGGTCCACCGCAGCCTTCGTGATGATCTGAAGGTTTTCGCGTGACTTGACCGGGTTGAGATAGGCCACGGCCGCACTGCACCGCCGCCCGTTGCGCGTGGTGAGCTGAAAATATCCGACACCTTCCTGTTCCGCACCGTTGTAATCCGGGTTGAACGGGTAACCCGCCGCCTGCGCCGCCGCGACCCAGGCATCGCAGATGGGGCGCTGAATGCGCATGTTGGATACCGACAGCGGACCTTTGTCGCCGTGGTAGTCATCCGCGCCGCGTTCATTGGTTTCGGCGCGCTTGAAGAGCGGGAGCACATCATCCCAGCCCCAACCCGGATTGCCCATCTGCCGCCATCGATCATAGTCTTCTGCCTGACCGCGCACGTAAAGAAGGCCATTGAGTGAGGAGGATCCTCCCAGAACCTTGCCTCGGGGCCAATCAATGGAACGACCATTGAGACCTGGATCGGGTTCCGTCCGGTAGCACCAATCCAGGTTCGGGTTGTGCATCGTCTTGAAATACCCAACGGGGATGTGGATCCAGGGGTTTGTATCCTTTCCGCCGGCTTCCAGCAGGACCACCCGGTTGCTTGCTTTAGCGCTCAATCGGTTGGCCAGCACACAACCTGCTGACCCGGCACCGATTACAATGTAGTCTGCTTCCACGGGACTGTTCCTTAATGAGTCGAAAAAAAATGTAGCCAAATAGGAAATACTATTCTAGGCTTTTTTGGAACAAAACGTCTCAATAATTACCGAAAGGGAGGAAACCTATGGGACTTTATGATCGGGTGCGTGGTATTTCGCGCCGTGATTTCTTCAGAATTGCAGGCACTTACGGGATGAGCTCGACGCTTATGGCCGCAGGTGCGTTTGGTGGTGCAATGACTGCGGCAAACCTCGCCGCGGCTGCAGAATCGACCTACAACAAGCGCTTTTCCAAAGAACCAAAGCACACGTTGAAGTTCGGCGCGGCTGGTTTCAACCAGCAAAACCTGCTGATTGAGCGTGCGGGTGTTCTTGAGTTCTCCCGTGATCTGGAAGAACGGACCGACGGTGAAATTCGTGTTGAATTCATCGGCAACAACCAGATCTGTGGTCAGCTGTCCTGCGTCGAGAAAGCCCAGCAGGGCATCATCGACATCTACGCTGCCTCCACGCAGAACTCTGCCGGTGGTGCGCCCTACCTGAACGTTCTGGACTACGCCTACATGTTCCGTACGCGTGCTGATCAGTACTACTTCATGTATCATCCCAAGAGCCAGGAAGTGCTGCGCGATCCGTTCGAAAAACGCCATGGCCTGAAGTTTCTCTTCACCCACGCTGAACTGCGCGGGATCATGATGGGCCAGAACTTTGCCGATAAGCCGACTGTGACCAAGCTCGAAGATATCATGGGCACCAAAAACCGTGTAACAGGCACGCAGCTTGGCCGTATCGCCATGAACGCGCTGAACCTGAACCCGGTGCCGGTGGCCTGGGAGGAAACTCTTGATGGGTTGAAGCAGGGCCTGATCGACGGTGCGGAAACATGGGCTTCGGCCGTGGCTTACGCCAACATGTCGCCGGTGGTCAGCCAGGTCGTTGACCTGCGCTTCTTCTGCGGGACTGAGCACACAGCCATGAATGCGGCTTCCTTCGATGCGCTGGGTGGCGAGTTGCAGGATGCGGTCATGGAAGCGTCCTATCTCACACAGGTACATGTGCAGGCCGCAAACGAGGCTGCTCTGGTCAACACCGTGGGTCACACCGATCCGCCGCGTCCTGGCACCATCTTCGATCAGCATGGCGTGCGTGTCGCGGCGCTGGCGGATTCAGAAGTGCGCAGAGCCGAAGAAATGTGTTCGCCCGAGTTCCAGCCGCAACTGTGGGAGCAGTGGCGTGAGCGGATCAATGGCTGGGCCGGTGGTCTCGACACCTACCAGGAGATCTACGACACCGTGCGTGAGCATGACATCACGCTGGCGGAAAATGTCGAACCCCGCCGTTGGTGGAAGGGCTGATCACAACCTGATCTTCACAAGACCCAAATTTTGGGCTTTCATTGAAAACGACCCGGGCGCGTATGCCGTGCCCGGGCGACCAAAAAGTGAAATCGCGAAAAACAATTTTCGCAGCCTCGGAGCAAAGCCTTCGGAGTGCGGTCAGGGACAAGTGAGAGGGGGCCGATCATGGAAATGATCACGGGCATGGGGGAGCTTATTGCGGCCTTCATGAGTGGAGACTCATTCGAAGTGCAGTCAGCGATGCGGGGCAACCCCGGCGTATGGCCACTTGGATTGGTCGTAACGTTGGTCGGGGGTGCCGCGATGGCGCTGCTCTACCGCGCGGTGCCCATTATCGAACGGCACCTTGAACCGACGGTGATGGTCGTGGCCTACTTGGCGATCGGATACATCATCTTTTCAGGCGTTGTGCAGCGGTTTTTCCTTGATGGGCAACCGCCCTGGTCCACCACGATCCCACCCTTTCTTTTCCTGATCATGGCCTGGGTCGGGTGCAGCTATAACGTAAAGCTGCGCACGCATCTGGCCTTTGCAGAATTCCGAAAATCCATGCCCCGATTTGGACAGCTTTGTTGCCTTCTGTTGGATGCCGCCTTGTGGCTTGGCTTTTCATGGATTGTGGTGGTCACCACGACCAAAGAAACCGTCCGTGCTGCGGCGAACTTTGCCATCATGCTTGGCACAGACAATGTGATGCAATGGTGGTTTCTCGGCACCGTCCCGATTGCGTTTGTCTTGCTGACAGCGCGCGTGATGGAAAACGCGATCAAAGATATCAAGAAATACCGCAACGGTGACGACATGATCGAAGCCGCTGTGATCGGAGGTGACGCATGAGCGATCCAACAATCATCACGCTCATCTCTATCGGGGTGACGATCTTTTTCATGATGGGCGTGCCCGTCTTCCTTGTCATCGCCTACTGGGTCATCGGAATGTCTTTCGTGCTCGAACTGCCCTTGCTCAACATGGGTGCGGCTTTGCAGGACGTGTTTACGGACGGTTTCGCGCTTCTGGCCATGCCGCTCTTTATTCTGACCGGGGACTTGATCAACCGGTCGGGCATCGCCCGCAGGCTCAGCGATTTCGCCTATGCCTGTTTGGGCTGGATCCGGGGCGGTCTGGCCATGGCGAGCCTTGGCGCTTGCGGCCTGTTCGCCGCGATCTCAGGTTCCAACTCGGCCACCACGGCAACGATTGGTTCGATGCTGCACCCTGAAATGGTCAAAGGTGGATATGACGAACGCTTCTCCGCCGCCACGGCAGCCGCCGGTGGTACGGTGGGCATCATCATTCCGCCTTCCATCATTTTCATCGTCTACGGCTTCCTGATGAACCTGCCGATCTCTGATCTTTTTGTTGCGGGGATCATCCCCGGCGCGATGATGGTCGGTGGTATGATGCTGGCTTGTTTCATCGTCTGCTGGAAGAATGGCTGGGGTTACATCATCGCGTTGAACCCGATGCGTGTGATCAAGACGGCGATCGGTGGCTGGCTCGGCTTCTTCGCCATCGGGCTTGTGCTCTGGGGCATTTACACTGGTAAGTTCTCTCCGACAGAAGCTGCTGGTGTGACCGTTGGCTTTGGCATCATCGCGGGCCTTGCCAGTTTCGTTGTGACCTACTTCTTCCACATGGATCAAACCAAGGACTGGTCTGAGAAATCCGCGGTGTCCATGTTGGTGGTCGAAGGGTTCACCATCCCACAGGTTCCCGGCATCGTTATGCGGTCTGCGCAGATCACAGGTATTCTTGCTCCGCTGATTGCCGTATCCGTGGTGATGCAGCAAATTCTGTCACTTCTGGGTGCACAGGAGGTGATTGGTGATTTCGTGACCTCAATGGGCGGCTATCACGCCGTTCTTTTCACGGCGATGGCCATCGTCTTTGTTTCAGGCATGATCCTCGAAAGTTTGCCCGTCACGATCATCCTTGCGCCTATTCTTGCGCCAATCGCGGCCAGCGTCGGCGTAGATCCTGTGCACTTCTCGGTGATCTTCCTCGTGGGGGCCTCCATCGGGTTTATCACCCCGCCATACGGTCTTAACCTGTATGTCGCTTCCGGTGTGACGGGTGTGCCCTATTTCCGCTTGTTGCGCTACACGACGATGTACCTCGTTGCGTTGATCAGCGTCTGGGTCATCGTTGCCCTGACACCTGATCTGGCCCTGATGCTGCTACCGGAGAGATAATCCCAGCGATATGCCCGAAGACCAGGATATCGACACCAAGAAAGGTCAAATGCCGACCAATCTGCGCCTCCTCTATCTGATGGAGGAGGTGGCCCAAATGGGCACGCCGGTGTCAGCATCTTATCTTGTTGGGGCCTTGGGGTTGCCGAAGCCAACGGTGCATCGGCTGCTCCACACCGCAGAGGCCGAAGGGTTCCTGCAACGCGACGTAGATGGTAAGTCCTACGGCCCGGGCTACAGGTTGCGACGGCTGGCTACGAATACCCTGTCGTCGCAACGCATCCGCACGGAACGCCTGCGTATCATGCGCAAGCTGGCCGAGGATGTAGGTGAAACCTGCAACCTTGCCGCACCCGGGCGGGATGGGATGGTGTATCTTGACCGGGTGGAAACGCATTGGCCTTTGCGCATCCAGTTGCCGGTGGGGTCTCAGGTGCCATTCTACTGTACGGCCAGTGGCAAGATGTACCTGTCCACCTTGAGGCAGGACAAGCTGGACCGATTGCTGAGCATTCTGGACCTCGAAGACTTCACCGAACATACCATCACTGATGCGCTGGCCTTGAAAGACGAGTTGGCTTTGACCCGGGCGCAAGGCTATGCGACGGACGATGAGGAATTCATGGATGGCATGCTGGCCTTGGCCGTTCCCATCTGTGACGATCAACGGCGTCTTTTGTCGACCCTGTCGATCCATGTGCCCAACCAGCGTCTGGATCTCGACCACTTGCTGAAGCACTTGCCCCGCCTGCAGGAAGCGCGGGATCAGTTGGAAGACCTTGTGAAGGTCTGACGCGACCCCTTGTGAACGTTGCGGACGCGCTCAGCATCCTTGAATAACACATGAAAAAACCCGGACGAAATCGACCGGGTTGCTTCCTTTGGTTGCGGGAGCAGGATTTGAACCTGCGACCTTCAGGTTATGAGCCTGACGAGCTACCAGACTGCTCCATCCCGCGCCAAGTAGGCCTGCTTTCTAGGCCCGTCAAAAACTGTGTGCAATGCCAAAATGATGGTTTTGATGCGAAATCTTCCTGACAATGCGTCAAAGCGGTGTGCATGGTCCGGCACCTGGGCCCTGCGCGCCCGAAAGAAACCCCTCGTTACAAGAGGGCACCGCGCTATCCACCACGTCTCGCCGAAGACCAGAGAGGCAATGACCTTCGTCAAGATATTTTCGGGGGACATGTCACAGTCTGAGCGGGGTTTCCGTCAGCGCTGCGCGTGGCTCAGGGAGATTTATCGCTGCCGGAAGACGCCTAGGCCCTTTCGACGCACCACGCGGCGGTTCTGAACCGTTTCACGGAACACGATCAAAAGACCCGCCGCGATGATCATGGTAAGGCCTATCCATGTCGCAGCATCGGGCAGATCAGAGAAAAACACCCAGCCCCACAGCACCGCCCAAGGCATAGCGGTGTATTCAAACGGCGTGACCACGCTTGCTTCCGCCAGTCGGTAGGCCTGAGCAAGGCAGAAAAACCCCGCAGCCGCGGTGCATCCGATAAGGGCCAAAAGCAGCCAATCCTGTGCCTCCGGCATTGTCCATTCCCGGAACAGGAAATCGAGGCTTGGATGCGGGGACGCGACCGGCGAGAGCGCGAAAAGAGTGCCCACAAGCCCGCCACCTATGATGTAGGTCACGATGGTGATCACTGTCATCGTGGTGCCATTGGTCCGCCGCCCCAGTTTGCGTGTGGCGATGATGGAGACCGCATAGAAAACTGCCGCAAGCAGTGCAAAAATGGCAGCAGGTTGGAAAACGCCCATGCCGGGCTGCACGATGACCAAAACCCCAGCAAGCCCCAGAAAAATGGCCAGCACGCGGAAGACACCGACCTTTTCGTTCAGGAACGCCATGGCCAGCAAGGTCACAAAGATCGGTGTGGAAAACGCAATCGCCACCGCCTCCGCCAAACCGATCGTGGACAACGCCAGATAGTAGCAGGTGTAGGAAAAAAAAGCGGCCAGCGACCGGAGCAGTTGCAACCGCCACGATCCGATTTCCAACGGCAACAGCCTCCCTTCGAAGCGCGCGATGACTACAACGAGGGGCAAGGCAAACAAGCTGCGAATAAAGACCACCTGATGCACGGCATAGGCGTCAGACAGAAATTTGATGATCACGTCCTGTAGCGGAAAGATCGTTGTGGCTGCCAACAGGAAAGCAATGCCCACAATGGGCTTTTCATCAGTCTGAGAGGAGCTTTCCGCCATGAGCCGTCCGAACGATTGGGAAGGCTACAGGCTGACAGAAATATCTGATCCGTCTGGCTGGTTTACGACAGCGAAAGCGTCGTTTCTGAAAACGGGGAGAGCGTTAGGCGTCACGTCCAAATGCCCGCGCGATGGCGTGAAAGGCGGCAACGCAGGCATCGTGATGGTCGTTGTTTGTCGCCTCCGGCCACGTTGACAACTTGACGGCCACCATGCCGCGCTCGGGGGAGACATAGACGATTTGCCCGAAAATCCCGAGACAGTAGTGGCCTTGTTTGTTTGCATCCTCGATCCAGAACTGATTGCGATAGCGGCCCATGGGGAAATGCTCCCGCCCATAGTCATTAAAGAGCCCATGGTCACCAGACCGCACGTCTTCCACCCAAGCCTTCGGGATCACCTGCCGCCCGTTCACCTGCCCGTCATTGAGATAGGCAAGCCCGAACCGGGCGAGATCGCGCAGCGATGCGTTGAAGCCGCCGCAAGCCAGGGCATAACCGGATTGATCGAGCGTGAAACAGGCCTCTGTCTCAGCGCCCAGCGGCTGCCAGAGCCGTTCTGAAACAAGCTCAGGCAATCGCTTGCCCGTCACGCGTTCCATGGCGTGGGCCAGCACGTCGGTTTCGATTGATCGATATTCGAACCTTTCCCCGTGTGCCGCGTCGCGCTCGGTCAGGGTCATGATCTGATCGTGGATGCAGTGCGGCCAATCCTCGTTCTCATACCCTTCCGGGATCGGTTTCCACCCTGCCGCCACATCGGTCTTGCCCACGTCACTCGCCCGGTTGAAGTAATCCGACTCATCATATTTAACGCCCGAGGCCATATCCATGATCTGGCGCAGCGTGGCCCCTTTCCAGGCTGTTTCCGCCAGTTCCGGCAGCGCGTCCGTGACGGGCGCATGCGGATCAAGCAGCCCTTCGTCGAATAGTGTGGATGCAGTTGTCGCCGTGATCGATTTTGACACCGATTGGCACAGATGCACCGACCTGCGCGTCATTCCGTTCCAATAGCTTTCGTGGATGATTTTGCCGTCCAGCATGATCAGCAGCCCGTCAGTGTAGTCATCATCAATCCACTTGGCGATGGTGGTCGGACCGTGGGGCGCTTCAAAGGCGATCGCCTCAAGGGGTTCCAATGCTTCTGGCAAAGCGGACGGGGTGCCGGCGGCGGCGACTGGCCCTGTAGGCAGGATCTCCCGGATGTGCTGAAAAGCCCAGCGGTTCCAGGGCGCACGGTCCCAGTCGATCATCGGCACGCGCCACTCGAGCGGCGGCGGGGATCCTTCCATGATCGGCGGGCGGGGATCGGAATTCTTGTAGGTGTCCATTATGCCTCCCACGTGACCCGGCCACCCATCAGCGTGACGGCGGCGCGTGCCTTGTCCAGCTCGACCGGGGCCAGCGCCTCCAGATCATGATCCATGACCACGACATCCGCCATCATCCCGGGTGCCAATTTGCCCTTGCGGTCCTCATTGAACTCCACCCAGGCGTTGAGCGCGGTGTAGCTTTCCAGTGTTTCGCGCAAGGTGGAGGTTTGATCGCCCCAAAGCTCCGGCAGGTCAGGGCGATGCACGGCACCCTTCACCGAGGGCATCACGTCCACCGGCACCACCGGCCAATCGGTGGAGAAACAAACCGGCGTACCGGTATCGCGGATGGTTTTGGTCGCAAAGGCCAGAGGGATCTGTTCCGCGCGCACCATCACATCAGGCGGGTAGGGCGGGAACATCCCGCCCGAGGGCGAATGCAGCGGTTGAACAGAGGCGACAACACCCAAGGGCTTCAACCGCGCCAGATCATCGGCGTGGAGAAGTTCTATATGTTCGATCCTATGGCGGCTGTCGCGTACTCCGTTGGCCGTGCGAGCGGCCTCATACCCGTTGAGCGTCGCACGCACGGCAGCATCGCCAATGGCGTGAACGGCGATTTGCAGGCCTTCCCTGTCCACCTTTTGGCAGACTTCCGCGAAGTGATCGGGCGGGAAAAGCGCCTCGGAACGGGTGTCGGTGTTCGGATAAGGCTCCAGCATGAAGGCGGTATAGCTGTCGATCACCCCGTCCATGAACATCTTCACCCGGTTGCACCAAACCATGTCGGTGTTGAAGCGCCGCCGCATTTCGGTCGCTTCTTCCAGCCGGTCAATCGGATCGGTGTTCTTGAGATGCATCGGCACTTCTGACCGGCAAAGCAACCGGCCTTCGGCATCCAATTCGGACAGCAGCTCCCCTTGATAGAAATTCCCGTCCATCAGATGCAGCCCGGTGATCCCGTGAGAGGCGCAGTGTTTCAACCCCTTGGCAATCACTTCCTTGTCGATGGCCCGTTCCGCCGCTGTTGCGCTGGGATCGCGGCCCGTCACCAACCCTTCCAGATCGCGCCCACCCAACGGGGTTAGCGCCATCACAGGGCCATAGGCGCCAAACTCGCGCAGTTCCCCGTGCGCGGTACCATCGGCGGCCACAACGACTTCGGTGCCCTCCGGCGTGTCCGCGCCGTGCAGCAGACCGGCCATCTCCAATGCGGCGGTATTAGCCCAGACGGTGTGGTGATCGGCAGCCATGGCGGCGAAGGGTCGGTCGGGCATCACGCGGTCGAGATCCTGACGCGTTGCCGCGCGCCCTTCGATGACATGATAGTCGATGCAGGTAGCGAAGAGCAGTTGGTCATCCGGGCGGGTTTTGGAATAGGCGCGGACGGCGCGGGTCAGCGCATCTTCGCCGTGGACGTCCATGAGGTTAAGATAATCCAGCTCTGCCGAACCGGTGAAGAGATGCACATGACTGTCGATAAAGCCGGGCAGAACCGTGCAGCCACCCGCATCAATCACCCGCGCATCGCCCGCGATGGCGCGAATGTCAGACGTGGTGCCAACGGCCTCGATCCGGCCCTCGGTGATGGCCAACGCCTCAGCGTCTGGGCCGGCCATGGTGATGAGCTTGCCGTTGAGGATTACGATATCGGACATTGGTCTTCCGGTTTTGTTTTGACACGATGAGGCAATATCTTGTGCCACGGAGTCCAGACAAATCTTGGCCTGTGGCATCCGGGAACAAACAGAGCATCTTTGTCTGGCCCCGGTCTGGCAAAGACGCGCTTGCCCAAAACCTTGATTCCGCGCCGGAGAGGTTTGCAAACAAGTTCACTCCATGGTGTCTTGCTTAACCAAGCCCAATGCGCCATTTCACAATCAAGACCCAAGGAAAGGACAGTCCGATGCGCGCAGCCGATGTCGTGGCCAAACGCCTCTATGATGCAGGGTGCCGCTGGGCCTTTGGTATGCCTGGGGGTGAGGTGCTTACCCTGATGGATGCGCTTGAGAAGGCGGGGATCACCTTTGTCCTGTGCAAACACGAAAACGCCGCCGGGTTCATGGCCGAAGGGACATACCACCGCACGGGCGCGCCGGGGATCTTGCTGGCGACCGTCGGACCGGGTGCATTGAACGGGATAAACGTGGTGGAAAATGCGCGGCAGGACCGAGTGCCGCTGATCGTCCTGACAGGCTGTGTCGATGCGCACAAAGCGGAGACCTACACCCATCAGGTCCTGGATCAGCCGCAGGTGTTTCGCCCGATTACCAAGGCGACGTTTACGCTCAACGCCAAGGCGGCTGCGGTGCAGGCCGACAAGGCCGTGACTATCGCGATGGAAGGCCGTCCGGGCCCCGTTCATATCGACGTGCCCATTTCCGTGGCCGATGCGGACGCGGAAGAGACAGGCGTCTTGCGCAAACCCGCCCTGCCGGTGGTCCCCACAGGCGCGGATTTTGAAGGCGCCCGCAGCGCGTTGGCCAAGGCCACGAGGCCCGTTGCCGTGGTGGGCGTGGATGCGATGACAGAAAGGGCGCAGGATGCTGTGGCCCGCGTGGCCGATCTGGGCATCCCGGTTATCACCACCTACAAGGCCAAGGGCATGCTGCCCGAAAGCCATCCCCAAGCGCTGGGTGGTGCTGGGCTTTCGCCCAAGGCGGACAAGATCCTGTTGCCCTTCCTGCATGATGCGGATGTGGTGCTGTGTATCGGCTACGATCCTATTGAGATGCGTGATGGCTGGACCAATCCGTGGGACACCGTCAGCCAAACCGTGATCGACATCACCTCAGAGCCCAATCACCATTATATGCACCACGCGACTTACAATATCGTGGGCGATTGCGCGGCCTCCGTCACCGCGCTTCTGCCCGATAGCTTGGGTCCGGTGTGGCAGGACGGCGCTTTGACAGCCACGCGCGATGCCCTGATTGAGACCTTTGCCCCCTCCGGCAGCTGGGGCCCTGCCCAGGCCATCGCCATTTGCCGTGAGATGCTGCCCGAAGACACACTCGCCACTGCTGACAGCGGCGCCCATCGCATTCTCCTGTCGCAGATGTGGCAATGCGAGTTTCCTCGCGCCCTCACGCAATCCTCCGCACTGTGCACCATGGGCTGCGCCGTGCCGCTCGCCATGGGCGCGCAGATCGTAGAGCCGGACCGCACGGTCGTGTCCTTTTCCGGCGATGCAGGCTTCCTGATGGTCGCCGGCGAGTTGGCTACGGCGGCCGAGCAGGGCCTCAAAACGATTTTCGTGGTGTTCGTAGATGCCTCGCTGGCGCTCATCGAACTAAAGCAACGTCAGCGTCAGATGAAAAATACCGGTGTGGATTTTGGCCGTGTGGATTTTGCCGCCATCGCGAGCGCGTTTGGCGGGCAGGGGCAAACGGCGCGATCCGGATCCGAATTGGCAGAGGCGCTGAACGCCGCCATGGCAGCGGATACGTTCAGTATTATAGCGGTAGAGATTGATCGAAAGGCGTATGATGGCACCTTCTGACCCGAAAGGTGCCCTTGATGGCCTGCTGATCCTTGATCTGTCGCGCATTCTTGCCGGGCCTACGGCGACGCAGCTTCTGGGCGATATGGGCGCAACGGTGATCAAGATCGAAAACCCCAAGACAGGCGGTGACGACACCCGCGCCTGGGGCCCGCCCTATGCGGAGACCCATGACGGGCAAAGCGACCTGAGCGCCTATTTCATGTCGTCCAACCGCAACAAGTTCTCTGTTTCCGCAGATCTGTCGACGAAAGAAGGCCAAGCGTTGGTGAAGGCTATCGCGGCCAAGGCCGATGTGGTGATCCAGAACTACAAACCTGGCGGGCTCGACAAATATGGGTTGGATCATGACACCATGCTCGCCGCGCATCCAAGCCTCGTTTATTGCTCCATTTCCGGCTTTGGGCAGACCGGTCCCAACCGCGACCTGCCCGGTTATGATCTCATGGCTCAAGGCTATGGCGGGATCATGTCCGTGACCGGAGAGGCTGAGGGCACGCCCATGAAAGTGGGCGTTGGCATCGCCGATGTGATGTGCGGGATGTATGCCACTGTGGGGATCCTCGCCGCGCTTCGCCACCGTGATCAGACCGGTGAAGGACAGCATATCGACCTTGCTCTGGTGGATGCGCAGATGGCGTGGCTGATCAATGAAGGCACCAACACGCTCACCTCCGGCAAGCCGCCCAAACGGCGCGGCAATGCGCATCCCAATATCGTGCCTTATGACGTGTTTGCAGGCCGTGACGGCCACATCATCCTCGCCTGCGGCAATGACGGGCAGTTCAAGCGTATGATGCACGCCTTTGATCGCCCGGATCTGGCAGAGGATGCCCGGTTTCAATCCAACCCCCTGCGGATCACCAATCGCGATGCGCTGACGGAAGAGATTTCAGCGCTCTTTGGCGGATTCACCACAGCAGGCTTGTTGGAGAGGTTGCAATCGGTGGGCGTGCCCTGCGGCCCGATCCACACGATTGATCAGGCGCTCAGCACCGATCAGGCGGTCGCGCGCGGCATGGTGCAGCGCATGGCTCATCCTGATGCCACCGCGGGTGAAGTGGCTCTGCTCGGAAATCCGCTCAACTTTTCGGCCACACCGGTTACATTCCGCCGACCACCTCCGCGCTTTGGTCAAGACACGCAGACGGTGATGGAAATGTTTGATATTGCAGCACCATCCGGGGATGCGGACGACTAAACCGGCCAATTCCTGGGCTTTGTTGGTCACGAGTTCGTGCGTTGGCAAAACCGTGATGTGAGTTTCAGGTCGCGAGCGACTATGTTCGCCACACGCACGTGCTGCACGAAAGGATCATCCATGCACATGGACATTTGCAATTGTCGCGTCTCTCTTACGGATGCGGCATCCGTTGCCGAGTGGAACGGCATGATCCTGGGCTTTCTGTCCCATTCCAAAACGGTGCCGGGGTACCTGAAGCGGTTGCTGGAGATGTCGCCGGATTACGCGATGGCCCATGCTGCCAAGGGTCTGTTCGCCATGATGATGGGCAAACGGGAGCTGTATGCCACCGCGAAGGAAGCCCATGACAACGCGCAGATGGCCCTCGCCCAAGGCGGTGCCACGATCCGGGAACAAAGCTGGTGTGCCGCGCTGGAATGCTGGGTGGATGGTCGTCCGCTGCAAGCCATTCAATGCATTGAAGCCGCCCTGCGTGACAATCCCGCCGACACGATGAGCATGAAGGTTTCCCATGCGATCCGTTTCATGGTGGGTGACAATCATGGCATGCGCCGGTCTGTGGAGCGTGTGATTGACGCCCATGACGAAGATCACGCACTGCGCGGCTATGCGCTGGGTTGCCTGTCTTTTGCACAGGAAGAGACGGGCGATTATCAACTGGCCGAAGCCTCGGGCCTCGAAGCGTTGCGGTTCGCCCCCGATGATGCATGGGGCATGCATTCCGTGGCCCATGTTTATGACATGACGCACGAGACGCAGGCGGGGATTGACCTGATTGAAAAGAACCCTGGCGCTTGGGGCCATTGCAATAACTTCCGCTACCACGTGTGGTGGCACAAGGCGCTTCTGCTGCTGGATCAGCGAGAGTTTGATCTGGTCCTGAACCTCTACGATACGCAGATTCGTGAAGAGAAAACAGACGATTACCGTGATTTTTCCAACGCCAGCTCGCTGCTCTTGCGGCTTGAGCTTGAAGGCGTCGATGTGGGCACCCGATGGGCTGAACTGGCCGATCTGGCTGAAAGCCGGTCGGGCGATGGCTGTCTTGTCTTTGCCGATCTGCACTACATGCTGGCGCTTGCGGGCGATCATCGCCCTGACGCCGCCGCACGGCTGACAGCACGCGTGGCGCACTCGGCTGAGGAAGACAATGACCAAGGGCTGGTGATGAAGAACCCCGGCCTGGCCGCAGCCGAGGGCCTCGCGGCCTTTGGGGAAGGGCAGTATGATGTGGCCTTCTCCCATCTGCGCACGGCCCAACCTGCGTTTCAGATCATGGGCGGTAGTCACGCACAGCGCGACGTGTTCGAACGTGTGACGATTGATGCGGGCTTACGCGCGGGCAAGCTGGATGAAACGGCAGCTTTGATCGCGGAACGCACGAATAAGCGGAATGGTGCCATTGATGCCTTTGCAGAAACGCGCATGAAGCAGATTGAGGATGCGCGCGCCTTGAAGGCCAGCGTTGCGGCAGAGTAAAACGCGCCCAAACCGGATTTACGAAAGCGGCCCATGTCTGTTGCTGATCCATCTATGACGGCCAAACCCGCCTCACCCGCCGCAGGCTATGCGGTGGGCATCCGCGACCCGCGGCTCGATTTCTTCCGCGGGATTGCGATGTTCATCATCCTGATCGCCCACACGCCGGGCAATTGGCTGACGCTGTGGATCCCCGCGCGGTTCGGGTTTTCAGACGCCACAGAAATCTTCGTGTTCTGCTCCGGCATGGCCTCGGCCATCGCCTTTGGGCGTGTGTTCCGCGAACAGGGGCTTGCGATGGGTTCCGCCCGCGTAGGCTTTCGCGTGTGGCAGGTGTACTGGGCGCATGTGGCGCTTTTCATCGCGATTGCGGCAACGATGGTGGGTTTAAATGCGCTTTTCCCGGACGGGCGCGACTACGTGGGGCAGCTCAATCTCTATCCGTTTTTTGAACGCCCGATGGAGCAACTGCCGGGGCTTCTGACCCTCACTTATGTGCCGAACTACTTCGACATTCTGCCCATGTATATCATCGTGCTGCTGATGATGCCGCTGATGATCTTCCTCGCTCGCATCCATGTTTTGCTGGTCGTTGCGGCCTCTGTGGGTGTTTGGCTTTTGGGCAATTGGGGCGATGTGAACTTCCCGGCGGAGCCGTGGACAGAACGGAAATGGTTCTTCAACCCCTTGGGTTGGCAACTGATTTTCTATACCGGGTTTGCCTTCATGTCCGGCTGGTTTCGCCCACCACCTGTGGATCGGCGACTCTTTTGGACGGCGGTGGCGATCATCCTGATCATCTTGCCGCTGGCCTATTTCCGCATCCACCGCGAAGTCGAATGGATCCAGGAATGGCGCACGGAGTATCGCTTCCTTTTCACCAAGACCGATTTCGGCATCCTGCGCTACATCCACTTCCTCGCGGTGGCCTATGTGGCCTGGGTGCTGGTGGGTCCCAAGGGGGACAACATCCAGCCGAGGGGTGAGGGCATCGGTGCGCGGGTTTGGACGGTGATCCTGAAATGGATCATGAAAGTGGGACAGCAATCGCTGGCCGTGTTCATTACGTCGATGTATCTGGCGCGCCTGCTGGGGGCCTTGTTTGATCAGGTGGGGCGCACGCATTTCACCATGCTGTGGGTCAACGCGCTGGGCTTTGCGCTGATCATTCTCATCGCCTATGGCGCGGGTTGGTTCAAATCCCAGCCGTGGAAAAAGAAACGGGCCTAGGCCGGAAAAACCTCCGAAAATCCACGTCGGTATCACGTCGGTATTGCGTCGGTATCACGTCGGTGCCAGTTCGGCGCGGGTCAGAGCCCTTCGAACCAGTCGAGCATCATATCCGCCCATCCTTCCGGCACGATATGACCCCCGGGGAAAAGCGCGAACTCGAGTGCCGAGCCTTCCGCGCACCGTTCCCACTTGCGGATCCAGAATGGCCCTTCGGTGACAAAACTGTCCGCCTTGCCGAAGACGCAACCATTGGCCCGCCGCCAGATCTCCATCGCGTGAAACACATCGCCTTGGGAAAACCCTTCCGGGTCGTCGATAGCCCCGCCGCGTACGTTGCGTCCTTCAAGCGGGACCGTGCCGTCGCGCCAGCCGTGGGTATGCAGCAACCGCACCGGGCCTTCGCATCCTTCGGGGTGGTCTCGCCAGAAACTGCCGCCCAGTGGGGCGTAGGCGGAAAAGGCATCCGGCGCTTCGCAGGCGAGATAAGAGGTCATGGACCCGCCGATGGAAAACCCGGTGAGGATCACGCGATCGGGGTCGAGGCCATGGGTCTCTACCGCCGCGCGTCGCACTTCTTGCAGGAACGCCACCTCATCGCGGCGTTTTTCGTAGTCCGGATGAAAGGACCAGCCGGTCACGGTGCCGCCGGGGAAGGGCAGGCCCTGAGGCGCAATCACGGCGTAGCCGCGCTCCAGGAAAGGGCCCATCATGCGCTCATTCTGAAGCGCGCCTTCCGGGCTGCCGCCATAGCCGTGGATATAAACGATCGCGGGCGGCGGGCTGTCGCCGGGTTCGGGCAGGGCGATATAGTATTCGCCGCCGTCGACCGCACAGGGGGTGGTTTCCGAACAGGCCGCCGCCGCATTGGGCAGGGCGGTTGCGCCAAGGGCAATCGCCGCGAGCGTTTTACGCATTCCACGCCACCACGGGCAGATCACGTTCCAGCCATCCGGGCCCGGCAAAGGAGCCCAGCATGCCTTCGGGAATATCAATGATCGGCTCGATACCGGCCTCATCGAGGGACACCGTGATCCGCCGCGACCGTACCCCACGGGCGCAAATCACCGCGACCGGTTGCGACTTTGAGGCGCGCGCGGCGCTGACAGCCTGGGCAAAATCTTCCCGGCGCAGGTCGATCGGCACGGCGCCTTCGGGCACGCCCGTGTCAGCCCATTCATCGGGCCTGCGGATGTCGACCAGAAGAATGTCACCGGTGCGCGCGGCCTCCAAAGCCTCGGGCGGGGTCATCACCAGTTCGGCCGCCGTGGGCGCAAGATACCAAGCCCCACCGCCTGTCACGGCCAAGACACCGAGGCCGCCCCCGATCATCAGTCTGCGGGATATCGTTCCCATCGCTCATCCTTTCGCTTGCGCACGCGCGCCCTTGTCTTGGGGCAGAGATAGGGGCCTGTGCAACATATTCCTCGCCCCATCGCGTCACTGTGAAGGGGCATGCGACGATTGTAATATGCGCAGGATATGCTTTAGCGTCGCAACCGCAGACCAATGCCGGAGAACCCCATGTCAGACGACCCAAATCCCCCCCGGCGCGTGCTTGTTACCGGAACGGCGGGGTTCATCGGGTATCATCTGGCCCAGCTTCTGCTGAAAGACGGCTTCCGCGTGCACGGGTATGACGGAATGACGGATTACTATGACGTCTCCCTGAAGGCGCGGCGTCATCAGATGCTGATGCAGCATGAGGGGTTTTCAAGGACCGAGGCATTGTTGGAAGACATGAGCGCATTCGACGCCATGGCCGACGCGTTTGAACCTCAGATCATTATCCACCTCGCCGCGCAGGCGGGTGTGCGATATTCCCTCGAAAACCCGCGCGCCTATGTGGACGCCAACGTGGTGGGCACCTTCAACGTGATGGAGGCCGCGCGGCGGCATGGCGTTGAGCATCTGCTGATGGCCTCCACCTCCTCCGCTTATGGGGCCAATACGGACATGCCCTATCGCGAGACCATGAAAGCCGACACGCAGATGACGATCTACGCGGCCACCAAGAAAGCCACCGAAGCGATGGGCCATTCCTATGCCCATCTTTGGAACCTGCCCACGACCATGTTCCGGTTCTTTACGGTTTATGGCCCTTGGGGGCGGCCTGACATGGCGCTGTTCAAATTCGTGGAGGCGACGCTGGAGGGGCGCGCCATCGATGTCTACAACCACGGTGAGATGTATCGCGATTTCACCTATATCGACGATCTGGTGCGGGGGATCCGGTTGCTGATGGAGGCCGTACCAGAGCGGCCGGACAGCGAAGAGGCGATTGAAGAGGGTGACAGCCTGTCCCCCGTCGCGCCCTACCGGATCGTGAATATCGGCAATTCCACCTCTGTGCGGCTGACGGATTTCGTGGACGCGATAGAAGAGGCGCTGGGCATGCCTGTGACGCGGAACCTGATGGAGATGCAGAAAGGTGACGTGCCCGCCACATGGGCGGATGCGGAATTGCTCAAACGCCTGACGGGGTACAAACCTGCTACGGAGTTCCGTGATGGCATCCGTGCTTTTGTAAGCTGGTACCGGGATTACTACGATCGGTAGGACGGCATTTTACGGGATAAAAACGCCCGGAAATCTTGAAAATCTGTCTCACTTCGGGTTTCGGAGCTGTGCTGTGCCTCTTGCTGAGGCAATTGCGTCTCACGGCCCGCAAATCCGGCACCGCCGTTGAAAAAAATGCTGCGCGCGCAGCTTTCGCCCATAACGTGACTTGTAACTGAGCTACGCGAACAATAGCATGGTTTCTGATAAGGACGCCTGGGGGTGTACTTACCTATTTTTGGCGTTTTTTTAGGCGAATCCTGCGGCATGGCAGGGCGTCCGACAGGTTTTGGAAGAGGATGATTTCCGTGTTCAAGTTCAAGAACATGTTGACGATGATGGGCATGGGCGCGGCGCTGGGCATGACCGCGTTGTCCGGCCCGGCCGCTGCGGCAGACCTGAACGACCCGGTCATCGCGCAGCAATACGAGGACTTCAAACTCAACAAGACGCGCGCGATGCGGGATTTTCAGCCCTTCCGCAAGGCAAGTTCTGCCACCTCGTCCGAAGGCAAGGAGATCACGCTGACCTCGCTGAACCCGCGGTTCAACAAGTGGTTCCTGCTGGACCTGACCCGCACGCAGCGCACCACGACCACGGACACATTCCATATTGAATTGACGAACCCCGAAGATACGTACCTGACACTGTCGGGTGGCGACAATCCGGAGCTGATTTTCGACAATAACGGTGCCATGACCCGATGCGCCCCATGGACGGGCCGCGTGACCGAACTGGACAAGGCGAAATCCTCGGGCCTGCCTTACGCGCCCATCTGCGATGACAACGCGTTCGTGCGCAATGTCGTGCGGGGTAACCGGTCCAGCCGGGAGGCCGTGGCGGAGTTTCTGCGTGACAACGTGGTTTTTGGTGAAAGCATCGTGACGCTGATCAAGGGATCGTTTTACGAAGACGCCTACATGAGTTCGGGCGAAGTGATTGATGGCGGCGACGCCGGTGAGATTGCGGCGGCCCTTGGCAAGGCCCGGCTGTCCAGCCATCCTGTGTTCCGCGCCTATTTCGGGTTTGAACTTGATGGCGTGGATGGCGGTATGCAGGCGGGAAGCTGGTACGCCGTAAAGGACGCGCCGGGCATTTTCGCCAGCGCGATGCAGCCCGGGATGATTGACCGGAGCGTGTTTTCCGAGGGCCGCACCAACGGCCTGGACGGTGTGGAAAGCCGCGCGGATGTCTATCTGGTGGCCTTCGACATGACGAATTTCGAGCTGGGCTACGAGGTGGGCACGGATCACCCGCGTCTTGATTGGTCCCCGCGCCCGAAACTGAACCGCGCGGGCCTGCCGGGTCCGGACGGGTTCAATACCTCTGGGGCCATTGTCCGGACGGGGATGTTGAGCCCCGCGCTGACAGATCGCGTGGCCGCGACCTTTGCCGCCGGGTTCAAGCGCAGTCACGGCGCTTGGCGCGCGGGTGAGAAGTCGATCACCAATCAGGGGCATCACTACGGGTTCGTGTCCAACGGGGTGATCTTCAGCCGCCTGCATCCGGGCCTGTCCACGATCTATGTACTGGATGACGGGACCATCGGCATGCGCACGTGGACCGAAGCGGATGAAGAGCTTCTGCCTTCCATCAAGTTCGCCCGCCAGAACGGGGTGCCGATCATTGAAAACGGCCTGCCCGGCGATCAGGTGATCAGCTGGCTGGGTGGCAACTGGTCCGGCTCTGCCGAGGCGGACCTGCGCACGCTGCGTGGCGGCACCTGCATGCGCGAGGTCGATGGACGCCAGTTCCTGATCTACGCCTATTTCTCAACCGCGACGCCATCCGCCATGGCGCGCACATTCCAGGCCTATCAGTGCGATTATGCCATGCTTCTGGACATGAACAGTCAGGATCACACCTACATGGCGCTCTATACAGAAGTGGACGGTACGCCGATCCCGGAACATCTGGTGAGCGGTATGGCGGCCATTGATCAGAAGGCCAGCAACGGGCAGCCCATTCCCCGTTTCGTGGGCTTCTCGGACAATCGGGATTTCATGTATCTGCTCAGAAAATAAACGGGGAGAGAGCAAATGCGATTTTTGACCAAAGTCTTTGCGGTGGCTGTGACTGCTGCGTTGTCGACGGGTGCTGAGGCCCAGTCGCTTCGGGAAAACAACGAAAAGATGTTCCGCGAAATGCAGCAGGCCCGCGGCCTTAGCAATGGCGAGATGAACAAGATCCGCCAGATTTTTGCAGGCTCCAGCGTGATCGGTCAGGGCAATCCGGCGGTGACACGCCGCCCGCTGACGCGCGAACAACTGACCGCGAAGCTGGGTCAGGATCCTAAAAGCTACTATCGCAACGCGCAGTTCGAGCGCATCTGCGGCGAGAAGTGGATGGCCCCGCTATACGATCCGGCCACGCAATCGCCGTCTGATGCGAAGGTTTGCGCCGACATGTTCGAATACCCCAACGTGCCCGGCATGTATCCGGTGACATGGGTGAAGGCGTCGGAAGCCGCCAAGCTGTGCTGGGCGGAAGGCAAGCGCATGGGAGATGCCCATGAATGGGAAGGCGCGTCCCACGGTGCGTTGACAGAGCCCGATTACTTCTTCGGGATGTCGGTGCAGGCGGCGCGTGCTGCGCATAATGCGAAATACCAATCCTCGGCGCGCTATTCCATCGGGCCGCAATGGCGGTCAGGCGTTTGTGCCACGGGGTCGTCCAAGAGCGCCAGTTGCAACGGTGGCAGTTTCACCGGTTGCGGATCGAACACGTATCCGGCAGGCAGCTTCCCCAACTGCAAAAGCCCGCTTGGGGTTTATGATCTGGATGGCAACGCGGCAGAGCACATGAACCTGCCGCTCTCGCCCGATCAGATGGCCAGCCGGGGCAGCCGTACGTTAGGCGTGACGGAAATGAAGGGCAGCTGGTTCATTTGGGACACCGTGCGCGCACACACTCACTGGAGCCGCTGGCGCGCGCCGTTCTGGCACGGGACACGGGTGCTGGCGGGCAACAGCCACGCCAATTATCACCTTGGGTTTCGATGCTTCAAAGACATCCGCTAAGTTGAAAGGCCCGGCCTAAACTCCGGGCCTTTTCAGGTGTGCCCCGGCGCGGAATCAAGGGCTTTAGCCCACAGCGCCTTCGCTAGGCCCCGCCCTGGGTCTGGCGAAATGGTGATTGCAGGACGTCGCTCAAATGTCGTCCGGGAACGCTTGGACAAAGTTCTGCTGAACGAAACTCGGGATCGCCAGACCCGGGCCTAGCGAAAACGCTCTGTCAGCCTTCAGATCTTCAGCTTCTTGAACACCATCTCAGGAATGTTGCGGATGATCAGCATCACAAGCCACCAGATGGGCTTGAGGTAGACCTCATTGCGCCGTCGTTTGGCCGCTTTAAACACGGCCCGCGCCAGTGTATCGGGATCGGTGGTCAGCTTCTCAGGCGTGTCCATCCCTTCTGTCATGCGCGTGGCAACAAAGCCGGGCTTGACTGTCAGGACATGCACGCCCTTTGAGGCCAGCCGGTTCCGCATCCCCGCCAGATAGGCCGTGAACCCGGCCTTGCCCGCGCCATAGATGTAATTCGTGGCCCGCCCGCGATCGCCCGCCACCGAACTGATCCCGATGATCACACCCGAGCCGCGTTCCTCGAAGGCGTTGGCCAGCACGGCGAGGATATTCACGGGCCCCTCGAAGTTTGATCGCATCACCATGCGCGCGGTTGCGTGGTCCTGTTCGCTTTCTTCCTGCACGCCCAAAGCGCCCACGGCACAGACCACGGTTTCAGGCAGCACGGGCAGGCCCGCGACGAACGCTTCGTGGCTGTCCGTATCCAGAGCGTCAAACTCATGCAGGCTGACATCGACGCCATGGCGCAGGGCGATGTCGGTCTTTTCCGCCTCCAACGTCTTTGCATTCCGCGCGGCCAGCTGCACGGCATGGCCCTCGCTTGCGTAGACCTTCGCGATAGCGAGGCCGATATCGGATCGCCCGCCAAGGATTAAAACTGCACCACCGCTCATAGTTTCAGCCTTTCTGATTGAACCGAGGAAAAGGCCGCATTCGCGCCAGTTGATGCGCGCATTGCGGTGAAATCCTCCGTACGCGGGTCTGACGCCCGCAGGGTTGTGTCTGTCATCCGGGCGTCCTTGGCGAGGTAGAACCGACCGCCATGATCCAGCGTCACCGCGTCGAGTTCCGCCATCAGCGACAATACCTTCTCGGATACCGGGAAATCGAGCGCCAGCGTGTAGCCCTCCATCGGGAAGGAGAACCCGTGGTTGTCCGCGCCCAGTTTCTTCAGCACGGCAAGGAAAGACCCCTGACCGGCATCCGAGATACGCGTCAGCAGTGCTTCCAAACCCGCCTTGGCGTTGTCATCCGGCAGCACGCATTGGAATTGCAGGAACCCGCGACGACCATAAATCCTGTTCCATCCAAGGATCGAATCCAGCGGGTAGAAATACGTGTCCCACGGCACATAGTCGGTGCCCGTCTTGCGCGCACCCATGTGGTAATAGGCGGTGTTGAAGGCCTTGACCGTGTAGCGGTTGAGCGCAAAGCCTGGCGCGTTGAATGGCACGCTGCGTTTTTTTGCGGGGGGAGGGCCAAAGGGGATTTGGCGGAACTTGTTGGGCAGGCCTTCCATCGGGGCGTGATCGCCCAGCATGATGAGGGACCGGCCCAACGATGCGCCTGTGCTGAGGCAATCGATCCACGCCACGGAATAGGGCGCGTCTTGGTGGGCCTCAAAGCCTTCCATCGCAGCATCGAGGTTAGGCGCGGCGATGGTGCGTTGCTGGATCCAGCCGGTTTCGACCGGGCGCAGCCGAAGCCCCACGCGCAGGATCACACCGGTCAGGCCCATGCCCCCGATGGTCCAGTGAAACAGGTCTTTGTTTTTCTTGCGAGAGGCCCGCGTGACGGCGCCATCCGGACCCATCACATCCACCCAGTCAACGAAGTTGCCAAAGCCGCCATCGACATGGTGGTTCTTGCCATGAACGTCAGCCGCGGCCATGCCGCCCAGCGTCACGAATTTGGTGCCGGGCGTAACGGCAGGGAACCAGCCGCGAGGGAGGTAGGCTTCGATCACATCGCCCAGCAGCACGCCCGCTTCGGCCTCCAGCACGCCGGCCGCCTCATTGAACGCGATCATGCGGTTGAGGTGGCGGGTGGAGATGGTGTTGTCTTCGTTCAGGGCACTGTCGCCATAAGCCCGGCCATTGCCGCGTGCTATGGCGGGGCAACGGGCAATCGCGCGCGCGCAATCCGCATCCGTCCGGGGGGCCGTGACGGTGCACTCGGCGGATGGATATCGGCCCCAACCGCTCAGCTTCATGAGGCCAACCTTGGTGCGAAGACGAACCGCTTGTCCAACTGGTACTTGGTGACATAGCCGATGGTCAGCCCGATCACCGCGCCCAACTCGCGCATCAGGTCGGTGCGCCAGATCGCCCAGAACATCGTCTCCGTCCCCCAGAAAATCGCCGTGGTCACGAGCCCCATCGCGGAATAGAGCGCGAACTGCTTGGATTGCGCCTGCGCGCCCGCCGTGTCGTCATAGAAAATCCAGCGCTTGTCCAAGACGTATTTCACCAGGAGCCCCGTGATCGTTCCGGCCGCAATGGCCATGGCGAGGCCCATGCCTTCGCTCTGCCACGGCCACGCCAGAACCGCGCGTTGCGTGGCCAGATTGACCAGTACGGCGACAACCGCAAAGGCCGTGTAGCGAAAGGCGAGGCCAGCCCCAGTGATCTTGGGGCCGCTCACAGGACCGCAGCCCCGATAGCGCAGAGGATCATGATCGCGATGCAGGCGAGGCTCGTTTTGTCGCGCAGCGCGTAGATGATCGGGTCATCGTCCATCTTGCCCCGATGTGCCTTCAGCGCGATGCGGCTAATCCAGTAAAGCAGCGTCAGGCAGATGCCCCACAGGAGCCATGGCGCGGAATAGAGATCCTGCACGCCAGGCGAGTTGATGTAGAGTGCCATAACCAGCACGGATACGAAGCCGGAGGCCAGCGTTAGCTGGGAAATCACCGGCAGGTCGTCGACGGTGTAGCCTCGCCGGCCTGCTGTCTGGACGCCGCGCCGTGTCAGATCCACCAGTTCGGCCTGTCGTTTTACCGCCGCCAGCGCAAAGAAGAAGAACATCGAAAACGCGAGCAGCCACACCGAAAGTGCCACCCCCGTCGCCAGCCCGCCTGCGATGATGCGCAAGGTGTAAAGGCCCGCAAGCGTACAGATGTCGGCAATCGCGCGGCGTTTGATGTAGAGCGAGTACACGCAAGTCATCACGAAATAGAGCGCGATGATCCAGAAGGTCTGCCAATTGGCGATCGCCGCGGAAATCAATCCCGCGATCAGCAATATGGGCACCATCGCCGTCCCGTGCGCAATGGGCACGCGGCCTGACGCGAAGGGGCGTTTTTGCTTGCGCGGATGGGCGCGGTCGGCGCGCAGGTCCATCAGATCGTTGAACACATAGCCCGAAGAACTGACCATGCTGAACGCGACAAAGGCCAAAAGCGCATGGAAAAGCGTCACTGTGCCGTATTGCTGCGCCGTCATGATCGGCAGAAAAACGAGAATGTTCTTGAGCCACTGATGCGGGCGCAGCGCCTTGAAATAGGCACCGGGCGCGGGGGTGTCGCCCAGAACCTCACTGCCGAGCATCGCCTTCACTTTCGCGGCCACAGCAGGCTCGGGGCTGACGGCAATGGCCGTTTTTGCACCCTGCCAGACCGGGATATCGGCGCGGCTGTCGCCCATGTAGGCGTACCCCTCGTCCGCAAAGCGGTCTCGGAGCAGGCGCGCCTTCGCCGCGCCCTTGAGGTTGGTTGTGCCATCCGATCCGATGGCCTCATCAAAGAGCTTGGTGTGGGCCGCGACCTTGTCGGCGATCGCCTGATCGGCCGCAGTCACGAGGATCACCTTGCCGCCCGCTTCGCGCCAGCGGGCGATGTAGGCCAGCACCTCTTCGTTGTAGGGCAGATATTCCGCGTCGATATCCGCAAGCGCGGCCAGTTTCGTCTTCAGCGCAGCACGCCCGCCGGAGAGGCCATTGGCCGCGACGGGGATCGCCCGCCAGGACTGCGACAGCGCCTGCCAGAAGCACTCATACAGCGTATCGGACCGGATCAACGTCCCGTCCAGATCCACTACGAGGACCTCTTTGTCGTCGCGCCTGTCTTTGGCTGTCATGGTTCGTGTCGCGCTTTTCCGTCCTGTTCCGGGCTACACTAGCACGGGCCAAGTGGCCGAAAAAGCCGCGACAAATGCGTCAGAACGCCTTGAACGTCAGTGTGGTTTCCGTGCGCTCTATCCCGTCGATATCGAGCAGGCGTTCGTTGATGAAATGACCCACATCGTCGCCTTCCGGGATGTAGAGCTTCAAGAGCAGGTCAAAGGGGCCGGAGGTGGAATAAAGCTCGGAATGGATTTCGCGCAGAGCGATCTCTTCGGCCACGCGGTAGGATGTGCCGGGCTTGCAGCGGATATTGACGAATACGCAGCGCATATTGGCCCCCTAGAGTGTCATGTAGCGCGCCCGCGCGCCGCGTTCGATGGCCGCTGCATGCAGCCGATCAATGTCAAGTTCAAACCGGATTTCGCCCAGCATGCGCAGCTCTGTTTCCGCCAGTGATCCATCGGCGGCGGCCACGTCGCACGCCAGCGCATAGGCTGTTTCATTCAGCCGGTCCGGCAGGTTATCTCGCACAAGGCCAAAGAGCGCATCCAGCCCATCCTCTTCGCCGAAAAGATCAAACACGATGCGCGACACCACGCCCATGCGGTCAGCATCATAATTGGCAAAGACGGGCAGGTTGTTCACAAGGCTCTGGATTTTCACCAGTTCCGCCGTGCCGATGTCTTCATCAGAGGCCGACACGGCGATCATCACCGCCACAAGGCAGTCTTCGGGGCTGAGGGGGTGAGATTGCGTGTCCGACATCGCGGCATTCCTTTGAGGTCTTGTTGCGGTGCAGAATATTGACTGTCCGCGCCCTCGGCAATAGGTGTCCACCTCACAAGTTTGCACCACCCGGAGTTTACGCATGTCAGAGCTGCGCGATGCCGCCCTCTCGTCCAAGGCCTGGCCCTTTGAAGAAGCGCGCCGGTTGGTCAAACGCTATGAAAAAGGCGCGCCTGAAAAGGGCTACGTGCTGTTTGAAACCGGCTATGGGCCGTCGGGCCTTCCGCATATCGGGACCTTCGGGGAAGTGCTGCGCACGACGATGGTGCGCCGGGCCTTCGAGGTGATCAGTGACATACCCACGAAGCTGGTGTGCTTTTCCGATGATCTGGATGGCATGCGCAAGGTACCGTCGAATGTGCCGAACGCGCAAGCGTTGCAGGAACATCTGCAACGTCCCCTGACGGATGTGCCGGATCCTTTCGGCGAATATGAGAGTTTCGGCCACCACAACAACGCCATGCTGCGGCGGTTTCTTGATACGTTCGGGTTTGACTACGAATTCATCTCGGCGCGGGACTTCTATCGCTCCGGCCAGTTCGATGAGATCCTGCTGCGCTGCGTGGAGAAATACGATGATCTGATGAAGATCATGCTGAAATCCCTGCGCGAGGAGCGCCAGCAAAGCTACTCCATCTTCTTGCCACTGCATCCGGAAACGGGGCGCGTCATGTATGTACCGATGAAGCATGTGGATGCGCGCGAGGGCACTGTGACCTTCGACGATGAAACTGGCCGGGAATGGACCGTGCCAGTGACAGGCGGGAATGTGAAGCTGCACTGGAAGCCCGATTGTGGCGCCCGCTGAGCCGCTCTTGGCGTGGATCTCGACATGTATGGCAAGGAACATGCCACCACCGAG
>CAYMEC010000046.1:0-30150 GCA_964389425.1 uncultured Roseovarius sp.
ACGAGTTGTGCGCCCAGAAGCCTCGCCTCTGCCTCCAACCGGGTCATCAGGGCGGGGGTGAGGGGTTGGTGATCCTCCAACGCCTCGGCGCGCGCGAGATCGACGCCCAATCCCCTAAGCGTTGCAAAGAATTTTTCTGGACGGCCGATGCCGGCGAAGGCCAGCGCGCGGGTGTCCGACCAGTCCATGCCTGTCTCAAGAGGCGCAAACCGGGCGGTGACAAGGGGAATGTCGCTGATCGCGGTCTCCCACATGTCTTTGAAGCTGTCCTGTGCCTGTGGCTCCCCGATGGAGAGGACCATATCGGCGCGTGCCAGACCCGAGACCACGGGTTCGCGCAGAGGGCCGGCAGGGATGCATTTCCCGTTGCCGAACCCCGCCACCGCATCCACCACGATGATGGAGACATCCTT
Organism: uncultured Roseovarius sp.; assembly: GCA_964389425.1. GTDB lineage: Bacteria > Pseudomonadota > Alphaproteobacteria > Rhodobacterales > Rhodobacteraceae > Roseovarius. Next base: position 414 of record CAYMEC010000046.1, read on the forward strand.
GGCCAGAGCCGGGTTCTGAAATCCGTCATCCATGATCAGCATCTCCGCTCCGGCCTCGACCGCCGCGCGGGCTGTGGCGGCGCGGTCCTGCCCGATGATGACGGGACCGAAGGCCGCGAGGAGAAGAGGCTCGTCGCCCACGTCTTCGGAACTGTGTTCTTGCGGATCGACCCGTGTTGGTCCGGTGAGCCGCCCGCCATAGCCACGAGAGATCACGAAGGGTTTGCGACCCTGATCCGCGAGACGCTGCATAAGGGCGATGACAAAAGGGGTTTTGCCAGTGCCGCCAGCGTTGAGGTTGCCAACGCAGATGACCGGCACGGGCGCACGGTAGTCGGGCGCGGCAGACATGCGGCGTGCGGTGGCGCGGGCATAGACTGCGCCCAGAGGAGACAGCAGGCGCGCCTGCCAACCGGGCCTGTCGGGCGGGGTAGACCAGAAGAGCGGGGCGCGCATCAGGTGGCTTTGCGCCGGTCCAGCGCGTCCTGAAGCATCTCGACAATCCTGTCCATCACGGCGGCACTTTGCGTGGCGACATCCCAAGCCGCGTGGGCCATAGCCGCTGATTGGTCGGGCGGAATGATCCGCTGCACCGCCGCCGCCAGCGTACTGGAATCCCGTACGATCCGGGCCGCCCCCACTTCGGCAAAACGGGAATAGGTTTCCAGAAAGGTGCGCACATTGGGCCCATAAAGGATCGCGGATCCGTGGGCTGCGGGTTCATTGGGGTCGCTGCCATAGGTGCCCGGGTTCAGCGATGAACCCATGAAGCTGATCGGTGCCACGCGGTACCATAGCCCCAGATCACCGGGGTCATCGCTGAGGATCACCTGTGTCGTTTCATTGGGCTTGTCGCCTGCGGTCCAATCGACATAGCGCAAGCCGATGTCTTCCAAGGCGTCTTTGGCCATGGCCGCATCAGTCGGATCCGACAGGGACAGGATCAGGACCATGCGGTGGGACAGGCGCATGATTTCGAGGTGTGCAGCGAGGATCGTTGCGATCTCATCCCGCGTCAGATGCGCCCCGAGCCAGACCGGGCGTCCCAGCAGAAGTTTGGCCAGTTCATCGCGTTCGTCCTCGTTGCACCGCATGGGGCGGGAGCCTTGCCAAAGCGGCCCGCCGACAGAAATGCGATCGGCGTCGACGCCCATGCGGTGGCGCAGCAGATGTTCGGTGGCCACATCCCTCGCCATGATCGCCTCGAACAGTTTGAACGCTGCTCGCTGCCCGTTCGGCAGCCAGCGCCAGCCAAGGCCGGTGAGACGCTTGTCCATCGCATCCACAAGGTAGAGCGGTACCTTTTCCCTGAAGGCCTGTGACAGGAGGACAGGGCGGACATCCCCTGCCGTCCAGACGCAAAGATCAGGACGCCAGGTTTCCAGAAAGCTGCGCGTGGCGCCACCGGATTCATTGGGAAGTCTGGCGTAGCTGATATGGGATTCGCGGCGGTCCGGGGCGTCAATGCCGTCGGGCAGCGTGATCAGAAGATGCATGTCGGGCCGGTCCTGTATCAGCCGCTCTGCGAGGCGATGGGCGATACCGATATGAGCGGCGTCGGCGGCATGACACCAGACAAGTTCGCCTTCGGGCCGCTTGTCCGGCGCTATGTCCGCGCTTTTTGTCGCCGCCTTTCTCAACGTGCTGCCTTAGCCCAGTTCTTCGGTTGGGGAACTTTCCGCCTCTTCATCCCGCAGGCGGTGAATATGCGCGATGAAGTAGCGCATATTTGCGTTGTCGACGGTGCGCTGCGCCTCCCCCTTCCAGGCGGCATAGGCGCTATCGTAATCTGGATAAATGCCGACGACATGCAGGTCGTCGACATTCTTGAAGACATTGCGGCTGACATCCTGAAGCTCGCCACCGAAGACGAGGTGAAGGCGCTGAACCATGGTGGTTTTCCTTGAAATTGATGCGAAATGGGCCCGTGTGACAGCCTATTGGATTGCGGGGCGGGGTCAAGCGGTGCCGGGCTTGACGATGGGGGGGAAAGCGGTCAGGCAATGGGGGTGTTTCGAAGGATGTCACGCGTATGAAGCCCTTTTTGATCTTGCAGCTGAGGCCGGAAACGGAGGCGTCGGACAGTGAATTCGAGGCGATCTTGCGCAAGGGTGGGCTCGATGGTGGTACGGTCCGGCGCGTGCGGCTGGATCAGGAGGATCTGGGGGATATTGCGCTGGAGGATTATTCTGGCGTGGTCGTGGGCGGCGGGCCCGGTTGTGTAAGCGATGCGCCCGACGAGAAATCAGAGGTCGAGGCACGGATTGAGAAACAGGTACTGGGGCTGATGCCGGCGGTGACGGAGGGCGACACGCCTTTCCTCGGCTGCTGCTACGGAATCGGCATTCTGGGCAAGCATCTGGGCGGGGATGTGAGCAAGCGCGCCTATGGCGAACCGGTGGGAACCTCGGATTGCGAGGTCACGGCAGATGGCAAGGATGATCCATTGCTGGATGGCGTGCCGACCGCTTTTGCCGCCTTCGTGGGTCACAAGGAGGCGCTTCAATCGCTGCCAGACGGGTGCCGCCATCTGGTGCGGTCCGACACATGCCCGTTCCAGATGTTCAAGTATCGCGACAATGTCTACGCCACGCAATTCCATCCGGAGGCCGATGCGGACGGGTTTGAAACGCGCATCCGGATTTATCGCGACAAGGGATATTTCCCGCCCGAAGACGCGGACAGCCTGATCGAGATGTGCCGCGCGGCGGATGTGTTCGCACCCGAGATGGTGTTGCGCAACTTCGTGGCGCGCTACGCCACGGATTGAAACGACAGAGGCCTTTGTCATCGGGTTTCAGGGCCTGAGCGGTTTGGGTCTGACGCAAGGAAAGAAAGAAGATCTTGGAGACTACAGACCATGCCATCCATGATCGGGTGACGCCAAGGCGCACCCTTGTCCCTGAACTGCGGATTGCCTCGGGCCTCGTGCTCTTCACCTTTGCCGTCACGCATTTCATCAACCATGCCTTTGGTCTGGTGTCGATCGACGCAATGCAGGTGGGGCAGGACATTCGCGCATGGGTCACACAAAGCACCCTTGGAACGGCCATTCTGATCTTGGCGGCGGTTGTGCATTTCGTGCTGGGGCTGGCCAAGTTTATCGGCACCCGCACCTGGCGGCTCAAGACCCGGGATATCGTGCAGCTGATCTTCGGGCTGTTGATCCCTCTATTCTTGATCCGCCACGTCATCGGAACCCGCGGCACGCAAGAGATGTTTGGCATTGAGGCCGATTATGAATTCGTGATCTGGGCCATGTGGCCCGGGGAGGCGGTCAATCAGGTCTTTCTGATGACGCTGGTGTGGGTCCATGGTTGTATCGGCATTCACCAGTGGTTGAACACACGGGCCTGGTATCGGCGGTGGTTCTGGGTCTGGAACGCGCTGGCGGTGGCTATTCCGGCGCTGGCCTATGCGGGTTATGTCACCGCAGGACGGGTCAGCGCGATGGCCCCCACAATCACCCGAAACCCTCTGACATCCGAGCAATACAGGACCTTTCTGTCGGTGCTCGATACCTCGAACATGATCTATTACGTGATCCTTGGGGTGGCGGTGGCGGCGTGGCTTTCGCTGCTTGCGGCGCAGCGCCTGTCGAAGCGCGTGGTCGTCACCTATGCCGACGGGCGGCGCGTTGCGGCGTCCAAGGGGCTGTCGGTGCTGGATGTCAGCCGCATCAACCGCATTCCCCACGCGTCGGTCTGTGGTGGGCGGGCGCGCTGTTCTACCTGCCGCATCCGGGTGGTCGAAGGGCATGAAAGCCAGCCCCCGCCGTCTGAGACAGAAGCCCGAGTTCTGGAACGTATCGCAGCCCCTGATCATGTGCGCCTGGCCTGTCAGTTGCGCCCCATCGACAGCCTGACCATTTCCACCCTGTTGCCCGGCCACGTGGAGGCCGCGCGCGGGGCGATCACCGATCGTTATCACTGGGGCGTGGAACAAGAGGCGACAATCCTCTTTTGCGATTTGCGCGGCTTTACCAAAATGTCTGAAGGCAAACTGTCCTATGATGTGGTGTTCCTGCTCAATCAATTCCTCGGCCGCATGGCGGAGGCCATTCAGGATGAAGGCGGGTTTGTCGACAAATTCATGGGCGATGGGATCATGGCAATCTTCGGGATGGAAAGTACCACCAAGGACGGTGCCATCCATGCGATCCGTGCGACACGGGCCATGGGCGGGGTGCTGGATGCGCTTAATCAAAGCCTGCGCGATGAACTGCCCGCGCCATTGCAGATCGGCATCGGGATGAACACCGGCCAGGTGGTTCTTGGCCGCATTGGCGCAGGAGACCGCACCGGTGCTGCCGCCCGCATCACCGCGCTGGGCGAGACGGTGAACACGGCCAGTCGCCTTGAAGGGCTCACAAAATCGCAGGAGGTGCAGGTTATCGCATCTCGGGCGACAATTGAGGCGGCGGGCCTTGAACCCGGCGAGGGAATGGAACCCAAGCGTGTCGATGTGCGCGGGTTGAGCCAGCAGGTTGAAGTCTTTGCCGTCAAGCGCGCGACGGACTTGCCGCAATCGCATGATCGGTGAAACGAGCTTGCGCTGCGATGAACCCTACGTAACCGTATGTAAACAAGACCATAGACCCTGCTAGACAGATCGGATTTCGTTCAATACCAATGTGCGCGTACGTCAAGTTGCCGCAGGGTCGTTTAACGCTAACTCTGGTGCCTGACTTACAAAAAATCCGCGCGGGAGGAACGAAGCGCGGGAGAGAATTGGGAGGAATAAAATGAAATCATTCTTTGGAACGGTGGCCGTTGTCGCCGTGATGGCAACTGCCGGCAGCGCGATGGCGTTTGAATGCAAGCGCCCTGAAGCGTCAATGGACAAGCCCGGTGGCTTTCCGGAACGCGCTCTGACCATGATCGTGCCATACGGTCCCGCAGGCGGATCAGGCCAGGTGGCCGCGGCCATGGCCGAGGCTGTGACGGAATTGACCGGCGTGCCGATCAACCGTGACCACAAGCCCGGTGGATCCGGCACCGTGGGCATGACGGCTTACATGGCGGCGCCCGCTGATGGCTACAACGTTCTGGAGCATATTGATGATGCGTCCTCCGCCCATGCGCTGGACAGTTCCCTGCCGAACCCTGCCGAGGACCTTATCCCGCTGGTGACAAGCCAGGTGACCTTCAGCCAGATCTACATCCGCATGGATGAAGACCGGTACACCGATTGGGCGTCTTTCGTCGAATGGGTGAAGGCACAGGATGGCCGCGCCACCATCGCCAACGTGTCCAAGGAAGGATCGATGGAGCGGGTGACGATGAAGTTCATCACCGACGCGACCGGCATGGAAATTCAGCAGATCTCCTTCGACAAGGGGGCGCCGCGCTATGGTGCGTTGCTGGGCGGTCAGGTCGATGCGCTGTTTGAACAGCCGGGCGATGTGCGCAACTTCTTGGATGCGGATCAGTTCAAGCCGATCCTGACCATCTTTGATGAACGCCCCGACGCCTTTGCCGACACGCCGACGCACCGTGAGGCCGGGATGGATTTCGACCCGCTGCTGCGTTTCCGTGGCTTCTATGTACATGCTGACGCGCCCGCCGACCGGGTGGAGTGGCTGCAATGGGCCTTCCAGCGTGGGTATTGTGAAGACAGCTATCAGGCGTTCAATGAAAGCAAATTCATGACCGTCATCGACAGCTATCGTGATACGGACGGCTCCAAGGAGCTGATCACGCGGTCCATTGATCAGTATCGCGAAGTCTATCAGGCCATGGGTCTGGAAGTGAAATAAGCCTGAGTTCAGGCTTTTGGCGTGGTGCCTCCGGGCGCCACGCCTTTGCGTGAAACTTCACGTGCAAGGGAGGGAAGCACCTTGGGACGTCTGACGCGCGGATCGTGGATTGAGTTCGGGATTTTCCTGGCGATCGTGGCTGTGTTCTACGGCTTTTCGTTCGAATTCAACCAGACGATCGAGATCTACATTTTTGGAGCCACCGCCTGGCCGCGCGTGGTGATCGCACTCTTGCTGATCGCGACTTTGGGCAATCTTTGGTTTCAGTACAAAAACGGGTCGGCCTCCCAAGGCACGATTGGGCAAAGCAATGATGATCAGCCGGATCTGTCGGATCCCGGCACGATCCCCCGAATGATCGCGGTCCTGCTGACACCGTTCCTGTTTGCCTATCTCCTCAAGCCCGTGGGCATTTATGCCAGTGCACCCTTCTTCATTGCTGCCATAATTTGGCTCTTTGGCGAACGCCGATGGAAGCCCATCGTGATCATGACCGTGGTGATCTATGTCATCTTCATCGGGCTGTTCCTGGTGATCCTCAACGCGCCGCTGCCACAGGGCAATGTATCGCCCTTCTATGATTTCAGCGCGTGGATCCTGACTTTGAACGCCAAACTACAAGGGCTCTGACCAGACCATGATTGAGAATTTTCTGGCAGGTTCCGCCGCCTTGTTTGGCGATCCACTGACCATCGGCATCTTCGTGTTCGGGGTGATCGGCGGCATGCTGTTTGGTGCCATTCCGGGTGTCAGCATGTTGACGCTTGCCGCGATTCTGCTGCCGTTTTCAGCCGCGTTGGAGCCCGCGCAGGGCGTGATGCTTTTTGCCGTGATCTATTGCACGGGGACGTATGGAGGGGCGATCACGGCGATCCTGTTCAATATTCCAGGTTCGCCCGAGAACGCACCGACCAGTTTTGACGGCTACCCGATGACGCAAAATGGCCAGTCAGGCAAAGCCGTCGGCGCGGCGGTGCTATGTTCTGCCATTGGCGGCATCGCCTCTGCCCTGATCATGATGGCCGCCACGGAGCCATTGGCCCAATGGGCGATCAAGAACATTGGCCCGCCGGAAATTTTCGCGCTGGTGTTCTTTGGTTTGATCGTCGCGGCCTCTGTCGGTGCGCGGACGATCTGGAAAGGGTGGATGTCTGTCTTGATCGGTTTGCTGATCGCGACAATCGGGCAGGACCCGGTGGGCGGCATCAACCGTTACAATTTTGGACTCCCGGACCTGGCAGCGGGCATCGCATTTGTTCCTGCTATCCTTGGTTTTTTCGCCGTGTCGGAGATTTTCGTGCAGGCGGAAAAGAAAGCGTCCGGCAAGTACAAGGCGCCCAAGGTGTCCATGACATTCCCCAGCTTTCTGGAGCTCTGGATGCACAAGCTGGCGGTGTTCCGGTCGATCCTCGTGGGTTTCTTCTGTGGCATCCTGCCCGGCATCGGTGCGACCCTCGCTGCCTTCATGAGCTATGGTGAAGCGGTGCGATGGTCGAAAAACAAAGAGGAGTTCGGCAAGGGCAAGCTGGAAGGCGTGATTTCTGCCGAGACGGCCAACAACGCCGCAACGGGTGCTGCGATGATCCCGCTTCTGGCGCTGGGCCTGCCGGGTGGCGCGCTGACGGCCATGATGGTGGCGGTGTTCCAGATGCATGATCTGCAACCCGGTCCACTGGTGTTCATGTTGTCGCCAGATCTGATTTGGATCGTGTTTGCGGCCATGTTCTATGCCAACCTGTCGATCCTGATCATCGGGGTGTTGGAAACCAAGACCATCCTCAACCTGCTGAAAATCCCGTTCCAGTTTCTTGCCCCGCTTATCCTGATGCTGGCCACGGTCGGGGCCTATATCAGCCGCGGGCTGGTGCTGGACGTGATGGTGATGTTCCTTGCTGGCATCATGGGCTACCTGCTGCGCCGCTCGGGCTTCTCGATCCCGGGGATCGTGCTGGGGTTGATCCTTGGCAAGATCGGCGAACAGAATTTCGCGCAAGGCATGCAGATGGTGCATTACGATCTGGGCGAATACTTCTCGCGCCCCATTTGCACAATCCTGATTGTTGCGGGCGTGATCACGCTGCTGTCGTCCATCTACCGGGCGTTTGCAACGAGCAACAAGCCGGTGTAACCCGCGCGTCAGGAGGATGCAGCCATGATCAAGGACAGCATCGAGGGCATCATTGCACGGGCGCGCGTGGCGCAAGTGGCCTATGAGATGGGCGGAAGCCAGGAGCGGTACGACCGCGCTGCCGCCGCCGTGGCGTGGGCCATCATGGAGCCTGCGCGAAACCGGGAATTGGCGGAACTGGCGGTAGAGACAACCGGGCTGGGCAATGTTCCCGACAAGATCACGAAGAACCACCGCAAGACGCTGGGCCTGATGCGAGATATCAAGGGGGTGGCGACCTTTGGGGTGATATCGGACGATCCCGAGACCGGCCTTACCGAGATTGCGCGTGCCAAGGGTGTTGTGGGTGCGATTGTGCCGTCGACCAACCCTGCGGCGACGCCTGCCAACAACATCATCAATGCGCTAAAATGCGGGAATTCCATTGTGCTGGCCCCTTCGCCCAAGGGCGTGGCCTGTGCAGAACGCCTGTTGGAATTTGTGCACGCGGAGTTTGCCAAGATTGGCGAGGACCCGGATCTGGTGCTGATGATCCCCGCGCCGGGGTCTAAAGAGAAGACACAGGCGCTGATGGAAGGCTGCGATATGATCGTGGCCACGGGCAGTCAGAACAATGTCCACCGCGCGCAGACGGCAGGCACCCCGGCGGTGGCTGTGGGCGCAGGCAATGTGACCGTGATCGTGGATGAAACCGCCGATCTGGCCGCGGCGGCGGAAAAAATCCGCGCGTCGAAGTGTTTTGACAACGCGACGTCGTGTTCGTCTGAAAATGCCGTTGTGGTGGTCGACGCTGTTTATGATGCTTTCGTCGTTGCCATGGCGGCAGCAGGCGGGGCCGTCGTGGAGGATGAGGCCGGAATCGTTGCCAAACTCTGGCCCGATGGGCATCTCAACCGGTCTGTCATTGCACAGGATGCCGACAAGATGATTGCGGCATTGGGGTTGGACGTGCCCGAAGGGACCGATTACATCGCCGTCCCGACGGATGGGATTGGCCCGGATCATCCGCTGTCGGGTGAGAAACTGAGCCGCGTCCTGGCGCTTTACCGGGCTGCGGATTTCGATGCGGCCGTCGAAAAGACCGACGTCATCCAGCGTTACCAGGGTGCAGGGCATTCGGTGGGTCTGCACACGTCTGATCCGGACCGGCCCATGGTGCTGGCCACGAAAATCCCCACCAGCCGGGTGATCGTCAATCAGGCGCATACTTTTGCCACCGGCGGGTCGTTCACCAATGGCATGCCGTTTTCGCTGTCCATGGGATGTGGGACGTGGGGCGGCAATTCCGTCAATGAAAACGTGAATTACCGTCACTTCCTGCAATCCACGAAGATCGTGCGAGAGATACCCCCGCGCGAGCCAACGCTCGACGAGATTTTCAGTGACTACTGGGGTGCGGCTGGCCAGTGAAGTTCGATCCGAACACGCCACCCAAGGGCACGCTACGCGACTGGATTGATGCGCGGGCGGAAACGGGCGGTGTTGGGTTTGTCTTCCCCGAAACCGGTGAGCAGCTCAGTTGGGACGACCTGCGCGCGCATTGTGCCCAAGTGGCCGGTGATCTGACCGCGCGGGGGATTGCCAAGGGCGAAAGCGTGGCGGTGATGCACCCCAACGGACTTGAAGGTGTGAAGGCGCTTTATGCGTCTCTCTATGGTGGGTTTCGGGTGACCATGCTGAACCTTGCCGCCGGACCCGATGCGCTGGGCTATGCGATGGAGCATTCGCAGGCGCGGGTGGCTTTTGTTCATGACGACCAGTTGGCGTTGTTTGAGAGTGTGCGGCCCGAGGGATTGCAGGTTTATTCCCCCGGCGAGGCCCACGCGCCGTTGCATGCAGTGCGTGCTGATGATGATGCGCTGCTGATGTATACCTCTGGCACCACGGGGCGGCCCAAGGGCGTGGTGCACACGCAGGCGAGCCTGCTGGCGGGTGGCTGGACTGTCAGCGTGGCCCATGAATTGACGCCTGACGATCGCGGCATGGGTGTGCTGCCGTTTTACCATATCAACGGGCTTTGCGTAACGGTGATGGGGGCTTTGGTATCGGGCGGGTCGATGGCCATGGTGCCAAAGTTTTCTGCCAGCAAGTTTTGGCGGCAAGCGGAAGACGGCGGAATCACATGGTTTTCCGTCGTGCCCACGATCATCAGCCACTTGCTGCATGGAGAGGTGGAACCAAGCGCGGCGCTCAAGGCGCAGTTGCGCTTTGCACGGTCCGCCTCTTCCGCGCTGGCGATTGAAACCCAAAGGGCGTTTCAGGATCGGTTCGGGTTGGCGATCGTGGAATCGCTGGGCCTGACGGAAACGGCGGCGCAGTGTTTGGTGAACCCGCTTGATCCTGCGCGGCACAAGATCGGGTCGGCGGGAATTGCGATCAGCAATGAGGCCCGGATTGCCGACGAGGCAGGCGTTGAATGCGCACGCGGGGTGGAAGGGGAAATCCAGATCCGCGGGCCAAATGTCATGAAGGAATACCTGCGCAACCCGGAGGCGACGGACGGGACCTTTCATGGAGATTGGCTGCGTACGGGTGATCTGGGGCGGATGGACGAAGAAGGCTATGTGTTTGTCACGGGCCGTCTGAAAGAGTTGATCATCAAGGGCGGAGAGAACATTGCCCCGCGCGAGATTGATGAGGCGCTCTATGAGCATCCGGATGTGGTCGAGGCGGCGGCTTTCGCGCGACCGTGCAAGCAATATGGCGAGCGGGTCGAGGCGGCGGTGCGGTTGAATGAAACGTCGCAGGCGACGGCGGAGGATCTACGTGCATTATGTGAGGCGCGGGTGGGGCGGTTCAAGGCGCCTGACTGCGTGCATATCTTGCCGGAGCTTCCGAAGGGGCCATCGGGTAAGATCCAGCGGCTTTACCTGAATGACTTGCTGCATGGGAAGGCAGGATAGATTTCGTGCCTCCGGCGGGGATATTTTGGGCCAGAAGAAACATCCGCCTAGGATAAACCATTGTAGATGAGGCGCAGGCCCATGAGCAGGAACGCGGTCAGGACGGCTTTGCGGAAGAACTCCTGACTGACGCGGTCGCGGAGAAGTTCGCCGATGCGGAAGCCGACCAGCACGACCAGAAGCGCGAAGAAGGATTTGATGAAGATGGGCAGGGTGAGGATGCCGGCGACGAGTTGACCCGCGCCAAGCGGCACGACACCGGCGAGGAATAGAAAGCCTGTGGCGCCGATGAAGCGGTCCTTGGAGACATCGCGGGCGACGAGATACATCGCCACGGTGGGCGACCAGATGGAGCTGATGCCCCCCAGCGTGCCGGAGAGTGCGCCAAAGCCCAGATGCCAGCCGCGACCGGGGCCGATTTTGAGTTTGATCCCCAAAAGAAAGTTGAGTGAGAAAATGACCATGGCCAGCCCGATGGCCACCGTCAAAAGCGCGGTGGGGTAGTCGGCGATGAACATGGAGGTGGCGAAGATGAACACCATGATCGCCAGCGCGAAGAGCCAGTATTCGCGGGCGATGTCGAGCTTGTTGGGCGCATGCGCAAATTGCAGGGAATTGGTGGCGAGGATCGACAGCCAGAGTAGTGGGATTGCCTCTGTCGGGGGCATCACCAGTGTGAGGAAAGCCATCGAGGCGGCGGGCAGGCCAATGCCCAGAAAGCCCTTCACAATGGCGGCGAACAGGAAAATGGCGACGAGGATCATTGTTTGAACGAGGTCGAAATTTTCGATGAGTTGGGTGATGGCGTCCATCATCTGGTGAGTGCCCGGTCGAGGATGACGGCCAGCGATTTGGCGTCTCGCGCGGCGGTGTCCTTGATCTGGCAGCGGCAGGAGAAGCCGTCGGCGACGATCAGCGTGTTTTCAGGTGCGGCGCGAATGGCGGGGGCCAGCGTCAGTTCGGCCATCTGGCGGGAAACCCTTTCGGTTTCGGCCTGATAGCCAAAGGGTCCGGCCATGCCGCAGCAGGAGCTTTCGATCATTTTTGCATCGGCCCCATCGATGGCGTTGAGGGCATCGACGGTGGCCTCAGCCACGCCCATCGCTTTCTGGTGGCAGTGGCCATGGACGAGGATTTGGGTGTCGGGCATGGACAGGCCTTCGGGCGGGTTCTGGACGACGTATTCGGCGAAGGTGAGGACGCGCGCGCCATCCTCTTCCGTCCAATCCTCGATCAGGTTGGGGGCCTCATCGCGGAACATGAGGGTGCAGGAGGGTTCCAACCCCACGATGGTTTTACCGGTGCCAAGGGCCGTGCGGAAAGCATCGGTGGTGCGGCGGAGTTCGGTCTTGGCTTTGTCAGGCAGGCCCGCAGAGAGATAGGTTTTGCCGCAACAGAACGCGCGGCCGGGGGCAGACAGGACGCCGACGGTGCGGCCGGTGCGTTCGATGACGCGCGTCGCGGCGTGCAGCGTTTCAGGGTCGAAATGGCAGTTGAACGTGTCGGCGAAGAGCAGGACATCGCCGTCTGTGTTGCCTTTGAACGGTGTCTGGAACTTCGGCATTTGGCGGGACTTGCTGAAGCCCGCGAGGTGGGCGAGGCTTTGTGCTGCGTTGGCGAGAGGCGCGGCCCTTGCGGCCAGCGGGGCGGTCTTCGGCAGGGACGCTATTATCCGGTCGCGCAGTTTCAGCCCGTGTTTGGCGACGCGTGCGGCCTGCACTTCGGTTTTCATCTTGGCCATGTCAATGGACATGGGGCATTCGCTCTTGCAAGCCTTGCATCCGACGCAGAGAGACATGGCGTCGACCATATCATCGGAGGCGAAGGCATCATCGCCCAATTGTCCGGTGAGGGCGAGGCGCAGCACGTTGGCGCGGCCTCGGGTCAGATCACGTTCCAGCCCCGTGACACGGAAGGACGGGCACATGACGCCGCCCTGGGCTTTGCGGCAGGCGCCGTTGTTGTTGCACATCTCGGCGGCACCGCTGAGGCCGCCGGGCCATGCAGACCAATCGAAGACAGTGGGCGGGTCCTGCGGCGCGTAGGCATCTGGCCAGCGCATGAGGCGGCGATCATCCATCTTCGGGGCGCGGGTGATCTTGCCGGGGTTGAGCACGCCGCCCGGGTCGAAGCGGTCCTTGATCTGTTCAAAGGTGCGGACCATGCGGGGCCCGTACATGCGGTCGTGAAATTCGGAGCGCACGATGCCGTCGCCATGTTCCCCGGAGTGGGAGCCTTTGAAGCGGGCCACCAGATCAAAGGCTTCTTCGGCGATGGCGCGCAGTTGTTTGAGGCCCAGATCCTGACGCAGATTCAGGACAGGGCGCACATGAAGAAGGCCGACGGAGGCGTGGGCGTACCAGGTGCCATCGGTGCCGTACTTGCGGAAGACATCCGTCAGGTTCGCGGTGAACTCCGCGAGGTGTTCGAGCGGGACGGCGCAGTCTTCGACGAAGGACACGGGTTTGCCCGCAGACCGCATGGACATCATGATGTTGAGCCCTTGCGTGCGCACGCCCCAGATGCGGGCCTGAAAGGCGGGGTCTTCGGCCTCCACCACGCCGCCCTCCTGCTTGCCCGGGTCATCCCAGCGGAAGCCAAGCTCGGCCATCAGATCGCCCAGCGCGGTGAGGCGTCGGCGGTTTTCTTGCGGTGTTTCTGCGAACTCGACGAGCAGAAGCGCCTCTGGGTCGCCACGCACGAAACTGTTCACTATGGGGCGAAATTGATCAATGTCGCGGCCAAGGCGGATCATATTGTGATCAACCAGTTCCACCGCGACAGGGCCCAGTTTGACGATGTGTTGGGCGGCATCCATCGCGGCGTGGAATGTGGGGAAATGGCAGACGCCCAAACTCTTGGTCTTGAGGACGGGTGAAAGTTTCAGGTCAAGCGACTTGGTGATGGCCAGCGTGCCTTCGGACCCGACCAGAAGTTGCGCCATGTCGGGGGCATTGCCCAGAAGCGCGTCGATATTATAGCCGCCCACACGGCGTTGGACAGAAGGGAAACGCGCGGCGATTTCATCGCGTTCCCGATCGGCAAGTGCCAGCATGTCTGCATCAAGCGGGTCCGTCAGTTGCGCGGTTTCGAACCGGCGCTGGGTGCCATCGGCCAGCATCGCCTCAAGGGCCAGCACGTTGTCCTGCATCTTGCCGTAGCGGATGGAGCGCGAGCCACAGGAATTGTTCGCGGCCATCCCGCCCAGCGTCGCACGGGAGGCGGTTGAAACGTCGACGGGGTACCACCAGCCATCGGGCGTCAGTTCGCGGTTGAGGGTGTCGAGGACGAGGCCCGGCTGCACGGTCACGCGACCCTCTTCGGCATCATACTCCAGCACCTTGTTCAGGTGGCGGGAAAAGTCGATCACCAGGGCGTCGTTGACCGTTTGGCCGGATTGAGACGTGCCGCCGCCGCGGGGCAGAAGGGCGATCCCTTCTTCACGTGCGAAATCGAGCGCGGCCTCCACATCGGCCCAGGATTTTGGCACCACCACGGCCCGCGGCATGATCTGATAGATCGATGCGTCGGTGGCGTATCGTCCCCGGTCGAAATCGGAGTTGAGAACCTCCCCTTCGATGCGAGTGGCTAATCGGCTGGCGTCTATCATTCGAGCTTGACCTTCCCCCTCTCATCCTCACCATAGTGATTTGTAACTGCAATATTATTAGGCAAGTCATATGCGGTCAGGGCGTCATTTTCTGCAAATTCCGGGTCCTACGAACACACCCGATCGGGTACTGAGGGCAATGCATCGGGCGGTGATGGATCATCGCGGGCCAGCGTTTGGAGAATTGGGGCAGAGTATCCTGCGCGACCTCAAGCCGGTGTTCAAAACCGAAGGCCGGGTGGTGATCTACCCTGCGTCTGGCACAGGCGCGTGGGAAGCGGCTTTGGTCAATGTGCTGGCGCCGGGTGATCAGGTCCTGATGTATGAAACGGGCCAGTTTGCGACGCTATGGAAGGCCATGGCCGCCAAGCTGGGGTTTGATCCGGTCTTCATGCAAGGTGATTGGCGGACCGGGGCCAATGCAGAAGCCATCGGCGCACACTTGGAAGCGGATAGGCACCATAAAATCAAGGCCGTCTGCGTGGTGCACAATGATACGGCCACGGGCATCACCTCTGACATTGCGGCAGTGCGGGCAGCGATGGATGCCGCAAACCACCCGGCGCTTTTGATGGTGGATACGATTTCATCGCTGGGCTCGATTGATTTTCAGACCGATGCCTGGGGCGTGGATGTTGTGGTGGCGGGGTCTCAGAAGGGGCTGATGCTGCCGCCCGGGCTGTCTTTCAATGCCATCTCGGACAAGGCTTGGGCCGCGTGTGAGGCGGGCGGGGATCGGCGATCTTACTGGGATTGGCGGGACATGGCGGCGCCCAATGAGACGGGGTTTTTTCCCTACACCCCTGCCACCACGCTGCTTTACGGCCTGCGGGAGGCGCTGGATATGCTGTCCGAAGAGGGGCTGGAGAATGTCTTTGCCCGCCACAGCCGGCATGCGAATGCGACGCGGCTCGCGGTCGAGGGCTGGGGCCTCGAAATCCTTGCTGCGAATGCGCATGAACGATCCAACAGCCTGACGGCGGTGCTAATGCCCGATGACAAGGGCGCCGATGCGCTTCGCGCGGAGATTTTGGACAGGTTTGACATGTCGTTGGGCACGGGCCTCAACAAAGTGGCGGATCGGGTGTTTCGCATCGGCCATCTGGGGGATTTCAACGACCTGATGCTGATGGGCACGCTCTGCGGAGTGGAGATGGGGCTGATGCGGGCCGGCGTGGCGCATCAGAAGGGCGGAGCACAGTCGGCGATGGAGTATCTGGCGGCCCATGCTGGCTGACCTGTCGCTTTTGCAGGTGGTGGCAATCTTGGCCACCTATGTCTTTGCAGCAACGGCCAAAGGGATCACGGGCATGGGGTTTTCCACCACCTGTCTGCCCATTCTGGCGCTCGTGGTCGGGTTGAAAGACGCGCTGCCTTTGGTGATCATCCCGTCGATCAGTTCCAACCTGATCGTAATGCGGCAGGCGGGCCGGTTTGGCGAAACGGTGCGGCGGTTTTGGCTGATGCTTCTTGCCTTGTTGCCGGGCCTTGCCGTTGGGCTTTGGATCCTTTCCGGCATTGATGGTATACAGGCCGGAGCGGTTCTGGGGGTGATCCTGCTGATGTGGTGCGCGTTTTCCCTGGCCAAGCCGGATCTGCGACTGCCGCCGCATCTGGAACGCCCCCTGGCTCCGGTGTCGGGGATTTTGACCGGTCTGGTGAATGGTGTGACCGGGTCGCAGGTGATGCCTGCCGTTCCCTTTCTCATGATGCTGCACATGGAGCGGAACCTGTTCATTCAGGCGATCAATTGCTCTTTCACATTGTCGAGCGCCGTGATGGCCATTGGGCTTGTGCATCTCGGCCTCTTTTCGAGCGGCGATCTGGTGATTTCCGCGCTTGGGGCCTGCCTTGTTTTTTGGGGAATCCGGATGGGCGAAGCGGTGCGTCACAGGTTGTCGGAGAAATGGTTCCGCAACGCGGTGTTGGGGATGTTGGCCGCGATGGGCCTGGGCTTGATCCTGCCGGTTTTCGCTTAACGTCCCCGCGCAACGTGTCAGCCAGCCAAAACGCGGCGGGCCGGGTCAACGGAGTATCTTGGGTGGTATCGCCATGTGCGTGATGTGGGTCTGGCAAACGCTCCTGCTTTCCAATCTTTGATCTGGGCCGCTCATGATGTCTTCAAATGATCCGCCAAACGCACCGCAAGGGCAATCAGCGTCAGGGTTGGATTGGCCCAGCTTGACGTCGTGAAAACAGAAGAGCCTGCCATGTAAAGGTTGGCGATGCCATGGATTTTGCAGTTTTCGTCGACAACGCTGGTTTTGGGATCAACACCCATGCGGGTTGTGCCCATGTGATGCGTACCAGCGCTGAAACCGTACATGGCGTCGTCATTCAGAAGCCAATCCGCCAGTTTCACACGACCCATGCCAAGGCGGGCATATTCCACCCCGAGGGCTTTCACGTTTTCAAAGACGGAGCGTTTGTCGATCTCATTCAGTTTCCAGTCCAGTTTTGCCAAGGGATGGCCGAAAGGATCACGCCGGCTCGACAGCATAACGCGGCTGTGCGGATCGGGGGCCTGTTCGGATTGTGACATCAGAACATATCGCGTCATGTCACCAGCATCAGCCGGCAGGTCCCGCCCACCCCAGGAAAAGAGCTCCTGTTCGTCTGGATCGGAGTGGTGAAACAAGGTGGAGGCGACAAGGGATTTCCGACGTTGAAGGGCCGTGCCGATGCGATAGAGCCCATCATGTTCGATTCCGTCTATGACTTGGCCGTCCACAAGAAAAGGATCAAGACCGGGTGCATATACCAGCCCGGATATCGCGAACGGGTGTTCCATGAAATACCGGCCTACCTGATCGTTCTGGTTGCCAACGCCTGCGGATACTTGGCTGTTTGAGGCCAGCAGTAGACGCGCATTTTCGATCCCACCGCAGGCCAGAACAAACTGTTTGGCCCGAATGGGTCGCGATTTTCCTGACAAGCTGGACAAGGTGATCTTTGACACTGCCGTGCCGTCGTCATTCAACATCACCTGTGTGGCGTTGGCGCCAAGGATCAGATCGAGATCGGGAGCCTCTTCGAGCGCGCTGCGATACGTGTCGCCAAAACGGGTTGGGGGGCTGTAGCGGCGATAGACCAATTCGATCCGGTCCGGATCAAAGGCCGGGAAATCCGCACTGGGCGCCAACTCGTTGATATCTCCGAATGCATGCGCCCCGATCTCACAAAGCGCACCGGCGCGCGTGTACGCGTCTTTCAGGTCGTCCTTTGTGATCGGCCAGCCGCTAAAGGGGATATAGTCCCGTTTCTCAAAATCGACGGTGTCAAATGGTGCGCACCACCCATTCCAACAGTTCGAACTGCCCCCAAGATAGCGCAGTCGACAAGCGTCCAAATCGTAATGATCGTGACCCACCACATCGCCTTGGTACAAAGCCTGAGTGTCATCGTCGTAGTCAACCTGCCCGCTTTCGATCAGAGCAATGCGTTTGCCTTGCCCCAGTGACTCCAGCGCGACACTCATCCCGGCGGGACCCGTGCCGATGATGCAGATGTCATAGTCCAGCGACAGTTCATCCGGAACGTGTTCGAAATTGATCATCATGGGGTCAGAATGCACTCCTGATCCTGCTTGAGCGTTGCAAGTGACGCGCTGAGCAGTTCGGTGTCCGACATGACCCAACCATCGACCAGAGCGACACGGTCGGCTTCGACATCCTTGTGATGCAGTTCCTGTACGTGATCCGCGATTTCACTGGCAGATGTTACGGATAAATCCAGTAGGGCCTTTTGATACGCCTCGACCTCCGGGAAAGGCGGGGCCCCGTCGCCGCGACGGGTTCCGCACCGCATGGCAGGGGTCATAATATTGGAGGCCAAAAACATTTCCAGTCCCGCATCCAACATGTCTTGATCGACGCGCACGGGTTCTGGCTTAGCTTCGGGGATCGGTTCGGGTTCCGGCTCCGGCACGACCGCCGTACGCACGGGGGACAACCACCACAAACCAAGACCAACGGGCACCAAACCAAGGGCCGAAAGGGCGAAGCGTCGATTGGTATCCAAGGGGGCTCCTATGATTTTCCAACACCTATTTTCTATTTTAATGCCGGGCAATGCTTTAGGATGGAATAATCAATGCTTTGATGATTTAGCTGGGCACAATCGAGCCAAAAGATCCCGGGACGGACGCCTTGACCACGACTGAATTCTACGCTGCTCATGCGCGCGGACATTCCCGGCGTGTCGTGTTCCTGGTTTTGTTTTTGGTGTCGGCGGCCATATATTTCAGCTGGCGCATCATGGTTTTCAACACTGAAAACCCTGTGCTGTCGTCCTTGATGCTGGGGATGGAGCTTTACGTGCTCATCTCAAGCCTCGCTTCAATTCCGTTTTCCTGGAAGGCCAAACCGAGGGAAGAGAAATTGGCCCCCCGAGGGCTGAAGGTGGATGTTTTCGTTCCGACCTACAATGAGGGTGCGGATCTGGTGCGGCGCACTGCTTTGGCGGCGAAGTACATCGATTACCCCCACGAAACCTGGATCCTGGACGATGGCAACCGGCCAGAGATCAAAGCCGTGGCGGAAGAGTTGGGATGCCACTATCTGGCGCGGGCGGAAAACACCGGCGCGAAACCAGGCAATCTGAACCACGCGCTCAAATATGCCACAGGAGACTACATAGCCGTCGTCGATTGCGATCACATTGCGCAGCGCGACTACCTTGACCGGCTGCTGGGCCATTTCGAGGACCCCAAGGTTGCTTTCGTTCAGGCGCCGCAGGATTATTACAACACCAATGCGTTTCAATTCGTGAATGACGCCAAGCATGGCTGCCTGTGGCACGACCAGACCCTGTTTTTCCAGATTGGTCAGGCCGGGCGGGATAACCTGGATGCCACCAGTTGTTGTGGTACCTCGACCATCGTGAGCCGTGCCGCGATTGACGCCATCGGAGGCTTCCCGGAGGGCACACGGACGGAAGATTACCACATGGCCGTCAAAACCCAGAAGCTGGGCTACAAATCGGTCAGCTACCCCATCTCATTGGCCTATGGTGTGGCGCCGGTCGACCTTGGCGAGTACCAAAAGCAGCGCCTCAGCTGGGGGCAAGGCAACGTGCAGGCGGCACGCAAGGAATGGCTGCCCTTCACGACGAAGCTGGGCTGGCTGAGAAATCTGGCGTTCAGCTTTTTCGTGCTGTTTCATTACGAAGGCTGGGCGCGTTTCGTTGCCTATTTCGCCCCGTTCTACATTGTGACGTTCGGTGTCTACCCCATCGTTCCGACCCATGATTTTCTGTGGTACTTCGGCCCCTACTTCCTGTTCATGTATCTGTTTTTCGATGAGCTTGGCCGCGGCAACACGCGCTTTGCGGCCAATGAACAAATGGCGATGAGCCGCTTTGTCGTCTATGTCGCCTCTACGCTTGCGTACTTTAAGGGCAACATCCCCTGGGCCGTGTCCTCGAAGGCCTTCATCGGCAATTTTGAGATTGACCTGCTGATCCCTCAGATTTTGGCCTTTGTCGCCAACGTGGCCGCCATTTCCGTGACCCTGTTTTTCCCGGACTACGTGGCTTTGGAAGACTACGGCCTGGCGATTTACTACGTGTTCGTGATGTGGTGCGCGTTCAACGCTTACAATGCAGTCCTTGTCATGATGCGCGCCGTGAGATGCGCGAAAAACAAACGTGCGGATTTCCGGTTTCCTCTGCCTCTGCCGATTGAGATCAATGGCGCGGTGCAATCCTTGGTGGGGCGGATCGACAAAATCTCAGCTACCGGTGTCAGCTTTTTCGTGCCCAAGGAGTTCGCCGTGGCGACTGGTGAGCCAGTGACCGGCACGCTGTTTTTGCCCGGGATTAGCCTGCCATTTTCGGCGAGATATGAACCAGGTATGGATCCGGAAGCCCACGGCACGGAAAGGAAAATCTACGCACTGTTTGACTGGGACAAGCCGACAGACCGCGACGTGCTGGATCAATCGCTGCACGCTTGTGTCTGGCACCGCAAGCGATTTTGGTTCGGGGTATACTGGTACACGATGCTGGAACGCATTGCCTGTGTCCTGCGGTTAAAAAAGGATACGCGTCCCACAGCGCAGTATCGCAAGTTCGTGTTGACGCAGGAGGATGATCAAGCCAGCCCGGAACTGGGGATCCTGATTGCGGACCCGAAGGCGGATATCTTTGAATTTATTGGTTTTTCGAAGATGGCCGGCGCGGCCAACGTGGTGTGGCGGGAAGATGTCGGCGCCTTGGCGCCACCCTACAGGGTTGAAATCGCTGGCCAGCGTTCAACTGAAGTCGCCTCTGCGGGGCCAAACGAGGTGAAAATGTATACGTATCAGACAACTGAAGTCGACTTGCGAGACATGCACCAACTGGCTATCACCGATGATAAGAATTTGATTAAAGACACCCTGAAAACGCCTGTAAAACAAGGTTAGACATGCCGCGATGAGTATACGAATTCTGGTGACCGGCGGCGCGGGCTTTTTGGGTTCCCATCTTGTTGATGCCCTTTTGCAGGCCGGGCATGACGTGATCTGTCTGGACAATTTTTCAACCGGCGCAAAATCAAACCTACAGCAGGCCCTCGATTTCGACGGCTTTAAACTGATCGAACAGGATGTCGGCGATCCGGTCACGTTAGACGTTGAGCGGATCTACAATCTGGCGTCTCCGGCCTCTCCGATCCAGTATCAGTCTGATCCTGTGAAAACCACGATGACCAACGTGCTAGGGATGAAAAATGTCCTCGACCTGGCGCGAAGAACCGGAGCCCGTGTTTTGCAAGCCTCCACCAGTGAGGTCTACGGCGATCCGGAGGTCCGGCCGCAATCAGAGGGCTATGTGGGGCATGTCAATATCTGCGGTCCCCGGGCGTGCTATGACGAAGGCAAAAGATGCGCGGAATCCCTGTGCTACGATTATGAAAGACAGCACAATCAAAGCGTCCGGGTCGCGCGCATTTTCAACACGTATGGCCCCAGAATGCGGTTCGACGATGGCCGTGTAGTATCCAATTTCTCCGTTCAAGCCATCCAAAACCAACCGATCACGCTTTATGGCGATGGCCAACAAACCCGCAGTTTTTGTTTTGTCAGCGATATGGTGCGCGGGTTGATGAGCCTGATGGATCACGATGTGGACGGCATAGGACCTGTCAATCTGGGCAATCCAAATGAGATATCCATTGAGACCCTGGCCCGGCGGATTATCACCCGGACAGGATCGACATCCGAGATTGTATTCCGCGATCTGCCAAAAGACGATCCGCGTTATCGGTGCCCTGACATTGCCAAGGCCAAACGTGTTCTGAACTGGACACCGCAGGTCGATCTGGACCAAGGCTTGGAAGAAACGCTGGCGTTTTTCCTTGCGCAAAGTGAAATCGCGGCGCAGTAAAGAATTGATTTTTAAGCGTATGTTCCGAAAGATACAGTTGCTGCAAAAATCATGAATTTTTTCGGTGACACCTATCATTCAGGGTCGATTTATGGTCCGGATATCATCAAACAAAATTGAGGCTTTAAAATGAAAACGAATATCTTCCTTGCCACGACCTGTGGCCTCGCACTCGTCGCCGGTTCGGTCTTTGCGCAAAGCGCACCCAAGAACGCCGTGTTCACGGGTATCGATGCAACCGATGACTCCTATTACCTGTACGCGGGGTGGATCCACTCTTTCACGGACCTCGACACAAGTGGACCGGCCATCAAGCTGACCTTTGGCGGTGGTGAATATGACTTCAACACAGCCGCGGGCGTCGGTGTGAACGGTGACACGTTCAACACTGACCTGTTGGTGGGGTATCGCTTCAACACGGCCGAATGGCAGAGTGGTGCCTTCATCGGTGTCTCGTACAAGGACTCGAGCCAATCTGTGTTCGTGCCGACCAACCGGGCCGTGGGTGATGAAACCAGCGTCGCGATTGAACTTGAACTCCATCACGAAGGCAATCAAGGCAACCCTGTCTACGTTGACCTGCGTGGTAACTACTCGGATGCCTTCGAAACCTATTGGACACGGGGTCAGCTTGGTTACAACTTCGGCAGCTTCGTGATCGGTGCGGAAACCGCGTTCCTTGGCAACCAAGATTTCGATCAACAGCGCTACGGTGCGTTCGGCAAAATCCGACTCAGCGACACATCCAGCATCATGCTGTCCTTGGGCTATGCTGATTTTGATACCAACGTGGCCACCAATCGCAGCGATGGGATCTACGGTCAAATCGGTTTCGCCTACGCGTTCTAAGCGACGGGCTTCGCTCAAAAGACTTGAAAAAGCCGTGTCTGCGTTTCCTGGCAGGCGCGGCTTTTCTTATGTTGGAGCGCTTTCTCGGGTTTCGACGCGCTGAGGTAAGTCTCAACGTGCAGAAGACCTGCCATCTTGCGCGCCTTGGTGTCAGCCTGATGGCTTTCGTTTCCCCCGGGACCGATTCAATGTTCGATAGAGGCGACACGTGTTGGGATCGGGAGACCGCCGGCATTTGAAGGGGCCCATGATGCATCTTCATGCAATTTGAGCGACCCTCCGCCATGCCTTTCGGAACGCACGCAAAAGAGGCCGTGTCGCGCCTGGCTGAGACGCATGCAGATTCAATGCGCGTCACACGTCCGTGGTGCCGCGTTGTCATGACAAGTTAGGGTATTTGGTGGAGCCTAGGGGGATCGAACCCCTGACCTCTTGCATGCCATGCAAGCGCTCTCCCAGCTGAGCTAAGGCCCCGATTGATGCGGGTGTTTAGGCAAAGCACCGGGCGGGATCAAGTGAAAAGTCCCGCCGTGAATGCCCGGTGTCCGCTAGCCTTCGTTATCCTCGTCGGACACGTCGGCGATCTCATCCAGAGATACGTTATCCTCGTCATCGTCATCGTCCAGAACGTCATCGCCCAGATCGACATCGATGTCGTCATCATCTTCGAGCACGTCAGCTTCCACATCGGCGCCCTTCATCTTCTTGGTTTCCGCATCTTCCGCATCGGCGGTGATCGAACGCGACTTGCCTGTATCGAGGTTGACCACCTCGCCCGTGTAGGGGCTGACGATGGGATCCTTGTTCAGGTCATAGAACCGTTTTCCGGTTGTCGGGCAGAGGCGCTTTACGCCCCACTCTTCCTTGGGCATGGGTTATCCCTTTTGACTCTCTTGGTCTTGCAGATGATCCGCGCCAACTGCCATAACTGGGCAGAGGTGTCAAAGGCTAAAGGGCCGATCAGCCGTCTGCTTGAAAGGGGCATATGGGGCAGCATTATCTTCCAGGCAACCCCCCTGTGGAATTGATCCTGCGCAGATCAGCGCGGGCCCGGCGCATTTCGCTCAGGGTGTCTTCGCTTGACGGGCGTGTGACGCTTACGTTGCCGCGCGGCGTGGCGGATGGCGAGGCCTTGGCCTTTGCCCGCGAGAAAGAAGGATGGCTGCGCAAACATCTGGCACGTCGGGTTGAGGACGTTGATGTGAATTTTGGCGCCATCGTGCCCGTGGAAGGCGCATTGAGAGAGGTGGTTCCAGGGCAGGGACGCGCCATAAGGCTGAATGACGACAGGTTGGAGGTGCCCGGCGCCCCTGATCGTGTTGGCAAACGTGTTGCGGCGTGGCTGAAGCAGATGGCGCGGGATCGGTTGGTGGCGGCCTCTGATGTGTATGCCGCGCAGATCGGGCGCGGCTACAACCGCATCAGCCTGCGCGATACGCGGTCGCGCTGGGGATCGTGTTCCCATGAGGGGCGATTGATGTATTCCTGGCGGCTGATCCTCGCGCCTCCTGAGGCGTTAGACTATGTCGCGGCCCATGAGGTGGCGCATTTGCAGGAGATGAACCATTCCCCGGCCTTTTGGGCTGTGGTGGAACGGCTCTGCCCGGATTATGACCGGCACAGAAGGTGGTTGCGGAAAGAGGGGACAGGCCTGCACCGATATCGGTTCTGAGAGCCATAGCGCGAAATCTAGGTGCTCTGTCTCGTTTTTGGGCCAAGTCTTGACGTGGGTAAGATTTGTGATCACAAATACCGCATGCTGATTGCAACCAAAGCCGAGACCACTCCGACCTCCGCCCATGAACGCGTCTATCGCGGGCTGCGGGGGTCTATCATGCATGGAGAATTGCCCCCCGGTCAGGCACTGACAGTGCGCGGCGTGGCGAGCAGTTACGATGTGTCCATGACGCCCGCGCGCGAGGCCATTCGACGCCTTTCTGCCGAGGGTGCGCTGACGGTTTCAAGCTCCGGTCGGGTGACGACACCAGAGCTTGCCAATGACCGGATCGAGGAACTCGCCGCCCTGCGCGCGCTGGTGGAGGTGGAGCTTGCCTCCCGCGCACTGCCACGCGCGCATATGGCGCTGATTGAACGGTTGCAGGCGATCAATGCCCGGATTTCCGAGGCGATCGACCACCACAATTCCGTCGACTACATCCGCCGTAACCTGGAATTCCACCGCACGCTTTATCTGCGGGCACAGGCCCCGGCGATGCTGGCCATGGCAGAGACGGTTTGGCTCCAGATGGGCCCCAGCATGCGCGCGCTTTATGGTCGCCTCAACCGCACCGAGGCGCCGCACTATCACCGTCTGATCATCGCTGCGCTGAAGGCAGGGGATGAGCCGGGCCTGCGGCTGGCGGTGCGATCGGACGTGACGCAAGGGCTGAAGATGCTGTTGGCTTGAGACGTGGCCCCTTGGGGCCGACGCTCTGATCGTACTGTCCCGGCATGTCGTGAAAACGCAGGCTACGTGCACGGCCCGTCCTGTGTTAGGCTCAGCCATCCCAAGCAATTCCAAACAGGACACGAAGCCCCATGACACATCCCGCATTCCGCTCAGATTCCGTTGCTGTCATCACCGGGGGCGCATCGGGGATTGGCCTTGCGGCTGCGCATCATTTTGCCGGCATGGGGATGCGCGTGGTCGTCGTGGACAGGGCGGGGGATAGGCTTGATCCTGTGGCAGAGGCCCTGCGCGCGGCGGGTGCGGCGGAGGTGATGACAGCGGATGTCGACGTGGCGGACCGGGCGCAGCTTGAGGCGTTGGAAGCGGACATTGCAGATCGGTTCGGCGGTACGGATATCCTGATGAACAATGCCGGGGTAGGCGGCAAGTCTTCGACGTTGGAGGCCAGCACATCCTGGCAGACCATGCTGGGGGTGAACCTGTGGGGGCCCATCAACGGCAGTCAGATTTTCGCGCCCCGTATGATCGAACGCGGTCGGCCCGGGATGATTGTCAACACAGGGTCAAAACAGGGGATCACGACCCCGCCGGGCAATCCGGCCTACAATGTGTCCAAGGCCGGGTTGAAAGCCTTTACAGAGGCGCTTTCCCACGAATTGCGCGGGGTGACGGAAGACCGGATCACTGCGCATCTTCTGGTGCCGGGGTTTGTCTACACCGGGATGATCAGCTTGCCCGAAAAGCCCCCGTCCGCCTGGACCCCTGAACAGACGGTCGCGTTTTTCATCGACAGTGTGAACCGGGGTGACTTCTATATTCTCTGCCCGGACAACGATGTGCCCAGAGAACTGGATGAAAAGCGCATCGCGTGGGCTGTGGGCGACGTGATTGAGAACCGCCCGGCGCTGAGCCGTTGGCATCCTGATTACAAGGACGCTTTTGAGGCCTTCATTGACGGAAAATAGTCGCGCTACGCCGCGAGGCCCCGGCTGCCCATATCGAGGAACTTTTTCCGCCGTGCCTTGATCAGGTCTTCGCGGGACATGCCGTCCAATTCACCCAAGAGCCCCTCCAGTGCGATGCCGACGGAAGCTATGGTTTTGGGTTTGTCGCGATGTGCGCCGCCCATGGGTTCCCCGATGATCCGGTCGGCCACGCCCAGTTTCACCAGATCCTGCGCGGTCAGGCGCAGCGCCTCTGCTGCCTCGCGCATCATTTCTGCGTCTTTCCAGAGGATCGAGGCGCAACCTTCGGGTGAGATCACCGAATAGACCGAATGTTCCAGCATCGCCACGCGGTTGGCGCTGGCGAAGGCCACGGCCCCGCCGGAGCCGCCCTCACCAATCACGACGCTCACCAAGGGCACGCCGATTTGCAGGCAGGTTTCCGTGGATCGTGCGATGGCCTCGGATTGGCCGCGTTCCTCTGCACCCTTGCCGGGATAAGCACCGGGTGTGTCGATCAGGGTCACGACGGGCAGGTTGAATTTATCGGCCATCTGCATCAGGCGAATGGCCTTGCGATACCCTTCAGGCCGGGCCATGCCGAAGTTGCGTTCAATCCGGCTTTTGGTGTCGTTGCCCTTTTCATGGCCTATCACCACCACCGGCCGATCATTCAGCCGGGCCAGACCGCCCATCACGGCCTGATCATCCGCGAAATTCCGGTCTCCGGCCAGCGGCGTGTATTCGGAAAACAGCGCCTCGATGTAGTCGCGGCAATGGGGCCGTTCTGGGTGGCGCGCGACCTGGCATTTGCGCCATGGGGTGAGCGATTTGTAGAGCTCTTCCAGCATCTCGGCCGCTTTTTTGTCAAGCGCGCCGGCTTCGGCTTCAACGTCCATTTCCTCATTGGCGCGAGCCATGGCGCGAAGCTCTTCGGCCTTGCCTTCGATCTCCGCGAGGGGTTTTTCAAAATCGAGATAATTGGTCATCGGCGCGCTCCGGTCATGCGTAGACTGTTATATGCAGATTTGGCGCGCGGTTTGCAATCAAGCGGGCCAAAGCACCGGAATCAAAGTGGCGACCAGAAGCGCGGCCATCACAAGATTGAACGCCCGCAGGCGGGAAGGCTGCGTGAGCAGGCGGCGCAGTTGCTGGCCGATCGTGGTCCAACTGGTGGTGGAGATGAGGGAGGCCAGCACATACGCCCCGGCCAGCCAGAGCACCGCAGGCAAATCCCGGCTGGTGGCGTAAAGCGTGATGGCCGAGAGTGCCATGGTCCACGCTTTCGGGTTGACCCATTGAAAGGCGGCAGCCTGCAGGAACGTAAGGGGCTTGCCCTCTGACTTGCCGCCATCAGGCGGGGCGGCGTTGGCGATTTTCCACGCGAGATAGAGCAGGTAGATCACGCTCAGCACCTTCAGGATCGTGTAACTTACGGGCCAAAGGTCAAAGACCTGCATGACCCCGATGCCCACCAGAAGCAGCATGGCCGGGAAGCCCAATCCGATGCCCAGCATATGGGGTACCGTGCGGCGAAATCCGAAATTGGCGCCAGACGCCATGAGCATCAGGTTGTTGGGCCCCGGCGTGCCAGCGGTCACGAGGGCGAAGGTGAAGATCACGATGAAGAATTCGAAGGTCATTGCGCAACCCTATGCTGCGTGCGCCCGCATGAGATTGTTTTCTTTTGCGACTGAAAGAAAATTTTGCAATAAAATGCCGAAATGGATCCAATCAACGATCATATAGTGCAAGAACTTACCCGGAATGGGCGGATCAGCAATCTGGATCTGGCTGAACGCGTGGGGCTTTCGCCCTCTGCCTGTCTGCGCCGGGTGCAGGATCTGGAGCGGCGCGGTGTCATCCGGGGGTATCGCGCCTTGCTGGACAAGGCTTCGCTGGGCATCGGGTTTGTGGCCTATGCGACAGTGGGCCTCAATTCTCACACCAAGGCCAGCCAGCAGGCTTTCGAGCGGGCGATGGAGATCGCGCCGGAGGTGGTGGAATGTCACAACATAACCGGTGCGGTGGAATATCTGCTGCGCATCGAAGTGGCGGATCTTCCGGCCTACAAGGCGTTTCATACGGACGTGATCGGCACGCTGCCGCAGGTGAATTCGATCACGTCCTACGTCGTTATGGGATCGCCGAAGGATATGCGGGCGTAAGATTGATCTGATTGTACAAGAGCCGCCGAAGGGGTTCGGCGGCTCTCTGTTTTCAAGGGCGTGTTAAACGCGGCCTTTCCATGGCACCAGCCAGCGTTCCAGCGCGCGGATGCCAACATCGATCAGGAATCCGATAATCCCGATCAGGATGATGCCCACGATCACGATGTCGGTCAGCTGGAATTTGGAGGCGACCATGATCATCATGCCAAGGCCGCGTTCAGCGGCGACCAGTTCGGCGGCCACAACCGTGCCCCAGCAGACGCCCATCGCAACCCGCGCGCCTGTGAAAATTTCCGGCAGAGAGTTGGGAATGATCACACGCGTCAGGATTTGCCATTTGCTGGCCCCCAGAGAGTAGGCCGCATGCACCTTGGAGATCGCCACGCCGGATACGCCCGCGCGCGCTGCGATCGCCATGATCCAAAGCGCAGCAAGGAAGAGCAGGATGACCTTAGAGGCTTCCCCGATCCCGAACCAGATGATCATCAGCGGGATCAGCGCCAGTGGCGGCACGGGCCGCATGAATTCCACAATGGGGTCGAACCAGCCACGGGACCAGTTGGTCAGACCCATCGCATAGCCCAGTGGAATGCCCAGTAGCGAACCGAAGAAGAAGCCCTGCAAAACGCGCCAGAGCGAAATCCATGTGTGCTCCAGCAGGGTGAAGTTGCGATAGCCTTCATCGGTCAATTCAAGGAAACGGTCCACCGTCACCTCAGGCGCGGGCAAGTAAAGGCGCTGCATCCTTTGGCCCGTGGCCGGCGAGAAGGAGGGCGTGCCTTTGTCGGTCAGGCCGATCTCTCCTTCCGGGATGAGGATGGATTGGCCGGGCTGCACAGGTACACCGTTGAAGGCCGTGATCACGGCGCCGTCATTGCGAGCAATCTCATCATTCTTGCGCACCTGGATCACTTTGAACCCATAGCGCGGCACAACGATGCTGTCGTTCTTGGCAAAGCCATCGCCCGGCTCCACCTCGGGTGGCTCGGGGATGCGGCCCGGGTTGCCCTCGGCGTCCACGGTCTGGCTGATGTCTTCGCGGTAAACGCGTACGGTGACTTCGGCGTCATCGGTTTGCCCGTCGGCGGTGGTAGAGGTGTAGGTAAAAGTCACATCACCCACGAAAGGCGATGGCGCCTTGGGCAAGGGCAGTGTGGAGTTGGTGAACCCGACCCACAGCAGAAAGATCGTGACCACCGAAAGGACAGAGGCCACGCGATTGGCTTTCACGGCGCTTTCGTCGCCGAACTTGACCGTCTTGAGAGAGGTGAAATC
Source organism: uncultured Roseovarius sp. (assembly GCA_964389425.1). Taxonomy (GTDB): domain Bacteria; phylum Pseudomonadota; class Alphaproteobacteria; order Rhodobacterales; family Rhodobacteraceae; genus Roseovarius. Next base: position 29,827 of record CAYMEC010000046.1, read on the forward strand.
CGCCCGCGCGAAAGCCGCTTTGTAGATCAGTGAAAAGGCGAAATACGCGCCAAGGAATGCGCCGACATAGAGCGCGAGAACGAGAAAACCGGTCATGCGCTTTCCTCCACTCGGCCCATAATCTCTTCTTCCATGTTCCAGATCATCTCAAGGATTTCTTCGCGGCGGGTGTTGAATTCAGGGTGTTTCTTCACTTCCCGCAGGTCCTTGCCCACGCCCAGATCGGCAAACGGCAGGCGGTATTCCTTGTGAATGCGCCCGGGGCGCGGAGCCATGACGAGCAAGCGTTCGCCCAGAAGCAGCGCTTCTTCCACCGAATGGGTG
>CAYMEC010000047.1:0-8647 GCA_964389425.1 uncultured Roseovarius sp.
AGGCTTGATCCGGATCGCCCGTGGCCCGAGGAACTCAATCAGCGCATTCCCGACGAGATATTCGAATGAACGGCTCGGTTGCACCTGCGTCTTTCGAACTTCGGGAGGTCACTCACCGGTATAAGAACACCGTCGCGATTGATGGGGTTTCCCTTGATCTTCCATGTGGAAAGCTGGTGGGCCTGATTGGGCCCGATGGCGTAGGCAAATCGACACTCCTCGGTCTCATCACCGGAGCCAAGAAACTGCAGGATGGCGCCGTGCAGGTTCTGGGCGGATCCATTGGCGATGCGCGTCACCGACAAAAAGTCTGCCCTTCGATTGCATTCATGCCTCAAGGCCTTGGCCGCAACCTGTACAGTGAGCTTTCGGTCCGGGAGAACCTCGAATTCTTCTCGCGCCTTTTTGGGCAAGGCCATCGGGAACGTGAGCTTCGCATTGACGTGTTGCTGACTGCCACGGGGCTTGCCCCTTTCGGTGACAGGTTGGTTGGAAAGCTGTCCGGCGGCATGAAGCAAAAGCTCGGGCTGTGCTGTGCTTTGATCCATGATCCTGTGCTGCTGGTGCTTGATGAGCCGACGACCGGTGTGGATCCTCTGTCACGGCGTCAGTTCTGGGCGTTGATCGATGCTGTTCGCGCAGAAAACGACAAGCTCTCAATTCTCGTTTCGACAGCCTACATGGAGGAGGCCGAACACTTTGACCATATCGTTGCGCTGGACGCCGGTCGGGTGCTCTTTCAAGGTCATCCGCAGGATTTGAGGGGATCGGAAAAGGACCTCGAAACGGCGTATAAGCGGTTGCGGAACCCAGGTGCGGTGGATGTGCTGTCAGACACGACAAGGGCCGATGAACACGCCAGGGATGTCGTGATAACCGCCAGGGGCCTGACTCGTCGTTTTGGTGATTTTACGGCCGTTGATCACGTTGATTTCACCATCCATCGGGGCGAAATCTTTGGATTTCTGGGATCGAACGGGTGCGGCAAGTCCACGACCATGAAAATGCTCACCGGGTTGCTCGTTGCGAGCGAGGGGGAGGCCTACATGTTCGACCGCCCGATCGATGCACGCAATCTGGAGATGCGGCGCCAAGTCGGTTACATGAGCCAGCAGTTTTCGCTCTATGGAGAGCTGACCGTGCTGCAAAACATGCGTCTGCATGCGCGCATTTTCGGGATAACGGATCAGGACAGTCGGATCGACGAGTTGATCCGGCACTTTGAACTCGGGGCACATCTGAACGCGTTGGCGAGCGATCTGCCGCTTGGCATCAAACAGCGCTTGTCGCTCGCCGTTGCCGTCATTCATCGTCCTCATGTTCTGATCCTCGACGAGCCGACGTCAGGCGTGGACCCCGAAGCCAGAGACAGTTTTTGGGCACTGTTGCTGGACTTGTCCCGCCAAGAAAACGTGACAATCTTCATTTCCACCCACTTCATGAATGAGGCGGAACGCTGCGATCGGGTTTCGTTCATGCATGCTGGCAAAGTACTGGCAGAAGGCACCCCCGAAGCCTTGACCGCCGCAGAGCATGCAGAAAGCCTCGAAGACGCGTTTATCACGGTTTTGGAGCGTGCGGAGCCGCCGGGTCTCGTGACGGCGCCTCAAGTGCCGACCGAGGCAAAGCGACGGGCGTCAAACCCTCACCTTGGCCGCATTCTGGCCTACGCAAAACGGGAAACCGTGGAAGTGCTGCGCGACCGCGTTCGGCTCGCATTTGCCTTCGTGGGTTCGGCTATTCTGATGCTGGTCTTCGGCTACGGGATCACGCTCGACATCGAGGACCTGCGCTTTGCTGTGCTGGACCTGTCGCAGGGGCCCGAAAGCCGCGCGTATATCGCCGAGATCGAAGGGTCGAGGTACTTTGAGGGAACCCCGCCGCTGGAAAGTGCCGCGGAAGGGCGTCAACGTCTGGCGGCAGGTGACGTGTCACTGTTGGTGGAATTGCCGCCGGGTTTCGGTGAACGGCTGCGAAAAGGCGAGCCAACAGAGGTTCTGGCAACCGTGGACGGTGCGATCCCGTTCAAAGGCGAAACGGTCGAGGGCTATGTCGCTGGTTTGCACCAGTCCTTTCTGTCGGGGCTCAGCCGTGAAAATGGCACCGCGCAACCGGACCTCGTCCGGATCGAGCCGCGTTTCAGATACAACCAGAACTTTGAGAGCATAGCCGCGATGGCGCCCGCAATGCCGGCGATTTTACTGATCATGCTTCCCGCCGTCCTGATGGCCGTCAGCGTGGCCCGCGAAAAGGAACTGGGATCCGTTATAAATTTCTACGTCACACCGACATCTCGGCTAGAATTTCTTTTGGGAAAGCAGATTCCCTATATCGTGATCGGGTTTGCGAATTTCGTGTTACTGGCCGCGATGACAATCGTGATTTTCGGTGTGCCTTTGAAGGGCAATCCGATGCCTCTGGCGGTGGGGGCCTTTCTGTATGTTTGGGCCACAACGTCATATGGCCTGCTGATTGCAAACCTTACGTCAACACAGGTCGCTGCGGTCTTTGCCACCGCAATCGCATCCATCGTGCCCACCATTCAGTTTTCGGGACTTTTGCAACCTGTATCGACGCTGGAGCCCGGCGCACAGGCCATCGGGTCACTTTGGCCGTCGTCGTACTTTCTGCACATAAATGTAGGCACCTTTACCAAGGGTCTGGGATGGCAGGCGCTGGGGTCCGACGTCCTTATTCTCGGGCTGTTCGGGCCCGTGTTGACGACGTTCGCTGTTTTGCTGCTCAGGTCACAGGAGAGGTGAATGGAACGGATGTCCTGCATTTTCTGGCTGGGCCTCAAGGAGGTGATGAGCCTGCGCCGCGACTGGGTGATGATTGCCCTGCTCGTCTGGTCCTTCTCGTTCTCTCCGCTGATGGAAGCCACAGGAGTAGCCAGTTCCGTCAACAATGCCTCAATCGCTTTTGTCGACGAGGATAACTCGCCATTTTCCCGCGCCCTCGCGGCGGCGTTTTTCCCGCCCGAGTTTCAACCGGTCGAACAGATCGCACCCGGCACCGGGGCCACACTGATGGATGACGGACAATATCTTTTCGTGGTGGCGATACCGCCCGGGTTTGAAAAAGACTTCCTTGCGGCCCGCGCGCCGGAAATACAGGTGTTGATTGATGCGACAGCCATGGAACAGGCGGGGATCGGCGCGAGCTACATCACCAATATCCTGAGCGCAGAGATCCGCCGGTTCGCACTGGGGGCCGACTTGTTGGACGCCCCGCAGATCGACATCATTGTCCGGAGTGCGTTCAATCCGAACCGTGACACAGTACGCTTTGCAGGGGTCGTTGCGCTTATCGGTCAGGTCATGTGGTTGAGCACGATCCTCACCGGTGCTGCGATGATCCGTGAACGGGAGCACGGGACAATCGAGCATTTGCTTGCCATGCCGCTGGGGCCGTTTGAAATAGCCGCCGCCAAAATCTGGGCCAACGCGATCATCGTTCTGGTCTCGGCGTATCTGTGCATGCTCCTGATCATGCAAGGTTTTCTGGGGGTGGAGATAGTCGGGTCATTGTGGCTGTTTCTGGCGGGGACGGCGCTCTTTCTCTTCACTGCAACGGCGCTTGGTGTCTTCCTTGCTACGATCGCGCGATCCATGGCGCAATTTGCGCTTCTCGTCATGCTGATCATTTTGCCGATGCTTATGCTTTCGGGGGGCGAAACGCCCGTCGAAGGCCAGCCGGAATGGTTGCAGTTCGGGACCATGCTGCTTCCGTCCCGCCACTACATGGCGGCAAGTCAGGCCATCGTGTTCAAGGGCGCGGGGATCGAAACGATCTGGCCCGAACTATTGTGGATGTCGGGACTTGGTGGGATCCTCTTGGTCATCAGCCTCGTTCTCTTCCGCCGGTCTATCGCAACAACGAACTGAGATTGATTTCCGTCAATCTCGATTGGTTTTCTTGCCGTATCACTGTCTCGAACGCGTCTTCTGAACAGCGAAGGCGTGATAGCTCTGGATACTTTGGAAGGTGGGGACATGGCTCAGACAGACGCGCAAACCGACACGGAACAGCTCGACTTTTCGTCGAGGTTTCCAACGGCATACACAATCCTGTTCTTGCTCATCATTTTGGTTGCCGCCCTCAGCTGGATCATTCCAGCCGGGCAATATGACCGCGCTGAAAGCGAAAGCATTGGCCGCGAAATCGCGGTTGCGGGCACTTACAAGACTGTCGAATCCAATCCTCAGGGTTTTGTCGACGTTATGTTGGCGCCCATCGCGGGCTTCTACAATCCAGATAGCTACGAAGCGGGAGCCATCGATGTTGCCCTGTTCGTCCTGATGCTGGGCGGGTTCCTGGGTGTCGTCAATGCAACGGGTGCGATTGACACCGGCATCAAATCGGCGATGCGCGCGCTTGAGGGCCGTGAGATCTGGATGATCCCGATCTTGATGGCCCTGTTCGCGGCCGGGGGCACGACCTACGGGATGGCGGAGGAAACCATTGCCTTCTACGCCATCCTCATCCCGGTCATGATAACCGCGGGCTATGATGCCATCACGGGCGTTGCCATCATTCTGGTCGGTGCGGGCATTGGCGTTCTGGGGTCGACGATCAATCCGTTTGCAACAGTGATTGCCGCCAACGCCTCCGGGATACCGTTCACCGACGGGTTGGCGCTGCGGCTGGTGGTATTGCTCGGCGGATTTGTGATCTGTGCACTTTACGTGATGCGGTATGCCAAACGCGTCAAAGAGGATCCTTCGCGTTCAGTCGTGGCCAAACAGGCCGAAGCGCATCGAAAGCATTTTCTGAAAGATGACCCCGATGTCGCAGACACCCCGGTTTTGAACGGCACGCAAAAAATCGTTTTGCTGGTCTTCGCTGTGACCTTTGGTGTGATGATCTGGGGTGTCTCTTCGCAAGGCTGGTGGATGGCTCGCATGGGCGCGCTTTTCTTTGGTGCCGCCATCCTTGTCGGCTTGATCGCCCGGTTGGGGGAAAAGAAACTGACCGGCAGCTTTGTTGACGGCGCGCGCGATCTGCTGGGCGTGGCGCTTGTCATCGGTCTTGCCCGCGGCATCGTGGTGATCATGGAAAACGGTCTTATCGCCGACACGATCCTGCACAGCGCCGAACAATCGCTTGCCGGTGTGGGCGACCTGGCCTTCATCAACCTGATGTTCTGGATTGAGGTCGGAATGAGTTTCTTCGTGCCCTCGTCCTCGGGCCTTGCCGTGCTGTCCATGCCTATTCTGGCCCCGCTCGCCGACTTTGCCGGCGTCAGCCGGGATCTCGTCGTAACCGCCTATCAATCGGCGAACGGGTTGGTAAACCTGTTCAATCCGACTTTCGCAGTTGTGATCGGCGGGTTGGCGATTGGACGGGTGTCGTATGACCGGTGGATTGTCTTCATCTGGCCCCTGCTTTTGCTTCTCACACTCTTCATTTCAGCAGCGCTCAGTGTCGCCGTGATGCTGTGACACAGCGCAAGAAAGGTATCGCCATGACACCCCCTACCCTTGGTGTTCACTCCGAAACGGGCCGGCTTCGACAAGTGTTGGTGTGCCGCCCCGGTCTGGCGCATCGCCGACTGACACCGAGCAACTGCCAGGACCTGCTTTTTGATGATGTGTTCTGGGTCAAGCAGGCGCAAAAGGACCATGATACGTTCTGCACCCTGATGCGAGACGAAGGCGTCGAGGTGCTCGACGTGAATGATCTTTTGGCCGAAACGCTCGACCTGCCGGATGCGCGCGCATGGGTGCTTGATCATCGGGTGACACCGCACCAAGTCGGCGTCGGCATGTTGCGGGAGCTGCGGGCCTGGATGGATGAGATCCCCGGTACGACGCTGGCGCGGTATCTGCTTGGTGGCTTGTCCATTGCAGACCTGCCTTTCAAACCGACCGGTTTGTTTGGCGGGTATCTTGGGCAAGACGGGCTGGTGTTTCCGCCTTTACCGAACGCCCTTTTCACGCGTGACAACAGCGCATGGGTATTCGGGGGTGTTTGTCTCAATCCAATGTTCTGGCCTGCGCGACGGCCCGAAACCCTGCTCACCACCGCGATCTACAGGTTCCACCCCAAATTCGCCGGACGCGTACAGGTTCACTGGGGTGATCCCACACGAGATCATGGGCTGGCGACATTGGAGGGCGGCGACGTGATGCCGGTTGGTAGTGGCACCGTGCTTGTCGGCATGGGCGAACGCTCTTCTCCGCAAGCGGTGGGTTTGTTGGCTGAAGCCCTGTTTGATACTGGTGCCGCGCAAAGGGTGCTTGCCTTTCAAATGCCGAAGTCACGCGCAGCGATGCATTTGGACACGGTGCTGACGTTCTGCGGGGACGACATTGTCACGACGTTCAGAGAAGTGGCTGACGACCTGACCTGCTATGACATCCACCCGGGCGCAGGGGAAAGACCGCTGGATTTCCGGCGCGATGATCGCCCGACCTTTGACATTCTCGCCGATGTCCTTGGATACAAGCGATTGCAGATTGTTCCGACCGGTGGCGACAGCCCGTCCGAACAGGAGCGTGAGCAATGGAATGACGGCAACAATGTCGTGGCACTGCGCCCGGGTGTCGTGATGGCCTACGATCGCAACGACGACACCAACGCGGCGCTTCGCGCGGCCGGTGTCACGGTTCTCGAAATGCCGGGCGCGGAGCTTGGACGGGGGCGCGGCGGCGGGCACTGCATGACCTGCCCAACCATTCGCGACGCTGTGTGACACAGGACAGGAGGCGTGCATGGCATACAATCTGAGAAATCGTCATTATTTATCGCTGAGGGATTTCTCCCCGCAAGAGATCCGCTTCTTGCTCAAACTCTCTGCCGATCTCAAGGCCGCCAAATATGCCGGCACCGAGGTTCCAACGCTCATCGGCAAGGACATCGCGCTTATCTTTGAAAAGGACTCGACCCGCACGCGCATCGGGTTCGAAGTTGCCGCCTATGATCAGGGCGCGCGTGTCACCTACCTCGGGCCCAGCGGCTCGCATCTAGGCAAAAAGGAAACCGCCAAGGACACCGCGCGGGTGTTGGGCCGCATTTATGACGCCATCGAATACCGCGGCTACGGGCAGGAGATTGTGGCGCAGCTTGCCGAGTATTCGGGCGTGCCTGTCTACAACGGCCTGACGGATGAATTTCACCCAACGCAGATTCTTGCTGACCTTCTGACCATGCAGGAGCACTGCAACAAGCCCCTTGACGAGATCTCTTTCGTCTTTTTGGGGGACGTGGGCAACAACATGGGTGACAGCTTGATGATTGGCGCGGCCAAGATGGGCATGGATGTTCGCCTCTGCGGTCCAAAAGACTGTTGGCCGGATCAGGATCTGGAGGCTGAGGCGCGTGGTTTGGCGGAGGAAACGGGCGCGCGGATCATGATCACGGACGATATCGAAACCGCCGTCGCGCAGGTGGATTTCGTCTACACGGACGTTTGGCTTTCCATGGGGGAACCAAAGGAAAAGTGGGCCGCCCGGATCAAGCAGATGATGCCCTATCAGGTCAACGCGGACCTGATGTACCTGACCGGCAATCCGCGCGCCCTTTTCATGCATTGCCTGCCCGCGTTTCACAGCGCGGATACGTCCGTTGCAAAGGACATCGAGAAGGATTTCGGCGTGACTGAAATGGAAGTGACGGACGACGTCTTTGAAAGCAAAGCCTCAATCGTTTTCGATCAGGCCGAAAACCGTTTGCATACGATCAAGGCCGTTCTGGTCGCGACGCTGGGGGCCTAAGATGTTGGTCGTGGCAGCCTTGGGAGGAAACGCTCTGTTGCGCCGTGGGCAGGACCCAAGCGCCAAGGCACAGCGCGAAAATGTCAAAGTCGCAGCCAAGTGCCTCTCTGACATTTTGAAGGCGGGACATCAGTTGGTGATCACCCACGGCAATGGGCCTCAGGTCGGCCTGCTGGCCATGCAAGGCGCTGCGTTTGATCCCCATGTCGCCCATCCGTTTGACATGCTGAGCGCCGAAACCGAAGGCATGATCGGATACCTGATCGAACAGGAGCTGGAAAACGCGTTGAACCATGATCGACCGGTCGCAACGCTTTTGACGCAGGTTCTGGTTGACGCGAAGGACCCCGCGTTTCTAACACCGACGAAGTTCATCGGGCAGGTGTATCGCGAAGACGAAGCCAGAGCGCGCGCCAAGGCTGCGGGATGGCAGATTGCCCAGGATGGTGAGCATTGGCGACGTGTGGTCGCCTCGCCCGCGCCGCTTGAAATACCCGACCTGCCCGTTATCCGGACGCTGCTTCATCATGGCATGGTTGTGATTTGCGCCGGTGGCGGCGGCATCCCCGTTGTTCGCCTTCGAAATGGCAGTCTTATGGGCGTGGAAGCCGTGATCGACAAGGATGCGTCCAGCGCGCTTTTGGCGCGAGAGCTCAAGGCCGATGCGCTCTTGCTTTTGACGGATGTGGATGCGGTCTACACGAATTTTGGAAAGCCAAACGCGAGTGCGATCCGCGCTGTTCGCCGCGACGACCTTGGTCATTTGAACCTGCCGAGTGGTTCAATGAAGCCAAAGGTGAAAGCCGCGTTTGATTTCGCTTCATCGGGCGCAATCGCCCATATTGGCCGTATGGAAGACGCGGTGGACATGCTCGAAGGAAAGGCAGGAACACGGGTGGAAGGGTGACATCGGGGCCGGAAGCCGCGCT
>CAYMEC010000047.1:8747-29138 GCA_964389425.1 uncultured Roseovarius sp.
GAAGGAAAGGCAGGAACACGGGTGGAAGGGTGACATCGGGGCCGGAAGCCGCGCTGCACCATTGCATTATCTGAGACCCCTAGCCTTGCGCCGCTGCGGCACACTCCTTGCATTGAACGGCGTGGAGCACGGCATAAAGCCGCGCTTTCTAAATGTCGCCGCCAAACTTCTGACAGACACCGCATTCGTCGATATCCATCAATGACAATGCAACCTGAAGATGCTCGATTTCGTTCTGGGCAGCATGTCCGAGCGATTCCAGCACTTCATCATCCTCCAGATCGATCGCCTGATCCGACATGTCGCGTGACATCTCGTGATCCAAATCGTCCTCGATCACACGGGCACGGGCAGTCAGTTCGGCGATCCGCGCTTCAATTCAGCGCCTGTAATCAGCGTAATCTTCATCTTACTTTGATCTGATTTCAAAGTTTGCAGGTCGAAATGCCGAAGAGCCGGTAGATCGGGCAGAAGCTGATCACGGCGGTCAACGCCAGCACCGCCCCAATGCCCATGGATGCATAGGCCAGCCATTCATTGGACCAAAGCTCCGGGAAGTTCATCAGCGGCAAAACCACAAGAACAAATCCAAGGATGAACCTCAGAAGCCGGTCGATTTTTCCAACATTTGCAGCCATTTTCATGTCCTCATGTTTGGTATCCGGACTGTCACAGTACAGATCCCGAGAACACTAGAACGCCCGCCTGGCCCGCGCTTGATCTTTGTCAATTCACGGACGTTTCATCGGAGCGCGTAGTAGCAAACAAGACTAGCAAAGAAGACGAGAATAACGAGCAGGGAATCCACGCCAATTGGCCCAACACGCGGTTTGCGTCGCACGATGAGCCCTGTCAGGAATATCGACGTTACAATGACCCCAAACCCGAGAGAAGCAAGCGACGTGGGCGACGCAGAGGCCAGAATAGGACCCTGCCGGTAGAACACATCAGCCGGAAACACCAAAACCAGCATGATCAGGTTGCTGCCGAAAATGTTGGATATGGCCATCGTATAGGCACCCAGCCGAACAGCAGCAATGCTCGTGGTCAGTTCGGGAAGGGACGTGGCCGCCGCAAGGAGCGTAACCCCTACGAAACTGGCTCCAAGACCTGTTTCGACAGCGATGGTTTCCGAACTCAGGACCAGCAAAACCCCGAAGACCAAAATGGACAGACAGGACAACGCCGCCTGAAACAGCAGGGATTTGGTGCTGGCCTCCGGCAGGTGGCTGGATGCGATCTGTGTTTGCGTGCCGATATCGGGCAAATCGACGGGGATCCAATCGTCTTCGTCTACGCGGGTGCGCAACAGCCAGATTACACCGCAATAGACGCAGGCCACAAACACGCTTCCCAGCCCGATAGAGGCGTAGGACCATGGTTCGCCCAGAAGAAGGAGAACCATGGTCACACCCAACATGAGGTTCAGAAGCGTCGCCTCAACAGCGTGATTGGCTTTGCGGGGATAATTCGTAATCGGTCCGCGCGCCCAGAAGTCGGCCATGGCAAGGATCATCGTTTGCAATGCGATACCGCCAAACAGGTTGTTGAGCACCAAGTCCTGAGACTGTTTGACGGCCGCGCTCAGAGTTGTGGAAATCTCCGGCAACGATGTGGCCGTGGACAGAGCCAAAAGGCCGACGATCGACTTGGCAAGTTTCAATCGATCCGCCAGAGCGTCCGCCAGATATGCCAGACGGGCACCCGACATCCACACGATCGCCGCACATGCGGCAAACAATAGACTGGCAGTGAGCAAGGACATGTGGCGGATCCGGGCATGGGTTTGAAGACAGGAAGACTGGATGAATTTTCCGCTACGATTTAGGCACATGGTCACAGGAACAACTTGAGCAAAATCAAAGGCACCATGATCGCGCTGACGTACCCTTCGACGAAAAGGAAGGGATGCCGTGTCTCCTCACAGCCATAAGATCATGACCCTCTTCGGGATTAGTCTTGCGCTGTCGCCAAGTTGGGTCTTGATCGCACTTCTTGTGACATGGACCCTGTCGGCGCAAGTCCTGCCGCTGCGCGCCCCGGGGGCTGGAGAGATGGCGTATGTGTTCTATGGGCTTCTGGGCATGCTTTTGTTCTTTGCAAGTCTTGTCCTGCACGAATTGGCCCATGCCCTGGTCGCCCGTAGGTTTGGTCGCAACGTTTCCCAAATCACGCTTTTCATCTTTGGTGGCGTTGCGGAGCTGGAAGATGAATTTGCGTCAGCGCGTGAAGAGTTTTTCATCGCGAGCGCGGGTCCGATCATGAGCTTGATGCTCACGATTGGGTTTTGGGGATCGGGTGCAGTTGCGACCTATCTGAAGTCCCCTGCTCCGCTGTCGGAAATCCTGTACTACCTTGCAATCGCCAACCTTGTTCTGGCGGTCTTCAATCTGTTGCCCGCATTTCCACTCGATGGAGGGCGCATTCTACGCTCCATTCTTTGGGAGCGAAGCGGCGATGTCATGGCCGCGACCAAGGTTGCCGCACAGTCTGGCGTGGTTCTGTCCTACGTGTTGATGGGCATTGGATTTGCATTGCTGTTCACAGGCAGTGTTATCGCCGGGGCTTGGCAAATCTTCATCGGTTTCTTCATCTTCTTCGCAGCAAAGAGCCATGTTGCCGTGCAACGAACACAAACGCGGCTGAAGTCCATGACCGTCGGAGATCTTATGACCCCGGATGTCATCTCCGTCGAACCGGACCTTACGCTGTCGGCTTTGGTCAATCAGGTTCTGCTTCCAAATCGGATCAGTTTTGTTCCGGTGATGGAAAACGAATTTCTGCTTGGATACATCGACACCGAAGTGGTGTCCGGCATTGAGAGGGAAAACTGGTCGAGCACCAAGGTCGGAGATGTCTTTGTGGAAACAAGCACCGAGACGGTCCTTCGGACAAACGCGCCTGCGCTTGATCTTCTGGCCAAAATTGGCGCCACCGGACGACGGAAGTTCCTCGTCGCGAGTTCCAACCGCTTGCGGGGGGTTGTTACACTGGCGGATGTATCCCGATACCTTTCAGTGCTGTCGGAACTGGACCGTGACCCCGTCTGACACGCCGGGATGACCTTCAGGCCTTCAGGAATTGAGCGACTTTTTCGTCAAGCGCTGCATAGTCGGTGAAGTCGTGATAGCCTACGGACCGGTCATAATCCTTTCCGCGCATGACGACATATTGCACGACCTGTTGCGCGAAATAATCGTATTCCTCGACGTTGATTGCGCCGGGGACGAGCATGTCTTCTGACGGCTCAAACTTCGTTCGCATTTTCATTTCAATGAGGTAGTCGGTTGCATCTTCGTGCCCTTCGTCAAAGGCCGCACTGAGGCTGACTGACAAAAAAAGCGTCGGAACGTCCCGAAGTGCGTCCTGTTCAGCCGCCAGAAATACCTCAAGCTCCTTGGGATGACGCCGCTGATGGACAGATCCAGCCAGGATCACGCGATCAAAGGCTTTGACATCTATGGGCTCCAGATCATCCGCTAGATTGACCCGCTGTACCTCGTGGCCGCGCGCGACAGCCATTTTCGCAACATGTTCCGCGATCTTGGCGGTATGCCCTTCGAGGGACACGTATCCGATGAAGATATTCATGGTGACACCTTTTTTGCAAATGAAGCGACGTCTGCCGGGTGATCAGACATAGATCAAATCGCCAAGGTGTTCGCCGATGGCTTCGGTCGAAACATGAGTCAGGTCCTTGGCAATCTCGCCGATCACGCGCTGGGCCACATCGGGCGCGAGAAACGTCCGCAAGACACCCAGCATGTGCGGGCCGGCCACGATGATCAGCCGGTCAAACTCTTCTCGCTGCTGGGCGTGGAACAGAGCGTCCGCGATGGTTTGAGCGAAATCCCTTTCGGCCTGCTCTTGTTCGCCTTTTTGCTCGACGGCGTTTCGAGCCGGTCCCGCGATGCTGTGCCCTACGCCCGCCTTGTCCTGCGGTTTTGGGGCTTCGACGGCATGCAGGGTCATTTTGCTTTGAGCCTGCAAGCCCTGCCCTGCACCGGCGTGTACAAGCACCCGCGCCAGTCTGGCATTGGCAACCGCGACCCATGTTGTTTTCGGCTTCATTGTTCAGCACCTCATGGTTTTGCACATGTTGGGCAAATCATGCGCCGTGCGGCTTGACAAAAATCAAGGTGGGTGGGTCATTCTAGCGGGTTTGCTTTCCTGCCAAAGGATGACAGGGTTCTTGCCAAGTATTTGTTCGGTTTGGCAGACTGTGAGCGGCAAATGGATGTGAAAGAGAAATCCCAAGACAGCGCGCTGCTCACGGCCATTATGGAGGCCGCCGTGGATGCAATCATTGTATCTGACGCGTCGGGGATCATGTTGCGCGCAAATCGCGCCGCGGCCAAACTGTTTGGATATGACGTTTCAGAAATGGTCGGCAAAAGCGTGAATATGCTTATGCCGGAAGCCTTGGCCGCCATGCATGACCGGTTCATGGACACCCATATCGAAACCGGCGAGAAACGCATCATCGGCATTGGCCGCGACGTCGAAGGTTTGCGCAAAGATGAAAGCGTTTTTCCCCTGCATCTTTCCGTCGGCAACACAGACCTCGAAGGGCAACGTCTGTTCGTGGGCATATTGCATGATCTAACGGATCGGCGCGCATCAGAAGACGCGCTTGCAAGATCACAAAGGCTGGACGCAATCGGGCAGCTTACGGGTGGTATCGCCCATGACTTCAACAACCTGCTGACCGTCGTTATTGGCAATCTGGAACTGTTGGAAATGCGTGGCGCAGACGATCGGCAGAAGGCACTGATCAAAGACACGCTTGAATCGGCCGAATTGGGCGCTGAACTGACATCCCGGCTTTTGGTCTTCGCCAAAAAGGGCCAACTCAAACACGTCCGGACCGACTTGCGTGCAGTTGCAAAGGACGCATTGCAGCTACTTAAACGCACAATTGGCGAAAACTATGACATCAGGACGGAATTTGCCGATGACGCGTTTGACGTCCTGGTTGATCCGGTCCAACTGCAATCTGCCCTGATTAACCTTGCGCTGAATTCCAGAGACGCCATGCCCGATGGTGGAGAATTCCTGATCTCAGTGTCGAACATCACTATAGACGACACCTACATGGCCCAGGAAACCGACATAGAGCCCGGAGACTACGTACGCATTTTCGTCAGCGATAACGGTGAGGGCATGGGCCTCGAAGCACAGCAACGTGCTTTTGAACCTTTCTTTACCACAAAATCTGACACAGGCGGCACGGGGCTTGGATTGTCGATGGTCTATGGCTTCGTCCGCCAATCCGGAGGCCACATCACACTATATAGCGAACTGGGGCACGGGACGAGTTTTGGTCTCTATTTTCCAGTCTTGAAGCCCGCGGACGCCGCGCAGGACGGGTCCTTGAAAAAGAGCCTAGCAGAGCTTCCCAAAGGCAAAGGGCACCACGTCCTGATTGTGGAGGACAATCCAAAAGTGCGCCGCCTGTCGGTCGAGAGAATCCGCGATTTGGGCTATGAAACAAGTGAGGCACCGCATGGAGACGCGGCGTATGAGATGCTGTCGGATGGCTTGGACGTCGATGTTGTCTTCAGCGACTTGGTGATGCCGGGCGACATCAATGGATATGACCTTGCGGAATTGATCAAACAGGAGTTTCCGCACGTGCAAGTGCTTCTCACGTCTGGCTATGCCAGCGACGTTGTCACGGGCTCCATTAGCGGCGCCGACAGCTTTGACATCTTGCACAAACCCTACCGTCAGTCAGAACTCGCGACGCGGCTTTATGCGCTTTTGGAAAAACCTGCATGAATGGTCGTTTTCACGACGTCATGTGCGAACATGTAACCGACACCGCGCACGGTCTTGATCAGTTTGGGCTCGGCTGGGTTGCGTTCGATCTTCTTGCGCAGACGCGCAACTTGATTGTCGATGGTTCGGTCGAGCGGTGACCAGCTTGTGCCGCCAATAAGATCCATCAATTGATCCCGTGACAATGCACGCTTCGGACGGTCCAGGAACACTTTCAAAAGCGTAAAATCGGCGGTCGAAAGACTACATTCCGTGTTGTCCCTGCCCTGTACTTCCATGATATCGGGCATGACCTTCAGACCATCGAAAATAAACGCCTCCACGTCGTCGTTCTCCGTACAGGCCGTCGGTTCCGCCTTTTCGACGGGCGGCCTGCGCAAGACGGCGCGAATACGGGCAAGCATCTCTCTGACATGAAAAGGTTTCGTGATGTAGTCATCCGCGCCCATCTCAAGACCAAGAACACGGTCGATGACATCATCGCGGCCCGTTACCATGATGATAGGTACCATGGACAGAGCCCGAATGGCGCGCAACACGTCAAAGCCACTTTCGCCCCCCAGCTGAACATCCAGTGTCACGAGAGACAGACGTTCCTCCCGCACAATGGCCACGGCATCTTCGAGCTGTTCAGTCTCGAATACGCAAAATCCGTCTTCTTCCAAGATGTTCTTCAGCAGACGTCTTATTTTCGGGTCGTCTTCGACGACCAGCGCTGATTTTTTTCCGGGCATGGGCGCACCTCAAGACTTGGCAGCGTCATGCAGAATCATGCGACTTTAGGCGCGAAGTTACACTTTCATACACAACGATGCATTGGAAACGTATCTCAGATTACACGCATCGTCCAATTTGTTCTCCGACGCAACAGGAGAACACCGATGTATGTCACCACGTCATGCGACGAACCGCACTGTGCAGAAGTCCTGGCCATGCAACACGAGCAAAAGGCCCCATCCAAAAATCTTCCGGCGGGTTCCTACCTTTACTACGAAGGCGACACTGTCGCTTATCTCTACCTGATCAAATCCGGTGTGGTACGGTTGACACGCGTTTTGGAAGACGGACGTCGGCAAGTTATCGCCTTTGGATATCCCGGCGACATCGTCGGGTTCCCGGCAAGCGGATGCCACCACACGGATTGTGATGCTCTTGTCGAAACACGCTTGCAACTGATCAAGCGCACATATCTCGATGACGCGGGCACCAATCCGACGATGCATCGCGCCCTTCTGGAGGCGGCCATGCATGAAATCAGCGCCATGCAGGATCATTTCATGATGTTGGGTCGTAAATGTGCCCCGGAAAAGGTCGCTTCATTCCTCAAGACGCTGGTGGAACGCTGCTGTGACGCAAACAGCCGCGATATCACGGTCGATCTGCCGATGAGCCGGACCGACATAGCAGACTTTCTGGGCTTGACGACCGAAACCGTGAGCCGGTGTTTTACAGCATTGCGCAAGGATGGAGTGATCAGGCTGAAGGGTGTGCACCGAGTTGAAGTTTTGTCCTGGGCCGCGCTCGAGGCGCGCGCTTCGGGCGACAAGGACGGCCCTGAGGACAGGCCTGATCGGCTTCTCTTCGTTGCGTGAGCATTTTCGAGCACCCTTGATAAAGATCAACAGTCACGGCCAAGCGGGTGGTTAGAGAACATCCATCAATGCGTGAACAAGAGAAAGGAGCTTAGATATGCCAAAGTCCAACACACCGTCGCGTTTTTCACAGCCGTCCAGCTTTTTCCAGCCGTTCCAGCGCGAATGGGCGCAAATGATGGATCAGCTTCGTGGATCCATTCCGGCGGCCGCAGAAGATGATTTTTTCACCGGACCAATCGGCTTGCCAGCCATGGATGTGGCCGAGACCGAGACGGGGCTTGAAATCACCGCCGAAATCCCCGGTGTCGCTGAAGAAGATCTCGACGTGACAATTCAGGGTGACGTTCTGGTTCTGAAAGGCGAGAAGAGCGCCGAGAGCGAAGACAAGCAAAAATCATATCACGTTGTCGAGCGCCGCTACGGCAGGTTCAGCCGCCGTATTCCACTTGGTTTTGTGCCCGCGGACGGGGCCACCAAGGCCGATTTTTCCAACGGCATTCTGACGATTGAGATTGCTCGGCCCGAGGGTACACAACCCGGCGTCCAGAAAGTGGCCATCGGAAAAGACTGAACTGCAGCCCAACCGCTTGAGGCGGTTGGGCATACCCATCGGGAGGCGTCCATGCCCATCAAAACCATTCTTGTTTGCATGACCACGAAGGAAAACGCGGAAACCCTGATGAAGGCGGCGGTTCCACTGGCGCGGCGACATGGGGCGCATCTTGTCGGTCTTCACACCCTGCAAGCCCTCGAAGTCTATCCCGGCGTTGCCATTCATGTGACAGCTGACGTCTATCAGCAGTTTAATTCAGGTCAGCAACAGGAGGCTGACGCGATCCAGGCCGTGTTTGAGGCCTACACGGAAAACGAGGACTTCATCAGCGAGTGGCGACTTCTCAAGGCGCAGGCAACGATGGCCTCCGAACGGATGGTCGAAAGCGCCCGTGCGGCTGACCTCGTGATCATGGCACACGAAGACAAGAAAACAGACCGCTACGATCAGCGACGCGCGCAAAGCGCGGTCATCAGGCAAAGTGGTCGGCCGGTCATTGTCATTCCCATGGATTATGACGGACCAGAGGTTGGCCAAAACCTTCTGGTCGGCTGGAGCGACACGCGCGAGGCGGCTCGGGCTGTGCATGACGCCTTGACGCTGGCGGGGAACGCGTCTCATTTCACGCTGGTGCGCGTGACCAACCGCGCGACGGACGAGATGCAAGACGCAGACATTCTTGATGTCTCGACGGCCATCTCCAGACATGGCCACAGCGTTGATGTAATCCAAACCGAATGGCACGGCAGCGGGATCACCGAAGAGCTATTGAAGACGGCCTTCGAAAAGGGGGCGGATCTGATTGTCACCGGTGCTTTTGGACACTCCGCAGCCTACGATTTCGTTGTGGGTGCCACGACATCCAAGCTGCTGAAAGATGCAAACCTTCCCGTTCTGTTCAGCAAGTGAGATTTTCAACATGCGACGTTCCACAACTCTTCTTCACGTAAACGAAGACACGACTGATCAAGAGGTCCTTGCAACCGCCCACGAGGCCGCCGCACGAAACATTTATCTCGATATCGTCCTCTGCGCGTTGATGCCCTTGCCCAGGATTACCGCATACGGTTTCACCCCTTATGCGCCTATGAACCTGCCCGAGAACTGGACTGAAAACCTCAGAAAGCGTCACGCAGACGTCAAACGCCGCAGCGATGAGATCGCCAAACTTCTGTCCAGCACCGATGTCGCCGGTGGGGTCAGGCAGATCGCAAGTTTTGACACCGATCTGGAAGCACGGATCGCGGAATCAGCCCGGTATGGCGATCAAGCGTTCTTTGCCAGCAACCTGCGCGATGACAAACCCCTTTTCGACAAAGCCTTGCATGGCGTTTTGTTTTCCTCGCCTATCGGGGCCATGCTCAACACCGCGCCAGGTTTTGAACCGGATCACGTCATGGTGGCCTGGGATGAAAGTGCAACAGCCGCCAGGGCAATCCATCTGGCATTGCCGCTCATCCGGCACAGCACATCAGTTACGATCGTCTGTGTAGACGCCCTCGCCGACGTGGAGGGAGAAAAGCATGAACCCGGTGCGACCTTGGCCACATGGCTTGCCCGACACGGATGCAAGGCGAGTGTTTCGCAGTTTCCAAGTGGCGGGCTTGAGATCGGCTCTGTGATCAAGGATCGCGCGATGGAAATGGGGGCGGATCTGGTCGTGATGGGTGCTTACGGACGGTCTCGTATGCAACAGGCCGTCTTTGGCGGGACCACGCGCTTCATGGTCGAGCAAACCCACCTACCGATTTTTCTGGCCCATTGAGGTGATCTGACCGCGAAGCGCCTTGCGAACTGCCTTCAGCGTGTCGTCAAAGGTGCCCCCGGTTGGCACAATTGGCCAGGTGATCGGCCCGCAGTCATTCTTTGATTGAGACATGACTACCTCCGCATCGGCATCGGACGCGTCATTTTGCCTGTTCGTGACACGCCTGCTGCGCGTATCCTCCGGAGCCGCCAGCCAGACTGGTCGAAATTCGACGCCGAACTCCTTGGCCAGATTTTCAATCATCTCTCTTTCCTGTGGGTCGGCAAACACGGCATCCATGATGACAGGCATACCGCTCGTCAGGCACGCCTGTGCCCGTTCGCGCATCTTTGCATAGGTATTCGCACTAGAGGTTTTGGTGTAATGCGTGGCGGACAAACGCGTGTGCGCCGACACACCCGCAAGGCGTTTGCGCTCAATATCACTGCGAATATGGATCGCTCCATGCCCGCCCAGCCCTGCCCTGATTGCACGCGCGAGCGTCGTTTTGCCCGTACCGGACAATCCACCGATAGTATGCAAAACCGCCTTTTCGGTCTTGATTGTCCGACTTGCATAGGCGACGTATTTTTTCGCCTCTTGCAGCTTCGCCGTATCGTTTGACAGGGCGAATTGTTCTGCCGCCACCATGGCCCGCACGACCGCGCGCACGGCCATGAACAACCCCATCGCTTTCAGACCATGCAGGGAGGCAGGATCCGGTTCTGCCGAAACATAGGCGTTCAGCACAGAGTTTGCCGCCGCATGGTGGCCGGCCACCTCCAGATCCATAAGCAGAAACGCGAGGTCATAGAGAACATCACAGGTGCCCAACCGTTCGCTGAACTCAAGCGCATCAAAGGCCACCGGCTGCCCGTTGAGCCAGACTATGTTTCGCATGTGAAGGTCACCATGGCAGCGCCGCACAAAACCGGCACGGGATCTGTCATGCAGCAGCTTCGAAAGTCGCTCACTTTCTGTTTTGAGGCCCTCCAGAACCATGGCGACGTCCAGTTTGACAGCTTTGACTTCCAACGCGGCAAACTCGCGTCGGAATTCTTTGAGGATCTCGGCGATAAGCTCTGCGCCATCGCAGTTTCGCATGCGGGCTTTGGCATGCATGTCGTGGACCATCTCACCAAGCTCTTCGGCCATTGGCAGATCGAGTGCCCCGCTCCGCGCGATTTCACTTAGTTCATTTCCCTTTGGAAATCGCTTCATTTTCAACGCCCATTCAACCACGTCGCCCGGACCATCTATTGCCACGTTTCCATCTGAGGATTTCGTAATCGGCACAACGGCATCGTAGATCATGGGGGCGTTGGGTTTGTTGAGCTCAAGTTCACGGTCAAGGACACCCTTGCGACCATCAAGGGTCCGAAAATCCAGAAAATCGTAGTGCACCGGGCGCTTGATCTTCAGCGCCGTGCCGCCGCGCAAGAATACGCGCGCGGCATGGGTTTCAATCTCTGGCGCATCTGACCAGGATCGCAGGAAGTGCAAGACTTGGTCGTTGGTCTCCAGAACGCTGCTCATGCCGCCATGTCCGTTGGATGGCCCAACGTAGCCAAATCAAAGGCGACGGCATTTGATATTGATCAATACAACCATGCCGTATCTCATTCATGGAAAGCAGAACGCCGTCCACACAGGAAAACCCATGACGCATGACGCCTTGTTGAACCCGCGCTCCATCGCCGTCTACGGCGCCTCTCCAAGCGCTGCATCGCCCGGCGCCCACATCTTTCGAAATCTCATTGGTCAGGGTTTTGACGGTGCCATAACCCCGATCAATCCGAAGTATTCGGATGTGTCATCCCGTCCCTGTTTTCCGTCTCAGACCGTGGCAGGCACGTCCGCAGAATTGGCGGTCATCGCAATACCCACCGCGTCTGTCGCGACTGCGCTACAGGATTGCGCCAGCGTTGGGACGAAATCCGCGATCGTGATCACAGCGGGATTTGAAGACGGTGATGGCCCGTCCAGCGTGTCACGCCTGATCAAAACGGCTGAAGAAGGCGGCATGACCATCATGGGACCAAACTGCCTTGGCCTCATTCGCCCGCATTTGCGCCTCAACGCCACGTTTCAGCCTACCCTGCCTCCTTTTGGTGGGCTGGCGCTTATCTCGCAATCGGGCGCGGTGTGTTCAGCATTGGCGGATATGGCCGTGGATCAAGGCCTTGGTTTCAGCGCCATGATGTCGCTGGGAAATTCGGTGCAGTTTGGTCTGCCAGAGGCGCTTTATGCCGCGGCGGGTGACCCGATGAGCCGCGTCATTCTCCTTTACGTCGAAGGTGCGCGGCGCGGTGAAGTGTTTCGCGCGGCCCTGGCCCATGCCTGTAGCCAAAAACCTGTCATTGTATTGAAAGCAGGGCGCCATGCCGCCGGCGCAGAGGCAGCCGCGACCCATACTGGTGCATTGGTGGGGTCGGACCGCGTATTCAGCGCCGTACTGAAAGACGCGGGCGCGGTGCAGGTTCAAACCCTTGGCGCGCTCTTGCAGACGGCCCGACTCCTTGAAAGCGCACAGATCACCGGCAACCGCCTTGCCGTGGTGACGAATGGCGGGGGGGCCGGTGTTCTGACGGCGGACAGAATGTCCGACCGGTCGTTGCCAATTGCCCCGTTGCCCCAAGATGTCACGGCCAGACTTGACAAGGTGCTCAGCCCAAATTGGTCTCGCCGCAACCCGCTCGACATTGTGGGCGACGCCACACCGGATCACTACAGGGCAGCGATTGACGCCTGCCTTGAAAGCGATGCGTTCGATGCTGTCCTGACGTTGCTCAGCCCACAATCCATGACGGCCCCAAGCGCGGTGGCTGATGTCATCCTGAACGCGCATCACAGCCAGCCCAAGCCAATCCTGTCCTGTTTCCTGGGCGGTACAACGGTTGCTTCGGCGCGCGCGAAACTACGCTCTCAGAGGATCGCGGATTTCGATCTGCCCGAAGACGCCATCCGCGCCTTTCATTGCGCCGTGCGCTCTCATCAGGTTGCCCGCACCCCCAAGGACACTCCGCAACTGCCAGCCGTCAAGAAAACCAAGGCCAAGCAGATCATCAAGGGCCTGCCCCCGATCCAACCGGGCATGATGAGCGACACGGCATCGCGGAGGCTTTTGTCCCAAGCGGGCATACCCTGCCCCGTGCCGGAACTTGCCAAGACCGAAGAGGACGCCGTGCGGATCGCGTCCAAAATGAAGTCCGCAGTCGTCCTGAAAATCGCCTCATCCGATATCTCCCACAAGAGCGAGGTTGATGGGGTACAGCTCAACCTGCAAAGCGAGGCTGACATCCGCGAGGCGTTTCAATTGATTGAGCGGCGCATGGGTGAGAGTCGTCCGGATGCTCGGTTTGACGGTGTCACGGTGGAACCGTTTGTGTCCTTCTCGGATGCGCGAGAGCTTTTGATCGGCGTGACGCGCGATCCCGTTTTTGGGCTTGTTGTGACCTTTGGTGCCGGGGGAACGCTTGTCGAATTTCTGGATGACGTGGCCACGGCGGTTTTGCCATTGACGGAAGACGCGGCAAAACACTTGATCGCCTCGACCAGAATCTCGCATATCCTTGGCGCATTCCGGAACATGGCACCCATTCAAATCGATGCGTTGGTTGCCACGCTTTTGGCCGTATCCGACCTGTGTCAGGCACTTCCGGATATCGAAGAGATGGACATCAATCCGTTGATAGCATCGCCAGAGGGCCTATGCGCTGTGGATGCTCGCATCCGTTTTGGCAGGCACGAGCTGCCTTTGCTCTCGGAATAGCCTCACCCACTTCACCACCTCAGGCACGATGATCAGCGGAAGCGCCAAAAGCGTGATCCACTGCCAGTGTTCTACCCCCAGCGGCACGGTATGCAGCATCACCTGCATGAAGGGCACATAGACCGCCGCAATCTGCAGTGCGAGCATGAGGAGCAGCGCAAAGATCAGGCTTCGGTTGGAAAACCAGCCGATTTTCCCAACCGGACTTCTGAGAGACCGGAAGGCAAACACGGACACTTTTTCGAACACCACCATGGCGGTGAACGCAACGGTATTGGCGAGCGCAGGATCCACGGGCAAGAAGGTATAGAACAGGAACAGGCTTGCTCCGCCTGTGTAGAAACCGAAAACACAGATCAATCCAAGTCCGGGCTTGCCCAGCATGGGACTGCCCGGCTTGCGCGGCGCTTCTTTCATTATGTCAGGTTCCGCTTTTTCCAGCCCCAAGGCCACGGCTGTCACGCCATCCGTGATCAGGTTCATCCAAAGGATCTGCGTTGTAAGAAATATGAGCGGACCACCGATCAAGAGATTCGCGACCAAGGCCACCACTTCGCCTGCATTCGAACTCATGAGGTACCGCACGAATTTCTTGATATTGGCGAATTGCCTGCGCCCTTCATCGATCGCGTTCACGATGGTCGCGAAATTGTCATCCAGCAAGATCACATCAGCCGCTTCCTGCGCCACGGCCGTGCCCCTTTGGCCCATGGCAACGCCAATGTCGGCCTTTTTCAAAGCAGGCGCATCGTTGACGCCATCGCCTGTCATAGCGATAACGGCCCCCGATTGTTGCAAGGCGTCGATGATGCGCAGCTTGTCGGCAGGGCGTGTACGAGCGAAAAGCACAGGGCCTGCGAGCCGCTCGGCCAAGTCTTCGTCGTTCATATCCTTGAGGTCATCACCGGTTAGCGTGGCCACCACCGGGATCGAAAGCTGCTCGGCGATGGCGCGCGCCGTGACCGGGCCGTCGCCGGTGATCATGATCACCCGAATGCCCGCATCCTTGGACCGGCTGATAGCATCGGCAACCTCAACACGCGGCGGATCCATCAGACCCACGAATCCAAGCAGAACGAGGGTGTCCTCGGCCAGATCGTCGGCATTCCTTGCAGGCCGGTCCGCCAGGGCGATCACACGCAAGCCCCGGCTGGCCATTTTTTCATGAATTTCGGTGAGGGCGAGCCTGTCACTTTCCGAGAGCATCTCATCTCCAGCCGACGTTGCCTGCCGACTGGCGCGGGCCAGAATGATTTCGGGGGCACCTTTGACCAACAGGTGAAGACCTTCAGCGTCACGCGTCAGGACAGACATGCGTTTGCGCTCGCTGGAGAACGGGATTTCCCGGATCATCTCTGCGGGACTATTTGCCGAAAGTGCGTTCGCCAACCTCAACAAGGCGATTTCCGTCGGGTTTCCGATCTCATCGACATCTCCGGCATCGGTTGGCACGAGTGAGGCGTGCGTACAGGTCTGGCCCACTCGCGCGATCCGGTGGAAAATACCGTAAAGATCCGGCGGCTGATCTTTCAGATGCGCAACGTCAAATTGCCGTCCGGCACACCAAAGTGTCGTCGCATGCATCTTGTTTTCAGTAAGTGTGCCGGTTTTGTCCGTACAAATAACCGATGCCGCGCCCAAGGTTTCAATCGCCTGCATACGGCGCACAAGCGCCTGTTTGCGCACCATTGCGCCCGCCCCGAGGGCCAACGTGATCGTCACCACCGCGGGCAAACCTTCAGGCACCATCGCAACTGCAAGGGATATTGCCGTGAGCGCCATATCCAGCAGTTCCTGACCGGCCAGAACGCCGATAACACCAACCGCAAGGGCCACCAAAATGGCGGCGATGCCGAGCCAGCGAGCCAAAACCCCAAGCGCGATCTGTAACTGTGTCGGGCGGCGATCAATGCCTCCGGTCAACGCCGCAATTTCCGCAAAGGCCGTATCCCGACCGATACCAGTGACGAGAGCTTCTGCCGTTCCGGCAACCACAGTGGTGCCGCTGGAAACGACGTTTTGCGTGGACTTTTTGACCGGCAACGATTCACCGGTGAGTACGCTTTCATCAAACTCCGCCGATCTTGACACAACCAGTGTACCATCCGCCGGAACCCGGTCCCCCGTCGCCAGAAGCAGGATATCGCCCGGAACAATCTCCCGGGCGGGAATTTCAGTTTCCCTGCCGTCCCGCCTGACCGTCGCGATCGGGTCCAGCATCGCGGTCAAGGCAGACAAGGCATTCTCGGCGCGCCATTCCTGTACAAAACCCAACACCGCATTCAAAATGAGAACGGCCCCAATCACGATCGCGTCCACGCCTTCACCCAGCAATGCCGCCGCACCCGCCGCGACCGCCAGGATCACGACAAGCGGGCTTTGAAATTGCTTGAAGGCCGTGCGCCACCACGGCGGCGGAGGGAGCTTTGGCATTTCGTTGAATCCGAAGTCACGTCTCGCAGTTTCCACTTCTGCGCGGGTCAAACCGGGGAGAGATTCTGGCTGTGTCATGGCAAAGCCATGCCGCACAGAATTCGGCCAGCGATTGACCGATGTCAAAGCGCCGCGTCTTTTGGGCCTTATCGTTCGACATCATCAGATGAGGAGAACAGGAAATGAGCAAGTCCCCCGCACCAGAAACCAAATCGCCGCTGGAGCCTGAAAAGGTCATGCAATCGGTCGCAGATATTCAAACAGCCGGGCTTGGGTCTTTGACATGGCTGGGCACCAAATGGGTTGAGACCATGAGCGATGTGGGTGCCGAATGGCTCAGCTTCGTCGCAGATCGCGTCAAGGAAGACGTCAAGACGCAGCACCAACTGCTGCACGCACAAAACATGGGTGAGATTCAACGCATTCAGGCGGAGTTCTTGAAAAAGGCAATGGATGACTACAGCGCAGAAAGCGGCAAGATCGTCGAGTTTTGCTCCAATGCGATGTCTGAAATCCATGCAAAAGCTGGCAACGCCGACGATCAATCGAAAACGTAGGATCCCGGTGCCTTTGCCAGAGAGGCCAGTTCACGCATGGGACTGACCTTTCGCGACTTGCGCGTCAACCAGTGCGTCCAATCCCCCCACCAAGACCCATCTTTCGCAACAGCACTTTCATACCAGGCATCCGGTCCGACAAACCGGGTGCCTTCCTGCTTGTCCAGTATCCGGAAGTGCCGTCCGCTATGTCCGGGTTCGGAAAGAACGCCTCCGTTGTGGCCACCATTGGTCAACACAAAGCGTACGTCCGTGTCCGTCAGCGCGAGAAGTTTGAACACGGATCGCCAGGGAGACACGTGATCGGCCTCTGTCGCGAGGCAATACATGGGCGCACGAATATCCGTGAGCGATACGCGATGCCCGTCAACACGGTAGGTGCGGTTGGCCAACCCGTTTTCCAAAAAAAGCCTGCGCAGATACGTGGTGTGCATCCGGGCTGGCATGCGCGTGGAATCCGCATTCCACGCCATCAGATCGTTGATCTGCGTTCGCTCGCCCATAAGGTAGTGTCGGATAACGCGGCTCCAGATCAAATCCGCAGACCGCAACATCTGGAACGCCGCTGCCATTTGATGCGCTTCGAGATAACCCTGGTCGGCCATGAGATCTTCGAGAAAGGCAACCTGAGCTTCGGTCATGAAGGTCCCAAGTTCACCGGGTTCTGTGAAATCGGTTTGGCTGGCAAGCAGCGTGAGGCTCAACAACTCCGGTTCGGCGTCGTGGTTGTGGGAAGCCGCCGCGATGGCCAAAAGTGTCCCGCCAAGACAGTAACCGGCGGCGTGCATGTGTTCCAAACCTTGCGACTTGAGGAATTGCAACGGCTCGCGGATGCCAAGCTCGAGATAGTCATTCAAGTCGAGATCTGCGTCCTCACGGCCCGGGTTTTTCCACGACAAGGTAAACACGTCGAACCCGTTTCTGGTGAGATACCCGATAAGCGAGTTTTCAGGAGACAAATCCAGAATGTAGAACTTCATGATCCACGCTGGCACAATGAAAACAGGTGGGCCTTTCCTGCGAGAAGATCGTGACTTGTAGTGCAACAGCTCGACCAACTGGTTGCGAAAGACCACGTCGCCGGGTGATGTGGCCACGTCCTGACCAACGACGAAATTGTCTATCTGCCTTGGCTTGCGGTTTGTTGTCGTTTTCAGGTCCGTGATCCAGTTTTCCCAACCTTTGCGCACGCTTTCGCCCCTGGTGTCCCAGGCCCGTTTGGCCACCATGGGATTGGTCAGCGCGAAATTTGCCGGGCAAAACATGTCGAGGGCTTGGCGGGCGTAAAACTGCAACGCGCGTTGGTGTTTAGGGTCGACGCCCGAAAGAGGCGCGAGTGCCGTATCCCACCAGTTCTGCGCGGCCAGGAATGCCGTTTTGTAAGCGACAAACGGCGGCAGGTTCCAAACCGGATCTTTGAAGCGTGGATCGTCCGCCGAAACGCCCGACGGTGCGATCGCCGCCAACGCCATGTCTTTCTGTCTTTCCGGGGAGGCAGCGACATGGGTGGCCCAATCCGTCCAAGCCACCATGATCCCCGCCGGGGACACACCGCCCGTGAGCCGAGCAATCGTTGCATGAATGGTTTGATCAAGCGTCGCCATGCTGTCTAGCCCTGCCACTCCAAACCGATGTTGCAATCGAGCGCAAAGCGGCGACGATGATCGCTGTCGAGCAACCAGTTCTCGGTCGCGCTGCACAATACAGATCGAGAGACAAATGCCCGACCGAGCATTTTTTCAGCCATATCGAGAGGTGCCTCCTTCGCTTTCGGATCGCCGCATGTCAGAGCCATGGCAACCCGGTGCTTGGTGGGTTTCAGCATCCTGATAACGGTGTTCAGAGGGGCGGCAGGTCGACCGGCCCAGACCGGGCCGACGAGAACGATCAAACGGTCCTCGGGTGGAAGTTCGTCAAGGCCGGACACCTTGGGCGAACGACCAAGAAGCGCATCGCGGCCTGCGGCCAACCACCCAAAAACGGACGGCGCATATTTGTGCGTTGTGATCTGGCACAGTTCCGCACCCATGTTGGTGGCCAAATCTTCGGCCAGTTTCTCCGAGTGGCCGTCTCTCGAATAGTAGATGATCAGTGGCGCGTTTGACACAGCACGGCACTCCTTCTCTCTCACTCGGAGGCGTAACCGCAAATGCAAAAAGCGGATTGAGCAAAATCAATCGGCTCGAGGAACGCGACAGGTAGACCTGCCCCACAACATTGGCTTGGAGGCCCAAGATGCCTGATACGATGAAAGCTGCGGTGGTGACCGAACTTGGCAAGCCACTGGACATCCTCGAAATGCCCGTCCCAAAAATCGGACACGGACAGGTTCTTGTGCGCGTCCGGGCAAGCGGCGTGTGCCACACGGATCTTCATGCCGCGGAAGGGGATTGGCCCGTCAAACCCACAGCGCCATTCATCCCCGGACATGAAGGCGTGGGCGAAGTGGCACAAGTTGGCGCCGGTGTGACCCATCTCAAGGAAGGCGATCGCGTCGGTGTGCCCTGGTTGCACACGGCCTGCGGACGATGCGAGCATTGTTCGGGCGGCTGGGAGACACTTTGCGAAAGCCAACAGATGACCGGTTACACCGTCAATGGCGGATACGCGGATTACGTGGCCGCAGATGCGGATTACGTAGGCCTGATCCCCGATGGGCTGGACTTTGGTTCAGCCTCTCCTGTGCTGTGTGCGGGTGTCACGGTTTACAAGGGCCTCAAGGAAACCGAGGTGCGCCCGGGTCAATGGGTCGCGATCTCGGGCATTGGCGGCTTGGGCCACATGGCGGTGCAATATGCCAAGGCCATGGGCATGCATGTAGTCGCCGTCGACATTGCAGACGACAAATTGAAGCTCGCCAAATCGCTTGGCGCGGACGAAGTGATCAATGCCACGATGGTTGACCCGGTCAAAGAGGTCACCACCCAAATCGGTGGCGTGCACGGCGCACTTGTCACAGCGGTTTCCACCAAGGCCTTCGAACAAGCCACGGGCATGCTGCGGCGTCATGGTACGATGTCTCTGGTCGGGCTTCCCCCGGGCACGTTTCCGCTGCCGATCTTTGAAATCGTCCTGAAACGGATCACGATCCGGGGGTCGATTGTCGGCACACGGCTCGACTTGGCAGAGTCGCTTGCCTTTGCGGCGCAAGGGTCCGTCAAAACCACGTTCACCTGGGACAAGCTGGAAAATATCAACGAGGTTTTTGCCCGTATGAAGAATGGCCGCATCGACGGGCGCGTCGTTCTGGACATCGGAGCATGACCGATGATCCCCAAGGAAGATAAGAAAAACCTGCTCCACGCGACGGAGACGGAATATGCCAAACTCAAGGAGCTGATTGAGGCGTTCGATGAGGCATCGGCCGAAAGCTGCACTCCGGACGGGTACTCCGCCAAGCAACTGGTTGGCAATCTTGCGGCATGGATCGGTCTGTTCTTTGGCTGGTGCACCGTGTCCAGCGCCGGAGACCGGCCAAGCATTCCAAAGCTCGGCTATGCCTGGCATGAACAACGGCGGTTGGACGCCGACATCTGGTTTGCGCAACAATCCAAAGGCTGGAGCGAATTGGTCGAAGAACTGAGTGCTCAATATGAGCGACTGATCGAATATCTCAGATCACAGGACGACGCCGATCTCTACGGGGGTCCGCTCAGCCTTGAATGGGCGTGGACCAAGGGGCGACTGGCCGAGATGTCAGGTGCTGAGCGCTTCCGTGCGGCGCGCCACATTCTTTGGAAACACGCGATCCAAGTGCAGATCCGCACCTTGAAACCCTGACATCGGTGTCCGGGCGCCTACCGGGTGCACCCGTGTCACCAAAGACCCGTTGGCGCGACACTGGATCATGAGAGCGTCTGATTTTTTTACCCAACATCAATGTGCCCACGTCCTTTTTGGCGATGGTGTCATTTCGTTGGGACCAAGCGAGATCTGGCAGCACGCAAGATCGC
>CAYMEC010000048.1:0-28602 GCA_964389425.1 uncultured Roseovarius sp.
ACCCGCGCCGCACGGCCAGTTGTGATAGGGCGGATTTGCACCTGCCGCTGGCGATTGGCAGCGATGTGGCGCTATTCAATCACCTGTTGACCGAGATCACGGCACGCGACGCGGTGGATGAGGCGTTTTTGCGGAATACGCACGGGTTTGCTGCGGCCCTCGAGGCGGCGCAGGCAAGTGACCTGAGTGTAACAGGGTTGGACCCGGCGGATGTGGCGCTGTTCTGCGACATGTGGATCGGGACACAGAAGGTGGTGACGGTCTTCAGCCAGGGAGTGAACCAATCCACCTCTGGCGTGGATAAGGTCAATGCGATCCTCAACTGTCATCTGGCCACGGGCCGCATCGGCCTGCCCGGAAGCGGGCCGCTGTCGGTCACGGGACAGCCCAACGCCATGGGCGGGCGGGAGGTGGGCGGTTTGGCCAATATGCTGGCCTGCCATCTCGATCTGGAAAACGCGGACCACCGTACGGCGGTCAAATCCTTCTGGAGCGCGCCCCAGATGCCGGAGGCGGCAGGGCTGAAGGCGGTGGATATGTTCCGCGCCGTGGGGGATGGGCGGATCAAGGCGCTGTGGATCATCCACACCAACCCTGCCGTGACGATGCCCGAGGCAGATGCCGTGCGCGACGCCATCAAGGGATGCGATTTCGTCGTGGTGAGCGACATCACCGACGCCACGGACACCGCGCGTCTGGCCCATGTGCTGCTGCCCGCCGCGGGATGGGCAGAGAAAGACGGGACTGTCACCAATTCCGACCGCATGATCAGCCGACAGCGCCCTGCCTTGACCGCCCATGGGCAGTCCCGCCCCGATTGGGACATCCTGGCGGAGGTTGGTCGCCGCATGGGATGGGCAAAGGCATTCGACTATGCAAACCCGGCGCAGGTTTTTCGTGAACACGCCGCGCTGTCCGGGATCGCGGGTGCGTTTGGCAAGGATTTCGACATTTCCGGCCTCGCCGGGATATCAGACCAGGGTTTCGACATGCTGGAGCCCACCCGCTGGCCCGTCACGGATGCCCGAGTGGGCGGTCGTTTCTTTGCAGACGGGCGGTTTTTCCACGCAGATGGCAAGGCCAGGATATTGCCGGTGCGCCACCGCGCCCCTGCGGCCAAGACCGGGCGACGGTATCCTTTCCGGCTCAACACCGGGCGCGTGCGCGATCAGTGGCATACGATGACGCGCACCGGTCTGTCGGCGCGATTGTCGTCTCATCTGGCGGAACCCTATCTTGATATTCACCCCGAAGACGCATCGGAACTCGATATTGCCCCCGCCGATCTGGTCGAGGTCAAAAGCCCCCACGGCAGTTGCATCCTGCGCGCCAACATCACGGCCGACGTGACGCCCGGGCAGGTTTTTGCCCCCATGCATTGGACAGGGGAGACAGCACCATCGGCCCGGATTGACGCATTGGTAGCGGGTGCGGTGGATCCGGTGTCCGGGCAACCCGAATCCAAGGCCTCCGTCGTGTCTGTTCAACGGTTGCAGGCGGCGTGGTACGGGTTTGCCGTGACCACTGGACTGCCGGTACCTGACTGCGATTACTGGGCGTTGGCGCGCACCGATGCAGGCTATCGGCTGGAACTGGCCGGGCGCAAGATGTCTCAGGATTGGGACGCAAGCGCACGCGGGCTTTTTGGCTTGGCAGAGGCGCAACTGACCTCTTTTTCTGATCCGGCACAGGGCCTGCACAGGCTGGCCTTTCACGAAAAGGGCCGACTGCTGGCCGCGCTGTTCATCGCGCCGGAACCTGTGGCCGTCATGCGCGACTACCTTGCCACGCGGCCCGGTCAGCCCATGGATCAGATCCTTGTCGGGCGTGCCCCCGCGGATGTGCCCGATCCGGGCCCGGTGCTCTGTTCCTGTTTCGGCGTGGGCGTCAACACTATCGCCCGGGCGGTGGAGCAGGACGCGTTGATGAGCGTGGATGACATCGGACGTACCCTGCGGGCCGGCACGAATTGCGGGTCTTGCCGGCCGGAGATTGGGCGCCTTCTGACATCCCTCACCCTGCCACAGGCGGCCCAGTAAGGAGACGGGTATGAAAGCCTTTCCCATGTTCATCAAGACCACTGACCGCTGCGTCGTCATCGTGGGCGGCGGGGAACAAGCGGCGCAAAAGGCGCGGCTGATCCTGAAGACGGATGCGCAGATTGTGTTTGCCGCGACCGAACTTGATCCCGAGATCGAAGCGTTGGTGGAAGCCGGACGCGCAAACTGGCACCGTGGACCGCTGACGGAAGGGTTTTTCCTCGGCGCGGCGATGGTGTTCGTGGCGACGGGTTGCATGGCCATTGATGTGAGTGCCCATGCGATTGCGAAGGCCGCCCATTGCCCGGTCAACGTGGTCGACCAACCCCATTTGTGCGACATCACCACCCCGTCGCTGGTTGATCGCGACCCTGTCGTCATCGCGATCGGCACAGAGGGCACAGCGCCCGTCTTGGCGCGGCAGATCAAGACGCAGATCGAACAGGGCCTTGCCCAGAATCTGGGTGGTTTGGCGGCGCTGTCGGGACGACTTCGGCAAAGCGTCGCACACCACGTTGCGCGGTCGAAGCGACGGGCGTTCTGGACGTGGGTCTTTTCTGGCAAACCGCGGCAGCTTTGGGATCGCGGGGTGGAGGCCCATGCCGCCTCTGAAATCAAAGCCGCGATTTCAAACCATGCTGCGCCTCTGACCTGTGAAGACGGGGGCTTGTCCATCCTTGATGCGGGCAACAGCGACCCGGAACTGCAATCCTTGCGCGCGGTCAAGCGCCTTCAGGCGGCAGATGTGATTTTCTATGATCGTCACGCGGATGACGCCATTTTGGAAATGGCCCGCCGGGATGCCGAGCGGGTCTATATCGGCGAGATGGAGAGCCAACCCCACTGGTCACCGGCATGGATACGAAACCGGATGCAGCAGGACGTTGCCAAAGGGCGCCAGGTCGTGTTCCTGACGGCCCGGTTTTCAGCGCATGACAATGCATCGGTGTTTCAGCGGGAAAGCAGCACCGCGACGGGTGGTGGCGTTGAGTTTGTGCCATGCGCGGCAGCACCGGTGTTTTCGGAAGACCAGGTTCAAGGTGTTCGAAAAGCCAGATAGGCGTCGAGCCAAAGAGCGAGTGTTGGTCGCATCATGAAGGCGTCGGTGGCTTCTGATCAAAAGCCGTGGTTTTGATCGACCTAGATCTTTGCAGTTTTCTTGAATGGCCGACAAAAGATGGGTTCACACAGGCTTGTCCCTTGATGTCAGGCTCAGAATACTCATAAAGTTGTAAACATAATCTTACACTTTTTGAGCACTTGAGAATCATGACATCACATCATGCAGGCCGCTTCACATGGCGGCAGCGCCTTTCGGGTTTGGGATTGATTGCCCTTGGCGGAGCAATACTCATGTTCTGGGCGACGGGGCCCGTTGTCGCGCAACAACAGGCCTTGCCGGTTGATGTGGCAAAGCCATTGGTGCGCACCATCGTTGATTGGGACGAATACACCGGGCGTTTTGAAGCCGTGCAACGGGTCGAAATCAGGCCGCGCGTGTCCGGGTACATCGAGGAGATCCTTTTTCGTGACGGGCAAACCGTTCAGAAGGGCGATCTGCTTATGAAGATCGACCCGCGTCCGTTTCAGACCAATCTCGACAGTGCCAAGGCGCAACTGGCATCCGCGCAGGCCGAGCAACGGCGGACATCCATTGAGCTGGAGCGCGGAGAGGAACTGGTGGAGACCGGGGCGCTCTCGGTGCAGGTCCTTGATGAACGCCTCGCGGCCAAGCTGCGCGCGGATGCCCAGATCACCATTGCCGAGGCCGCAATCCGGTCTGCGGAGCTCAACGTCGAATTCACCGAGATCCGGGCGCCTTTCGACGGGCGGATATCCGATCGGGCCGTGAACGTCGGTGCGCTTGTGGTGGAAAACAACAGCGTCGTCGCGACGCTCGTGTCCACCGATCCGATCTATCTTGCCTTCACCGGGTCCGAGGCCGACTTTCTGAAATATTCCCGCTTGAGCCTCAATGGAAACAGAGAAAGCTCCCGCACGGCGGCCAATCCGGTCGAGGCGAGGTTGATCGACGAAAGCGGGTGGCCGCACAAGGGCGTGATGAATTTTGTCGACAACGAGCTTGATCCCGGGTCGGGCACCATTCGGGCGCGCGCCATTTTTGAAAACCCCGACGAATTCCTGACACCGGGCCTCTTTGCCCGCGTGCGGATCATCGGATCGGGTGAATATGAGGCCCTGCTTTTGCCGGACGAGGCCGTGTTGTCCGATCAGGCACGCAAGATTGTTCTGGTTGTGGATGCCGAAGGCAATGTCGGAGCACGGGTTGTTGAACTTGGCCCTCTGCATCAAGGCCTGCGGGTCATCCGCGCTGGAATAACCGCTGATGACACCGTGATCGTGAACGGCGTCTTGCGCGCGCGGCCCGGTGGCCAGGTCGTGCCCGAAGAAACGGTTCTCACTCTGGACGAGCCCGAGACGGAATAGGCCACTGACATGCGGTTCTCTCATTTCTTCATAGATCGACCGATCTTTGCGACCGTGCTGTCGGTGATCATGACGATCATCGGGGCCGTGGCTTATTTCTCGCTGCCTGTGGCGCAATATCCCGAGATTGCACCGCCGACGATCCAGGTCAGTGCCAGTTATCCGGGTGCATCTGCCGAAACCGTTTCCGAGACCGTTGCCTCACCGATTGAGCAGGCAATCAACGGTGTCGAGGACATGCTGTACATCACGTCACAGGCAACCGGTGATGGCCAGTTGTCGATGACAGTGACGTTCAAGCTGGGGACCGATCTGGACCAGGCGCAGGTTCTGGTGCAAAACCGTGTGACAACGGCTGAGCCGCGTCTGCCCGAACCCGTGCGGCGGCTTGGGATCACCACGCAGAAAAGTTCGCCTGATCTGATGATGGTCATCCATATGCTATCGGACGACGGCTCACGCGATCAGCTCTACGTGTCCAACTATACCCGCACCCGCGTGATCGACCGCTTGGCACGGATTGACGGTGTCGGGCAGGCGTTGCTTTTTGCGGAACGTGCCTATTCCATGCGGGTCTGGTTGGACCCTGAATTGATTGCAGCGCGTGGCATGACAGCGGGCGAAGTGGTTCAGGCGCTGCGCGTGAACAACGTGCAGGTGGCGTCTGGCGTGATCAACCGACTGCCCGTTCCGGAGCCTTCCGCCTACGAGGTCGCGGTGCAGACGCAAGGCCGCCTGACCGATCCGCAGGAATTTGAAAACATCGTGGTGCGCACCGAACTCAACGGATCGCAAGTTCGCCTGAAAGACGTTGCGCGGGTCGAGCTGGGGTCGCTTGATTATTCGACAATCGGCTATCTGGATGAAAATACCGCGCTGCCGATCCTGATCTTTCAACGCCCTGGCACGAATGCCCTGGAAACGGCGGCCAATGTGCTGGGTGCCATGGAAGACATGGCCGCCGAGTTTCCGCAAGGTGTCGCGTATGACGTGATCTACAACCCGACCGAGTTCATCGAAGAGTCGGTTGAGGCGGTGTATCAGACGCTCTTTGAGGCCGTGTTGCTGGTGGTGCTGGTGATCCTTGTGTTCCTGCAAAGCTGGCGCGCCGCGATCGTGCCGGTTCTTGCGATCCCGATTTCGCTGATCGGGACATTTGCCGTGATGGCCGCTTTTGGGTTCTCTCTCAATAACCTGACGCTGTTCGGTCTTGTGCTGGCGATTGGCATCGTTGTGGATGATGCGATTGTGGTTGTTGAAAACGTCGATCGATACATCGCGGAGGGCATGGCGCCTCGGGAGGCCGCCTACAAGAGCATGAGCGAGGTCTCTGGCGCGTTGATCGCCACCAGCCTCGTGATGATGGCGGTGTTCATTCCGGCCTCTTTTGTCAGCGGCATCAGCGGGCAGTTCTTTCGTCAGTTTGCATTGACCATCGCGGTATCGACGGCGATTTCGACGATGATCTCTCTGACGCTGTCGCCGGCGATGGCGTCGCTGTTATTGAAGGGCGACCTTGGGGTTGATCGATCCCGGGGCCTTTTCGGGCGGCTTCTGGATGTGTTGATGTGGCCATTGCGGGCCTTCAGCGCGGGGTTCAATTACCTCTTTGCCAAGCTGTCCAAGGGATATGCCGTGGTGGTGAAAGCGTTGCTGTCTGTCAGCGTGCTGGTCCTGTTGGCCTATGGCGGGCTTGTCTATCTGGGCTACGCGCAGTTTCAGCGCGCCCCGACAGGGTTCATTCCAGATCAGAACCAGGGCTATCTGATCACGGTGATCCAATTGCCTGCGGGGTCTTCGCTGGATCGTACCGACAAGGTCGTGCAGCGCGCCACCAAACTCATTCTGGAGCATCCGGGCGTTGCCCATACGGCCGGGTTTGCGGGGTTCGACGGGGCAACCTTCACCAATGCCCCCAATGCAGGCGCGATCTTTTTCACCTTCAAGGATTTCGAAGAGCTTCAACGACAGGGCCTGACCCAGGACGACATTTTGCAGCAAGTGCAGGGCTCCCTGTTCCAGATAAAGGAAGCCTTCATTTTCATCGTGGCGCCGCCGCCGGTGCGCGGCATCGGATCAGCGGGCGGATGGAAAATGTATGTGCAAGACACGCGGGGCCGCGGGTTGCGTGCGCTGGAGACCGTTGCGCAGGAACTGTCAGCCAAGGCCAATCAAACGGAAGGTTTGACGCAGGCCTTCACGCTGTTCAACACGGCCACGCCCCGCGTCTTTGCCGATATCGACCGGGTTAAGGCAGAGCAGCTTGGCGTGACCCCGGACCAGATCTTTGAGACGCTTGAGATCTATCTTGGCTCTGCCTTCGTGAATGACTTCAATTTTCTGGGTCGCACCTTTCGGGTCACGGCACAGGCTGACGGTGTGTTCCGCGATCAGCAGCGCGACGTGGAAAACCTGAGGACGCGGACCACGTCGGGTGGCATGATGCCCATCGGCTCTGTCGCGACGTTCGAGGATACAACCGGACCTTATCGCGTTGTGCGCTACAACCTCTTCCCGGCGGCGGCGGTGCAGGGGGCCGCGCTGCCCGGTATTTCCACTGGCGAAGCGCTTGAAAAAATGGAGGCCCTCGCCGCCGATCTGCCGCCCGGGTTCAGCTTTGAATGGACAGAGCTGGCGCTTCAGGAAAAGCTCGCCGACAACAGCATTTTCGTGATTTTTACACTGGCTGTTGTTCTCGTGTTTCTGGTTCTGGCCGCGCAATATGAGAGCTGGTTTTTGCCTTTGGCGGTGATCCTGATCGTGCCAATGTGCCTGCTGACGGCCATTTCGGGTGTCCTGTGGCGGGGCATGGACAACAACATCCTGACCCAGATCGGCCTCGTGGTTCTGGTGGGCCTTGCTTCGAAGAATGCCATTCTGATCGTGGAATTTGCAAAACAGGCCGAAGACAATGGCGCGACGCCTTTTGATGCCGCGATTGAGGCAGCGCGCCTGCGCATGCGGCCCATTCTGATGACGTCCTTTGCCTTTATTCTGGGCGTGGTGCCGCTGATCACGGCAACGGGCGCGGGCGCGGAAATGCGTCAGGCGCTGGGGACGGCCGTGTTTTTCGGCATGCTTGGTGTCACCATATTTGGCCTGCTGTTCACGCCAGTGTTTTACTATGTGTGCCGCAGGGCCGCTGGAGTTTTCCAAAGACGCGAGCCAACGGTTGGGACGGAGCGCAACTGACCTCTGTCAGGACAGGCGTCTGTCGATGATCTGCGACCAGTGTCGCTCGAATATCGGGCTCCCGTCCTGGGAAACCCTGACCTCGCTGTTCAGAATGTAGTGGTCTGCATCGCATGTGGCCTTGAGCCGTGATGCGACGGATGCAACTCCATCAGGTCGGTCAATGGTCATGTGGTGGACAAAGATACTGGTGGCAGAGGTTGGATCGTCGGGATCGATCTGATGATCGGCCCAGGTCTCAAAGGAAAAGACACTGTCGATATCGTCATGGCGCATAGCCGTCAGCGGTTGGTGCCAGTTCACGGATATGGGTCCATCCGGTGTGGTGTCGCGGGACCGGATCAGCCGTGGGTCCGCGAGGGTTTCAAAGGTCTTTTGGGTCGGCAGGTCATGCGGCGCTGGAAAGGGCGATTGCAACTCGCTGGGCGCATCCACCAGAACCGGCAGTGTGATCTGGCCCATCGTGATCTTCACGTCTGTCTGTTCTGGTGGTGTCCAAACCATGGGCCAGTAGGATGCTGCGATGGCGAGACGGATCCGGTGGCCGGCTTTGAAGCGGTATGCGGTGGTGTGAAAGCGGGGCCGCACGGTTTGCGGGCCATCGCCTTTGGGCGTCGCGGGTGCATCGAGGGTGTCGTCCAGCGCGAGGTTCAGCACGGCAAGCGCGATGCGGGAGGAGGTGCCGTCGGGCGCGACATCGTTGAGGCGCAGGCAGATCTGTGCGCGATCGTTTGGCGTTTGAATGGTCAGCGTGACCTCGGCACTGCCGTAAAGAAGCAGGTCTCGGTTTAGGGGAGGTGTCTCGAAAATGAGCGCTTTTGCGTCATCGCCCGATTGTTCCAGCGGCAGGCCGCCGAACCGCCCGAAATAGCCCGTGTCGCCCGCGGCCTGCCCATGCAACAGATCCCACGGAACGTTCCACGCGCCTTGATCCTTCGGTGGTGTCGAGCACAAGCCATTGTGTTGCGTTAGCCAAAGATCGTGTGGTTGCGTCTCACCCCGAGCTGGGCCGGTTTCGATCCAGGCACCGTTGCGTGTGTCGAGCGCATCGCCCGGCATATCGAATTCGCGCAGCCAGACGCGCAGCTTGGGCCAGCGCGGTGCGACTGATCCTGTCGGGCGCAGCCAGTGATCCCACCAGTCCAGCGCCACCTGCTGAAACCCGATGGCGGGGCCGGGATGGCCGTGGTCGGGATAGTGGTGGCCCCATGGCCCCACGATACCCCAGGCCTTGTCCGGGCAGGCATCGACCAAGGACATGACCGAGTTTGAATAGCGATCCGACCAGCCGCCAACCGACAGAATGGGGCATTCGATCCGGTCGGTTTGGTGCGCGATGGATCCGTGTCGCCAATAGTCACCGCGCGCCTCTTCGCGCACCCAGGTTTCAACCGGCGAACACAGGTTTTCCAACCGGTCTGTCCAACGGTCATACCAATCTTCTCCGCTCTCTGGCGTCGGCGGTAGGGCCAGGATTGAGGGAAAGGTTGCGCCCCATTCCAGCGTGTCGGTGATCAGGCAGCCGCCCATGTGATGGATGTCGTCTTCATAGCGATCATGGGTCGCGCAAACGGCGATGACGGCCTTGAGCGCGTCAGGTGCATCTATGCTGGCTTGCAGGCTGGCCGTGCCACCCCATGAGGTGCCGAACATCCCCACGCGCCCGTTGCACCAGTCCTGCGCCGCGATCCATTGAATGACGTCGCGCGCATCCGACATCTCTTTGGGCGTGTACATGTCGGTCAGCACACCGTCACTGTCGCCCGACCCGCGCATATCTACGCGCAGGCTGACATAGCCGTTTTCGGCCAGATAGGGATGATTGCGCGCATCGCGGGCGCGCACCATGTCTGACTTGCGATAGGGGATGTATTCGAAAATGGCGGGCAAACCTGCGGGCGGGATATGCGCGGGCATCCACATGCGTGCGGCCAGCCGGGTGCCATCGGGCATCGGTATCCAGATATGCTCAATGCTGCGAATGGCAGAGGCCCGGGGGCGCTGCTCGTTCATGGACATCCCCTGCGGAGGCGCTTGGATCCTGTTTCCGGGCGCGTTCGGACACGCCCGGAACCCCACTGGCTCAGGCCATCCACCAACGGCGGTGCAAGCGGCTGTCATCCATGCGGCGGCTGACGCCGACAGGGCCATGGGCCAGCGCGTCGGAATGGCCGATCAGGATGTTGGCAAAGGCGAAGACGGACGTGCCGCTTTCCTCCCAGAAGAGGCGCTGGGCTTCATGATACATGTCCCGGCGCTTGGCCTCATCGGGTTCCGCGCGGGCAGTGACCAGCAGGTTGTCAAAGGTCTCATTGCGGAAGGCGCTGGAATTCCAGTCGCTGTCCGACACGTAGGTGGAGCTGAGCATCCAGTCGATCGTCGGGCGACCGTTCCAATAGACCATGCACCATGGCACTTGCAGCCAAACCTCTGACCAGTAGCCATCAGCGGGGCGGCGATCCACGGTGACATTCATGCCCGCCCCGGCCATGGAGGCCTGCATCAGGACGGCCGCGTCCACCGCGCCGCCAAAGGCACCATCCGAGGTCGAAAGCGTCAGGTCGATGCTGTCGAACCCGGCTTGCTTGAGGTGGAACCTTGCCTTGTCGGGATCATATTCGCGTTGATCCAGCTGATCATTGTAGAACTGCTGGCCTTGGCTAATGGGCAGGTCATTGCCCACCGTTCCATAGCCTGCCAGCACTTTGTCGACGATCTCTTGCCGGTTGATGCCCCATTTCACGGCGTTGCGCAGGCTTGCGCTGGTGAAAGGGTCCATGTCGGCGCGCATATCGCAGGTGTAGTGCTGCGTGCCCGAAACCTGCACCAGTTCATAGCCCGACGCATTGGCCAGTCGCCCGGCAGTTTTTGTTTCCGGCGATCCAATGGCGTGCAGCGTGTTGGACAAAAGCCCCGACATCCGCGCGCCAGGATCGGCCACATTGAGGATGGTCACCTCATCGAAATGCCCTTGGTCATCGCGGTAGAAATTGGCAAATTTCTTGCCAAGGAACTGTACGCCCGGTTGCCAATCCTCTTTGACATAAGGCCCGGTGCCGTTGCCTGCGCTCCAATCCTCGGTGCCTTCCTGACCGATGATCAGGGCAAAGGCCGACAGATGCGTGGGCAGGTCGAAATTCACCTCCCTTTGCTTGATGATCACTGTATCGGGGCCGTCTGCACGCAGTTCTTCAAAATTCTGCACGATCTGCTGGGCTTCTGCGGCGCGGTTGTTTTCGTTGAGGTGCTGGTTCAGCGACCACACCACGTCATCGGCGGTCAGTGTCTTGCCGTTGTGGAATTCCACCCCCTGACGCAGCTTGATGGCCCATGTGCCATCGGCATTGCCTTCCCAGCTTTCGGCGAGGCTGGGTTGCGGTGTGCCGCTGTCGTCGATTTCCGTCAGCGTGTCATAGCTGGACAGGATGGACATGGTGGGGTGATCCGCGCCCGCCATCTCAAGCGGGTTGAACGTGTCGGTGGTGGCCCCGCCATCGGCCCCGGCCTTGAGCGAGCCGCCTTTCTTGGGCGTCATCGCTTGCGCCTCGGACCAAAGGCCACCTGCCATCGCGACGGACAGCCCTGCCGTGGCAGCACTGCGCATGAAGTCACGGCGCGACATGCCGGATGTCGCACGGGATCTCAGCATCGCCAGTTTGCGATCTTCCATGATAAATTCCTCTCTGTTGGGCGCGCGATTGTTTGTTTTGGTGTGATCCGAGTCGCTGCGCAATTAGCGTAATGATTCCGACTCAATAAGAATTTAGCAACAAAATTCTTATCTTGACGATCATACAGCGATGCATTCCATTGAAAAGTATACGAACAGATATTTCTGATACGAAGGCGCACCCCACCGATGGCTCCCAAATCAACCGTCCACACCCTGGCCCAAAGCCTGTTGTCCGTGGGCTCTGAGATCCGGCAGTTGCGCAAGGCGCGACAAATGACGCTGAAGGCGCTCGGCCAGTCGAGTGGTGTATCACTGAGCCATCTCAGCGCCATTGAACGCGGCGCGGCTCAACCATCCATGGATGTGCTGGGCAATGTGGCTGACGCGTTGTCTGTCACGCCGGATTGGTTCTTTGCCCGCCGGTCGGGGGCGGGGCCGATGGAACAGGCGTGCGTGGTGCGCGCGCAGAACCGGCGCAGTCTCAATTCGCTTTATCAGCAGGACGTGCGTGAACTGGGTTACACCGATGCGCTTCTGTCCAGTTCCATCGGCGGGGATTTCTACATGGGGATGACCGTGTATGAGCCGGGGTCCGACAGTTACGAAGACGCGATGCTCAAACATATGGGGGAAATTCACGCCTTTCTGATCGACGGCACGTTGCAGGTGCGTCTGGCCGAGGAGGAGATCACGTTGCATGCGGGCGACAGCTACAGCTGCGACGCGTCCATCCCGCATCGGGCCGTGAACCGGTCGGACCGTCCTGCGCGCTTGATCTGGGCGATATCCCCGGTTGTTATTCCAAAGGATGTGCAGGACAGCCAAGGCGATGCAGACAGTTCCGCGAAGGCCAAAAGATGAGCCGGGACCCCCTTCTGCAACCTTATCAGCTCAAGCATCTGACGCTGAAGAACCGGATCATGACCACCAGCCATGAACCGGCCTACCCCGAAGACGGCATGCCCAAGGCGCGCTACGCCGCCTATCATGCCGAGCGCGCAAAGGCCGGCGTGGCGCTGGCCATGACGGCGGGGTCTGCCGCGGTGTCGAAGGACAGCCCACCGGTTTTCAACAACATCCTCGCTTACAAGGATGAGGTCGTGCCGTGGATCAGGCAGTTGACCGATGCCTGCCACGACCATGGTTGCGCCGTGATGATCCAGTTGACCCATCTTGGGCGTCGTACCGGGTGGAACAAGGGGGATTGGCTGCCGTCGGTGTCATCATCCAAGCACCGCGAACCTGCGCACCGCGCCTTTCCCAAACTGGCAGAGGATTGGGATATCGAACGCATCATCTCTGATTTTGCCGACGCCACCGAGCGCATGAAAGAGGGGGGCATGGACGGGATCGAATTGCAGGTCTATGGCCACCTGCTGGATCAGTTCTGGTCGCCCCTCACGAACGATCTGGACGGGCCTTATGGCGGGGCCAATCTCGACAGTCGTTTGAAATTCCCCATGGACGTGTTGCGCGCGATCCGGGACCGGGTGGGGGACGATTTCATCGTCGGCCTGCGCTACACGGCGGATGAGGCCGAGGCCGGTGGCATCACACCGGAAGAAGGGATCGAAATCTCCAAGCGGCTGGCTGATTGCGGCATGGTGGATTTCCTGAATGTCATCCGGGGGCGCATTCACACTGACCCGGCGATGACGGATGTGATCCCGGTGCAGGGGATGAAAAGCGCGCCGCATCTGGATTTCGCGGGCACGGTGAAAGTGGCCACCGGCATGCCCACTTTCCACGCCGCGCGCATTCCTGATGTGGCCACGGCCCGGCATGCCGTGGCTGAGGGCCTGCTGGATATGGTCGGCATGACGCGCGCGCATATGGCCGATCCGCATATCGTGAAAAAGATCATGGAAGGGCGCGAAGATGATATTCGCCCTTGCGTGGGTGCCACCTATTGCCTTGATCGCATCTATCAGGCGGGCGAGGCGCTGTGCATTCACAACCCCGCCACGGGGCGCGAATTGAGCATGCCGCATGAGATCACGCCGGCGGGCACGCGCCGCAAGGTGGTCATCGTCGGCGCTGGCCCTGGCGGGTTGGAGGCGGCCCGTGTCGCCGCCGAGCGTGGCCATGACGTCACCGTTTTTGAGGCGCAGCCCGATCCCGGTGGACAGGTACGTCTGACCGCGCAAAACAAACGCCGGGCGGAGATGACCGGCATCATCGACTGGCGCATGGCGCAATGCGCGGCCCGCGATGTGGTGTTTCACTTCAACACATTTGCCGAGGCCGCGGATGTGATAGCGCTACACCCCGACGTGGTCATCATTGCCACTGGTGGCCTTCCCAATCTGGAACTGTTTGAGACAGGGAAAGAGCAGATGTTGGCTGTCAGCGCTTGGGACATGATCGCGGGCGATGTGAAACCTGCGAGCCATGTGCTGATCTATGACGAAAGCGGCGATCACCCGGGGCTCATGGCCGCTGAGGTGGCCGCCGATGAGGGATCAAAGGTCGAGGTGATGACACCTGATCGCACCTTTGCGCCGGATATAATGGGCATGAACCTAGTGCCCTATATGCGCAGTTTGCAGGACAAGGACACAACCTTCACAGTTGCCCGTCGCCTTCTGGATATCCGCCGCGATGGCAACAAGTTGAGGG
Organism: uncultured Roseovarius sp.; assembly: GCA_964389425.1. Lineage (GTDB taxonomy): Bacteria > Pseudomonadota > Alphaproteobacteria > Rhodobacterales > Rhodobacteraceae > Roseovarius. The sequence goes on from CAYMEC010000048.1 coordinate 13,972, forward strand.
CGGTGATCGGCACGGATTACAGCGCGCATCGCACGGAACATCTCTATGATCAGGTGGTGGTGAATTACGGCACTTTGCCAATGGACGAGCTTTACTTTGAACTAAAGCCGCTTTCGTCCAATTTGGGTGCCGTGGATTACACGGCCTTGTCCGAAGGTCATCCGCAAGACATGCAGCGCAACCCCGATGGGGCGTTCCAACTGTTTCGCATCGGTGATGCCGTCAGCGCCAGAAACACCCATGCCGCCATCTATGATGCGCTGAGGTTGATGAAGGATATCTGAGCCCGTTGATCAACCGTATCCGGAATTCTGCAAAAGAGGGGCTTTTCGGGTTTTCAAGCGGGTCCCGGAGGCGTGCTGGTTTCCCAATGCTCGCCCATGGCGACAATGCAGGATGTGCCATTCGAGTAGTTTTGCACGATGATCCAGTCGCCGCTCGCACGGGCCACCCATACCTCCAGCATGGTTTCCGGATCGCGCAGGCCCATGCCCTGGCGTTCTGCGCCCAATACGTTCTCAAGCGTCGCTGTCATGCGCGCCCGATCATCGCAACTGATGTCGCTCATCTGGGCCGCAACTGTGGACGGCAGAGCGATCGCAATGAGGCTACCAAATATGAGGCGACACGTCATGGCCAGACGGTAGCGCGCCGTGGCACCCAAAGTAACAGTTTTATGACATCCAGTCGGAGAAAGCGCTGCGACTGTGGTGTGCGCGACATGGCGCGTCTCTTTGTTGCGCAGAAGGGCTGTCATACAGGCGTTACGAAACAGTCACGTAGATGATTCAAAACTGTCGCCGTTCTGTTGAGTGTGGGCCCTATCACGCCTGAAACACATGGGGGCGATATGCTGCAAATCGATGCGCTGACAAAGCGGTTCGGGGACAACATTGCCGTGGATGCGGCAAATATTTCCGTCAACACACCGACCATGATCGGGATCATTGGACGGTCCGGTGCGGGGAAATCGACGCTTCTGAGGATGCTCAATCGTCTCAGTGATGCCACAGAAGGCGCCATTCTGTTCGAGGGTGAGGAGATCACGGCCCTCAAGGGGGCGGCCAAGCGGGCGTGGCAATCGCGCTGCGCGATGATCTTCCAGCAGTTCAATCTGGTGCCCCGGATGGATGTGGTGTCCAACGTGCTGCATGGCACGCTGAACCGGCGGTCGACCCTGGCGACCATGTTCAACCTCTACCCGCAGTCGGACATTCACAAAGCCATCGAGATCCTCGATCGGCTGGGCATTGCCGAACAGGCCCCCAAACGGGCGGAAGCGCTTTCGGGTGGGCAGCAGCAACGCGTGGCGATTGCCCGGGCGCTGATGCAGGACCCCAAGATCATTCTGGCCGATGAACCCATCGCGTCGCTCGACCCGATGAATGCGCAGGTGGTGATGCAATCACTGCGCCGTATCCACGAAGAGGACGGGCGGATGGTGATTGCCAACCTGCACACGCTGGATACCGCGCGCCGCTATTGCGACCGCGTGATCGGGATGCGCGATGGCCGGATCGTGTTTGACGGCACGCCCGAGCAACTGACCACGGGCGTGGCGCGCGACATCTATGGAGCGGGTGCCGATTTCTCGGAATCTGCGACCTCAACCGAGATCGAAACGCTGAGCGCATCACAGGCGGATTTTGCGAACGCCTGACCGCTTTTCACCCACATGTCACATCCAAAGGAGCCTTTTGACATGACAAAGACCCTCGTTATGGCGCTTGCCGCCACTACCGCGCTGACCTCTGGCGCCTTTGCCCAAGAGATCACCGAGTTCCGCATCGGCATTCTGGGCGGCGAAAACGCGCAGGACCGGATGAATTCGTACCAGTGTCTTGCCGATTACACGACCGAAGCGCTGGGCGTGGAAACCAAGCTCTTTGCGCCGGCGGATTACAACGGTGTCATTCAGGGCCTTCTGGGCGGGACGATTGACATGGCATGGCTGGGCGCGTCCGCCTATGCCGCAACGTACTTGCAGGATCCCGACGCGGTGGATCCCGTGTTGATCAAGGTCAATGTGGACGGCTCCATCGGCTACCATTCCATCGGCTTTGCCCGTGTCGATAGCGGCATTGCCTCGCTCGATGACATGGAAGGCAAGGTGTTTGGCTTTGGCGATCCGAACTCCACCTCCGGCTACCTGATCCCCTCCATCGAGATCCCGCAGTACAAGGACGGTGTGACCATGGAGTCCGGCGAGTACTTCGGCGAAGTGAAATTCACCGGCGGACATGAACAGACCATCGTTGCCGTCAACAACGGCGATATCGATGGCGGCGTCACCTGGGCCGACGGCCAGGGCAACTGGGAAGACGGCTACAATTCCGGCGCGCTGCGCAAGGCCGTGGATGCCGGGTTGGTGGACATGAACGACATGGTCCAGATCTGGAAATCGAACGTCATTCCCGAAGGTCCTATCGTGCTGCGCAAGGCGCTGCCGGACGAGGTGCGCGAGACTATGACGACGCTGATGGACGAACTGCATGAAAACGATCCCGATTGCGCCTATGGCGTGGCGGCAGGCGAAACCCTTGGCTTCCAACCAGTGAGCCATGACACCTACATTTCCATCGTCGAGGCCCGCAAAGCCAAGATCGGCGGCTAAGCCATTTCCATGACGTAAGCCGGTGGCCCTCCGAACTCCCCGGGGCCACCGGAATTTTTTTGAGGGCAGGATGGCTGATATTTCTTTGAGCGGCACGCGGGAAAGCGTGGACAGCATCCAATCGAGCTACATGGCACAGGTGCAACGGCGGCGGCTCTACGGCGGGCTGACGCTTTTGATCTTTGTCGTGTTGATGGTGTCGGGCTTCAACGTGGCCGACGACCGCAACGCGGGTGGCTTCTGGGAAGGGCTGCACCAGATTGGCGACTATCCTGCTGATGTTCTGTCTGAGGCATGGGAAAAACGCGTCGATCTGCCCGGTCTTATTGCCAAGTACTTCCCAGCACTGGTTGAGACGATCAACATCGCCGCTGTCTCCACCCTGATCGGTGCCGTGGGCGGCCTCGCGTTGTCGCTTCTGGGAACCCGTGGCTTGGCCAAATGGCCACGCCTGATCCCGATGTTTCGCCGCATCTCCGATATCATGCGCGCGGTGCCTGAGATCGTGATCGCGCTGATGCTGATCTTTGTTCTGGGCGGCGGGCCGGTGCCTGCGATGATTGCCATCGCGATCCACACGGCCGGCGCCCTTGGCAAACTCTTCTCAGAGGTGGCTGAGAATGCCGACTTGAAGCCTGTTGAGGGCCTCTCCTCCACTGGTGCCAACTGGTCGCAAAGGATGCTTCTGGGCGTCCTTCCGCAGGTTGCCCCCAACTATATCAGCTATACGCTGCTGCGGTTCGAAATCAACATCCGCGCTTCTGCCATCCTTGGCTTCGTGGGCGCAGGCGGTCTGGGCTATGAACTGCGTAATGCGATGGCATGGGGCCCGGGGCGGTTTGATGAAGCGGGCGCGATCTTTATCCTGCTCTTTGGCACCATCGTTTTCTTCGATCAGCTTTCCAGCCACTACCGCAACCGACTGACCGAGGGGCAAAGCCAATGACCGCCGCTGATCTGACTTTGGCCAAGCAGAACGCCGACCGGCTATTTCATCGCAAACGTTTGATGGGGTTCGGCATCCCGGCGGTGATTGCCGTCTATTTTGCCTACATCTTCTTCGCGTTTGATCTGCCCGGTCTGGCGCAGCGGGCCAACCTTGATAATGCGGTCACGCTGGCCTCTGACAGTTGGTCGCACAAGGTTCATGTGACCCGCGACAACAGATCAGGTGAGATTCGATATGCCGTGGAGGGAGAGCGAAAGGGCGCGTATCCCGAAGGCGAGCGCCCTGATTGGGTGTCGGGTGACGATGTTGTTTCCATTGATCTGGGGGCCGACCACATTGTGCGCTACCTGCCCGAAAACCGCACGGAGATTGAGATCCCCGGCTTCCCGTTGATCGAAGTGCAGGCGGAGGGGCGCAGTCTGGTCAGCAACTTGCCCGATGATCTGCCGACTTGGATTTCCGCCTCGGACCGCCGCATCGGCATTACGACGCCCGAAGGCCGTATCACGATGACTGGCGCGCGCACCGAGGTCTTCAACTACTTCCCCGGGTGGGAGCTTTTCTGGTTCACGCTTGACAGCCCCTATCACGGGCAAAGCCTTGGCACGATCCTCTTTGGGGACCGCATTGTCGCGGAGCAATCCAACATTTCCGGCGCGCTGTCAGATTGGTGGAACAATTCGATGTGGCGACACAAGGACGTGGCCTGGGCCATCGGGGAGACGATCCTGATGGCGTTTCTTGGCACGATGGGAGCGGCCATTCTCGCCCTGCCGTTGGCCTTTCTGGCAGCCAAACGGTTTTCGCCCTTCATGCTGCTGCGCGCCGCGACCCGGAGGCTGTTCGATTTCGTCCGCGGGGTGGATGCGCTGATCTGGACGGTGGTTCTGGCCCGTGCCTTTGGCCCGGGACCGCTGACAGGCGCGTTGGCGATCCTGATCACGGACACCGGGACCTTTGGCAAAATCTTTTCCGAGGCGCTGGAAAACGTGGACCAGAAACAAATTGAGGGCGTCGCCTCCACCGGGGCCAAACCGCTGCAACGCTATCGGTTCGGTGTGATCCCGCAGGTGGTGCCGGTGCTCTTGGCGCAGATCCTGTATTTTCTGGAATCCAACACCCGCTCGGCTACCATCATCGGGGCGATCACCGGTGGTGGGATCGGTTTGATGCTCACGCAGGCGATCCAGACCCAGAAGGATTGGGAAGAGGTGGCCTATTATATCGTGCTGATCGTGGTTATGGTGATGTTCATGGATTGGTTCTCTGGCTGGCTGCGTGGCAAATTGATCGGGCGCAAAGAGTGATGGCACGGCTGACTTCGGAGGCGCCGTTCTTCCACCCGGACTGTGAAATCACTGGCAGCACATTTGGCGCCTTCACTGAGATCGGAAAAGGTAGCCGCGTGCAGAATTCCAGTTTTGGCGATTACAGTTATTGCGACCGTTTCGCCGATATTGCCAACGCCCAGATTGGCAAATTCGCCAACATCGCCGCTTTCGTCCGGGTCGGGGCCACGGATCACCCGCTGCACACGGCATCCTGCCATCATTTTCTCTACCGGTCGGACGACTATTGGGATGATGCCGCGCGGGACGAGGCGTTCTTTGACCATCGCAAATCCCGCACGGCCCGTATTGGCCACGACACTTGGATCGGTGCAGGGGCCATGGTGAAACCGGAGGTGGTGCTGGGCCATGGTGCAGTGGTGGCCGCGGGTGCTGTCGTGACCAAGGATGTGGACCCGTATGTGATCGTTGCGGGCACCCCGGCCAAGCCGCTTCGCCGGCGCCAACCGCGCGAGATTGCCGAACGGCTGATCGAACTGGCCTGGTGGGACTGGCCACATGATACCCTTCGCGATGCCCTGACGGATTTTCGAACGCTGGATGCGCAAGCCTTTCTGGAGCGCTACGAAAGCTGAGAATTCCCTGCGACGTGACGCCCGCTGCCCGATCTCGCATATCTGATCGCGCGCATTCTTTTGTTTCCGTAGGCATGGAAACCCCGTACGCTCTGCAAGGGCGTCGGCCTGCTGGGTCGGTCGGAACAAAGGGACGCAATGGCGATGGGGCCAAACCAAGACAAACACAACGGCTTAATGACCGTGCTGGTGGCGGATATCGACGGGTACTCGCGCCTGATGAGCCGCAATGAGGCGGACACATCGCTGCGCGTGGAGCAGGCCCTGACGCTGATCCAGCAACTGGCCACGGATTATGGTGGCATCATCAAGAATGTGGCGGGCGACGGGATCGTGACGCTGTTTGACAACGTGTCGAACTGCGTGAATTTCGCCATCGCGATGCAGCAGGAATTCGTGAACGATACGGTATGGCACGCCGGGGCAGAGCCCATCGTGTTCCGCATAGGCATCAACATAGGTGACGTGACCGAAGGCAAGTTTGGTCTTCAAGGGCATGCGATCAACGTGGCCGCCCGGTTGCAGACCCTCGCCAAACCGGGCGCGATTTGCGTCAGCCGGGCCATTTTGCAGGTCATGCCGAAGCTGTCGGATGTGCCGATGACGTCGTTGGGCACGCCCGAACTCAAGAATATCGACGAGCCGATCGAGATCTTCGAGATTGAGCCCTTGGGTCTGGACGTGGCGCCGAGCGTGCCAAGCCCGGCCGTGGTGGAACGTGTTGTCCAGACCCGGCACATTCCGGACAGTTCGGTGGCGGTGCTGCCGCTGGAAAACATGTCGGGGGAACCGCAGAACACCCATCTTTGCAACGGGGTGACGGGCGACATCATTTCCAATCTCACGCGGTTCAACAACCTGCATGTGATCGCGCAGCAATCGTCCAACATATTTGTGAACCAGCAGGTGTCGATGAGGGAAATCGGTGAAAGGCTGGGCGTGCGCTATGTCGCCACGGGTGGGTTCCAGCGCGCGGGCGAACAGCTGCGCGTGCAGGTGCAACTGTTGGAGGCCGATAGCGGCAAGTCGGTCTGGGCGGAGAAGTTCAGCGGGTCCATCGGGGATGTGTTTGCTTTCCAGGATGAGGTCACCGCCGTCATTGCATCCTGCCTGTCGATCAAGATCGACAAGGCGGAGGCGCAGCGCCAGCAACGGTCCGCGCCGTCCGATTTGCAGGCTTATGGCCTCATCCTGCGGGGTCGGGAAGTCTACAAACAGCCGCGGCGCGAATTGAACCTTCATGCGCGACGCTTGTTTGAACAGGCCTCCAGCATCGATCCCAACTATGCCGTGTCCTACAGTTCCATCTCGCGTGCGTCCAATGATGCGTGGCGGTTCAACTGGGCAGACCGGCCCGAAGAGTCACTCGATGATGCGATTGTAAAGGCGGAAATGGCGCTCAGGCTTGACCCGGATGATGCGCGCGGGCATGCCGCCCTCGGCAATGCCTGCCTGTACAAACGCCGCCATGATGAATCGCTTGCCGCCTACGAGCGGGCCATTAAGTTCAATCCCAATGACGCGGATATTCTGGCCGAGATGGGCCATTCCGCCAGTGTCTACGGCGAACCCGAACGCGCCGTGGATCTGATCCGCCGAGCAATGACGCTGAACCCGTTCTATCCCGATTGGTATCTATGGCATCTGGGTGAGGCCTATTTCGACATGACCGATTACGAGGAGGCCATACGCACCCTCACGCAGATGCGTGACAAGACGGAGGCCTACCGGATGCTGACGGCGAGCAACGCCTTGATTGGGCGCATGGACGAGGCGCGCCGGCATGCCGAACAGATCCATGCAACGCATCCGGAGTTCACGCTCCAGCATTGGGAGAATGTGCCCCCGGATCGCAACCCAGAACCCCGCGAACGTTTGATCGAGGGGTTGAAGAAAGCGGGGGTGACGTGAACGCAGATCAATCAATTACATTTGACCTACGCCCGGGGCGTGAGGACGATTACGACTTTGCAAAAGACCTTTATTTCAAATCCATGAAACCGCTGCTTGAGGCGCTGGATGCGTGGAACGCGGAGGAGAAAGAGTCGGCATTTGCCGGCTATTATGACATTGATGAGGTGCGTGTCATCACGGTGGATGGGCAGGATGTGGGGTGGATTCAGGTGTCACATACTGACGAGGAGTTCTGTCTGGATCAGTTGCATCTGATTGAAGCTGTCCGCGACAAGGGGATTGGCACGGTTCTGATCAAGCAGACGATCGCGGAGGCTGCGGAGGAAGGCAAGAACGTGAGCCTGTCGCTGGTCAAAGGCAATCGCGCAATCCGTCTGTACCAGCGGTTGGGATTTCATCAGGTGGCCGAGGACGAAACGAAGATCCACAAGAGGTTTGTGACGGGACCGATTTGAGGCGCTCTGGCGCGAAGCCTCGGGGATTGCGTCGCGCACATGTCCCGGACGCGATCCTGGACTTCGCCCCATCCGACCAAGGGCCCCCGGCCCAAGGCCGGGGCGGGTGGTCTCAGTCGCTGCCGCCGTAGGCTTTGCCGCCGGAATAGGCTTTGCCACCGGAATAGGCTTTCCCGCCCGAGTAAGCCTTCCCGCCGCTATAGGCTTTGCCGCCGGAATATGCCTTGCCACCGCTATAGGCTTTGCCACCTGAGTAGCCGCCGTCCATGCCCAGTTCTGCCGCCAGCAGGATCTGTTCCAGCGGGCCGATATCGGGATCTAGCCGCACAGAGAAATCGGATTTCTCATAGGCCCAGACCCGCAGGTCATCGGCGAATTTGAGGTTTCGAGTGGCCATGCCACCCTGATCCACGCTGCCGCGCAGGCGGTCCTTGACGGCGTCCACATCTTCGGCCGGAGCACCATCGCCATGGACGAGGAATATCTGCGGGCGCGCAAGATCGTAATACTGATTTTCAAAGCTGAACCCGAAAATGCGGGCGAAGCGAGCGCCATCCGCGGCCAGCTGGCTGTCGACGAAATTTGTCGCATCGGCCTGTTCGGGGCGTTTCGTGGGATTTTTGTCCGCGCCGGGATTGGGAGTGTTTGGGCCATCGGCCTCCGAGTATTTGATGTCATCCATTTCCCGCCCAAACAGCAGGATGGTTGAAAAATTCACCAATCTGTCGCCCATGTTCAAATCCTTTTGTCTTTGTGGTGGGTCTAATGCTGCCCACCGCGTTGTTACTTATGCACATTAACGATTGTGTGTCGCCCTTTTTATGACCCTGTCGTTCGTGCCAGTTCGCGGCGGATGGCATAGGGCAGGTTTGGGTCGCAACAATCACAAGTGCCTTGCGGTGTTGCGGTGCGGTGGGAAAAGGCGTGGCTTTTCTTGTCAGGCGGCTTGAGGCGAGGGCCGGCCTTGACGATGCCGATGCCGCGCCGGCGCATATTGGTGTGGATGATACGGGCGTAGCGCCCGCCGGTCATGTCGTGCTCGACCTCGATCAGGGTGTCATAGACATCCGCGTAATCCAGCGTCTCGATCGAAAGCCGTTCCCAGAGGGCCGCCATGGAAAAGCCCATGTAGTCGCGAGAGGCAATAAGCGCGTCGGCGAAGCCACCGGGGTTTTGGGCGTAGGCCGCATCGAACATCGGCTGGATGACGGCTTCATAATCGGGGTCGCCTTCCAAACGGTCAGAGAGATCTTCAAGACTTTGGGAAATGAGCCCCGCGTCGAGCAGATTTTCATGGAAGATGTCGACCCATGTGTCGAACAGTGCGCCGGTCAGAACCTGAGAGAGGCGGTGTTCATAGGTCCAGCCATCCGCGAAGTCGTACATGGTCTTCTGGTTGGCGGCTGAACGCAGTTGCCAGTTGTCAGAGATTTCGCCGAAGCGGTTGAGGCGGTTGTAGGAATAAAGGTTCCCCCGGCTGTTTTCCAAAAGCCCCACCACCGCGCTGTCGAAATGCAGCAGCGAAATCAGTGCAACTATGTCCGCGGCAGACTCGTGGAAGCCAAAGTATTCGCCATCCACGTCTTGCGTGCCGGGCAGGCCGATTTCGCGGTAGATGATCAGGTGGCCAAGCTCGTGGGACAGGATGTCAAAGCTGAGCCCGAATTCTACGTGATCGCCGGTTTTCTTGGAGGTGTATGAGCCGATCTCAATGGAGCCGAACCCGGCATAGGCATTGTCGAGCCCGCGTAGGAAGAGAATTTCGAGCCGGTCGTAAAAGTCCTCGAAATGCCATTCGAGAGGTCGTTCAAAGTAGTGTTCCCAGATGTCCATCGTGAATCGGATGGCACCAAACGCATGGGCTTGTTCGAACTGATACGTGCCGGGTTCGAGGTGGTCGAAATGGCCATCCGGGTCAGGGTGGGCGACGTCAAGAATGGGGCCTGGCCATGGTGGGCGGTAGTGGAAGGTCGATCCGTTGGGACCGGGGTAGTAGCCATAGGGTTTTTCCTTGCCCACCGGGTCGATGACATACATGCGGTGGTCCGAAGGGCCGGGCATAAGGGAGCCAGCGGGCGACGAGACCCAGACGGTTTCGGGTTCTTCCTGCGCCTCGAGCGAGGGGGGCTGGGGAAAGAGCCGGAAGCGTGTGCCGCCTCTATGTTCGGTCTCGACGTAAGACAAAGTTATTGGTCCAAAATCTAGTCAATTCGATCCTGCCACAGGAGATACTGTCGCGCCATCATTTGTTCGAAAGCGCCGCGGTCAGGGTAGTCATGGATTTGCAGGAACAGGTCCATGTCCGGGGGGACAGGCTCGCGGCGAAGGGTCTCAAAATACCACACCAGCAATGCAACAGGGGAGAGGCCGGTGTCGGCGGGGGTCGGGGCGTCGAAGCCTGCGGTGACAAGCGCGTCGGCCTGTGATTTGGCGGTGGCCATGAGGCTGGCAAACACGCCGTCAGCCTTGAGGGCGGTCAGGAGGGCCTGATTGAAGCTGTTGGGGTCGTCCTCGGCCATCGCGCTGAGCCGGATGTCCTGTGTGATCGCATCCCGCAGGGTTTCGACTGTAAGGTCATTGTCGGCGAGCCATGCGTTGAAGACGGCCCCTGTATAAAGGCGGTTGTCTGAGCGGACTTGGGTGAGGGCCGCGTCAATGAGGGGCGCCGGGATGTCCCAATCGGTGTCTGGAAGGTGATCTGCCGCGCGACGGCGCAGCATTTGATAGCTGTCAGTGTCCTGCCGGACGTCGTCGAAGAGGAGGGCGGTGGTGAGCCCCGGGCCAACCCGGTCGCATTGACGGCGCAAGCCTTCCCACATGACCGTGTGTTGGAAGGTGAAATCGGCGGTTTGCGCGTCTGCCGGGGCGACCATCCGGGTGAGCATGTCCTCCGCGTCGCGGCGTTTCTGGTCGATTTGGTTTTCGGATAGCCAGTCTTGCAGGAGGTCGGGGGCGTGGGGCAACAGGGTGTTCCACGATCTTTCGGGGAAGTGCATGGTTTTCGCCAGCGCCGTGAGTCGTGACGCAGTGGGTGGATCCAGCACGCCCTCCGTCACCGCGCGGTCCAGTGTCGCGCGGATGTTCACCATGGGCTCGGAGAGCGGGATGTAGCCCATCTCTTGGGGGCCATGACGCAGGGCAACCTCGTCGTCATCTTCCAGTCGGCCATCGCGGTACGCCTCGAATATCCAACCGATGCCGATCATGCCAAAAGCGTGGAGTTCAGCGGCGCGCAATGCACCCATGCTGGAGGCACCGAAGACAGGAATGTCCTGGGTCATGGCCCAGAGGATTTCCTTGTGCCAGACGGCGGGAACGCCTTCGAAGAACCCGTCGATCAGGCCAATGGCAGGCGGCGCATCCTGTGCGGCGAGGTAGATATCTCCGGTGCGGGCCGGGGGGCGTATATCGGCGGCAGGAAGGATGGCGCGGATGGCATCTGACGCGATTGTGGGGCCAGCGAAGATGATCATCCGTGCAACTTTCTGCGAGCCCGCAGACCGGGGGTATAGTCGGCATGGTCATGCGGGCCTTCGAGACCGGGGATGATGACGCGGTGGACGGGGATGTTCATCGCTGGCTTGGTGAGGTCGATTGTGGCGACTTCCGTGATACCAGCGGAGGAGAGGCGGGCCAGGCAGTGGTTCAGGTCTTCCTCCAGAGTATCGAAGATGTGGGAGGGGATGTCTGAGAAGCGGACATTTGGATGGCCCCGCGCCGCCATAAGGCGCTGGGCGTAGGTGGTTTTGCGAGCGATGCCGTCCAACGTGTATTCGTCTTCCTGCAAATCATCCCGCGCGCCGGTGATGTAGTTGGTGCGCACCTGAACCGCCTCGGTCAAGGCACGCATGAGCGCGATGTCGCGGCAAGGGTGCGTGCCCGCGCCACCGCCGGAATGGCCATGCTCGACGCGGGCGTCGGTGATGAGACAGTGGAACGTGGCCACGCCCACGTCGCCGGTCATGTCCCAAACGCCGACCTCCATATCCGCAGCGCGAAGGCGGTCTATCACTTCGCGGCATGCGGGGTCGGTCACAGTACTCAGGTCAACCTGCGTGGCCGCTTTGCTGTCTGTGTCACCCAATTCCCAAAGCGTGTGGGCATCTCGTTCGATGACCTCGCAAATGCCGTGCACAATCGCCTCCAACGCGTGATTACCGGAGGCCAACCCATTGGTGCTGGCGACAAAGCACGCTGCATTGGGCCCGCGCGGGAGCGTGTAATCAGTGTGGATGAGCTCGGACGGGACGAGGACGGCACTGTCAGACATCAGGTCGTGGGCCTCATACCATTCAATGGGAAGCGCCGGATCAAATTCGGTGTCGTGGAGATAGGCAAGGCGGGCCGTGTCGATCAAGCGGTGCTGGCCGCGCAGGGCATTGTAGCTGCCTTTGATGCGCGGCAGATCAACCTCTTCGGCGTGATAGCCTTCGATGGCTTCCATCACGGCAGATGCCTTGGCGGCTTGCAGTGTCATGCCTTTGCCTTGCGATACCGACAGCGACCGGGAATTGGGGCGGAAGGCGTTGACAACGGGAATGCCGATCCGGTCAAGCCCGGTCACGTTGGCCACGCGGGTGATACCCATGGCGGCCAGATGCGGCGTAACCCGGGTCAGGGTGCCCTCTGGCGTGCGGATGCGGTGGGTGCCGGATTGAAAGGCTTTGCGGGTCGTCGTCATCTCGGTGCAGATGCAAGCATGGAACGCTGGCAGAGAGAACCAGAAAAATCCGAAATTTTATTGGGCGCAATGGCGTATGCTGTCTGGCCGACACAACCCTGACGCTATTCTTTCGGCATTTTATCTTCTAGGCTTGAGGGAGGTACGCAGACAGCGAACCGCGTTTTGAAGACGGAAGGGCACTTCCCTTGGCGCAAATCGGATCTGAAGAACTCAAGAAGAAGATCTCTGAAGAGATCACGTCGCATGCTTTGCGGTCTGCCATCCTTGAAGCGACAACCTCTGAGGAGGGGACGCCGCCGGAGCCGGCTGCGAAAGCCAGTTGGACGCGCCATCCCTTGTTTCTTGCTCTGCTCGCGTTCTTTTTGACCGGGGGTGTCGGGACATGGTTGGAAACGCAGATCGCCAATAGTGCCCGTGACGCGGAAATACGTGAGGCCGAAATCCAGAAAGCCCATGACAAGGAAATCCGCGCGCGGCAGGCCCTGTTCGAATTGATGACCATCACGAACGAAAGGTCGATCCGAACCAGCCTTCTGACATTTGCGATCCGGAGCGATCCAACACTGATCTCGGAACGAAAGGCCAAGTACGACGTGGCCTTCGTCAACTGGAATGTGGAGTTGGACGGCGTGTTGTTCCGGATCAGGGAAGCCTTGGTCGACGACCCAAATCTGGTGGCGACGGAACATCGATTTGAGGAGTTGGTATCGGTTTATGTCGATACGGGCAAAAAGGCGGCATTCAACATCGCCAATAACTGCTTGTCGGATGCGCTTATCAAAACCCGGCAGGACTCTGCCGCGTTCAACTGCGGGATCGTTTGGAATATCAAGGTGAAAATCCAGGCTGACCGCGCCCGGCAGTGTGTTTTGGCCATTGTGGCCGAAGGATTGCAGATCGCGCGGTACAACACGCGCAAATCGGTCGCGATTGCCTCGAATGATCGCAGTTTCAACGAAGCCTTTGAACCCAGTTCCACGCCCGAAGAAGTGTGTCAGAAGGTAAACTAGCGTGAGGCGCGCGGCGGATTCGGGCGTGGCGGGCAGGCACGGCATGTGGACCCGCACCTGTCCGCCGGGTCGAAGAAACAAAGGTGCGCACGGTGAATAAACACCTTGCAAACCTTGAACACTCCCACCCTCGCTGCTAAATCCCCAACATGATTCGTTTTATGGGCGCGTAAACCGGACACACACACATTGTGACAACCCTCTCAAAGCTCACCCTTCGTGAGTTTTGACGGGGTCGTCTGCCGTTTCGGGAGGGGTATCGTGGGCGATGCTCCAGGTATGGAAACGGGGGCATCCATATCTGATGCGAGCGCGGTTCGCCCAACCCGCGTGAGCGTCTTGATTAAACCGGAGATCCATTATCCATGGCAACATCGTTCCTCGGCCAGAAACGTCTACGCCGGTACTACGGTAAAATCCGCGAAGTCCTTGAAATGCCGAACCTCATCGAGGTTCAGAAATCTTCTTACGATCTGTTCCTGAATTCTGGCGACCAGCCTGATCCGACAGATGGCGAAGGTATCAAGGGTGTCTTCCAGTCGGTCTTCCCGGTCAAGGATTTCAACGAGACCAGTGTCCTTGAGTTTGTCAGCTACGAACTGGAAAAGCCGAAATACGATGTCGAAGAGTGCATGCAGCGCGACATGACTTACAGCGCGCCTTTGAAGGTCACGCTGCGCCTCATCGTGTTTGATGTGGATGAAGATACCGGGGCCAAGTCGGTCAAGGACATCAAGGAACATGACGTGTTCATGGTCGATATGCCCTTGATGACGCCCAACGGCACCTTCGTCGTGAACGGCACCGAGCGTGTGATCGTGAGCCAGATGCACCGCTCGCCGGGCGTGTTCTTTGATCATGACAAGGGCAAGACGCACAGCTCGGGCAAGCTGCTCTTCGCCTGCCGCATCATCCCCTATCGCGGCTCGTGGCTGGACTTTGAGTTCGATGCCAAGGATATCGTGTTCGCCCGGATCGACCGTCGCCGCAAGCTGCCGGTGACCACGCTGCTTTATGCGCTGGGTCTCGATCAGGAAGCGATCATGGACGCCTATTACGACACGGTGTCCTATACTCTGCG
>CAYMEC010000049.1:0-26033 GCA_964389425.1 uncultured Roseovarius sp.
TTATGGGCCATCAACCGGAACGGCTGAGCCATGGACGGGTGCGGATCGGTATTGGTCGAAAACCGCGTGTGGAAATACATCGTGTGGACCGCGTGGTCCGGATCCGAAAGGTCTTCGAAATACGGCACGATCTCCCACGAATTGAGCCGCCCCTTGAACACTTGCATCCGCGAAGACAGCGACAATGGATAAAACCCCGCCAGCGCCTCATCAGTATAGGCCAGCGCCTCAATGTCCAGAAGTGCCTCGTGGATGCGCGTGTCGAGCAGCGCACCGCGCAAATGATCGGGTGCCACGAAAACCCATTGGCGGATTGGCAATTGATACTTCACAGACCGCGTGCCGATCGCGTCATTGTTGACGGGCACGTCCCGGCTCAGCACGACCTCAAGTTCGCACTCGGAAAGCGCATCCTCGATGATCTGGACCGCGCGCTCATGCTGCGACGGATCTGCGGGCAAAAAGAAATTGCCCACACCAAACGCGCCCGGTTTCAAGTCCACGCCACTCAGCTTGCGGAAAAACTGAAGCGACAGATCGACAGACACCCCAGCCCCGTCGCCCACGCCTTCGGAGGACATGCCGCCGCGATGGGGAACCGCGCACAACGCCTGATGCCCTTTCAGCAGAACGTCGTGAGATTGAACAGAATCCTTTCGCGTCAAGAACCCTACACCACAGGCGCTATGTTCTTGCTCAGGGTCATAAAGACCGGTCGGAAATTCAACGTTCAGGTCCAAGCGATCTTGTCCTCTTCTCAGGTGTCTTCGCGCAAATCTACGCGTATTTCATGTGGTGGGAGCGTGTCGGGCCGTTATGTTGGCCCAGTCTCCGCGTCACGCCCCATTGCATCGCCTTTCCAGGCACATGCCGGGCCGCACCAAGTAGCGCTAAATGCCTTCGGGATCAAGCACTCACAGGTTGCAACTCTTGTTCTTTACCAAATGCGGGCCAACGCATCAATCTTGACGATGCCGCATGCATGATTTGCAGGCATTTTGGCCGGTTTCGAGGCCATCCTAGGAGCGAATTGAAACAATGCGTGGATGGCGACGAGGTGATGATGCTCTGATTTTTTGAAAACCCGCCTGATTTTAAAATGAGCTAATGCCAACCTACACTCCCGAGTGTTTCAATCAACTATCTGAAAAACAGGGAATTTTGCTTTACCGCCTCCTTTGACACCTCTAGCTTTTCCACCATTAGAAGCGCGCGCATCTGCGGAAACGCTTCATGCAATCAAGCCAGCGTAAAGCCAGCCAACGAGCAATTCCCCCAATGCGCCAGAGCAGACCGCCGCCCCTTGCGGCGCACTTGGTGCTTCAGGTGGAGCGTGCTAGGTCCGTTTCCATGACCGATGAGCCCCAAAAGATCGATCCGATCCGTCCCACGGATGATGACGCCCGCGCCTTGGGCCGCAATTTGATCGACCATGCTCGTTTCGGCGCCATCGCGGTGACCGACCCTGACACGCAAAGCCCCTCTGTTACCCGCATCGCGGTTGGCACCACGCCGGATGGCGCACCGGTGACCCTCATTTCCGATCTGTCGTCGCACACCACCGCACTCCGGGCCAATCCGCGCTGTTCGCTGTTGCTCGGCGAACCCGGCCCAAAGGGCGATCCGCTGACGCATCCCCGCATCACACTCGATTGCAACGCTGTTTTTCTGCTAAAGGGCGAAGACGGCTATGACGCCTTGCGCGATCATTACCTGAAAACCCACCCCAAATCGAAACTCTATATCGACTTTCTGGATTTCAATTTCGTTCTGTTTGACGTGATCGATGCCCGTCTGAATGGCGGTTTTGGCAAGGCCTTCCGCCTCACACCAACCGATCTTGGCCACACTCCGTAGGCCGGGGTTCACCCCGGCACCCCGTTAAATCCGCAAAGCCACCTCGGACATGCGCGCATAGTACGGCCAATGGTGTTCCAGATAGTCGCGCAAATGGCCCGCTCCGTCCGCGACTGCCGCCTCGAACTCCATCTCCACGCGCACCATCTCTTCTGCATCGGCAGACCGGATCCCCGAAGATGTGCTCGCCGCCTCATGCCACGCGCTCACCCCATCCCAATCTGCCGGTGGGTGGCCCCAATCAAACGCCTCTTCCTGCCAGTCCAGACCAATCGCCGACCAAAACGCCTTCATCGTGGCGCGCGGATCGGTGCGGACCGTTTCGGCCTCCACCACAACGGCTGGCAATCCCGCGTCGCGTACAGCCTCGAAAAGCTGCCATTGCGCCTCAAGGCCGATCTCATGCAGGCTCACGGCGGGGTCCAGTTTGTAATAGCTCAGGATCGCGGCCATGGGATGGCGGATCAGAAACGCATGCGTTACGCGGGACAGAAACGCGGTATCTTCGGCAATGCGCGGCATCACGTAATAGGGCATATCCTTGAAACAGACCGACCCTTCCTCCGCCTGCGCCACCAGCATATCCCGGATCGAGGCATAGTCCGTCGGATGGCCCGCATCCACGTCAAAGCCGGGAAAGGCTCCGCGCCCTTCGCCGATATAGTAGTGATACATGAAAGGTTCATGCAGGCAGGTCAAATCGCCCCGTTCGCGCATCAACCGTTCCAGCGCCGTGGACATGGACCTTGGATGCGACCAAAGCGCGATGAGTTTGTGCATGTTGGCCCCTCCCTGCGGCGAAGCCTAGCGCGCGGCTGGCCGACCTGACAACCACCACCAGGCCCTGCCATCCGTGATCAGCAGGCCCAGCGCAATGATGGCAAACCCTGCGAAGGCCTGCGGCGGCAGCCGTTCCGCCAAGACAAGTGCACCAAGAGCGATGGCAACGGCAGGCACCAGCAAAGTGACCAGCATGAGGTTGGCTGCGCCCGCGCTTTTAAGGATCGCGAAATAGAGAAGATAGGCCGTGGCCGTGGAAAACGCCGACAAGGCCAGCAGGGCCGCCCAGGTGGTACCGCTGGATGGCAGGGCAGGCCCAGACTCGGCCATCATCATCGGAAGCGCGAGCAGCGAACTGCACACGAGCATGCCGAACGCATTCGCCTCCACCCGCGCAGGTATCATCCCCACTCTGCCCCAGACGGACGCGAACGCGTAACTGACAGCGGCCCCCAGAATGGCCAACTGCGCAAGGTCCGTGGGGTCGAGCCCGCGCAAAAGCCCCGGCCCAAGGATCACCATCACCCCCAAAAGCCCAACAACCGCGCCCATGACCTTGCCCTGCGTCAACGGCTCGTCCCGCAGCAACGCGCCCGCCACGAATGCAGCAAAGATCGCCGTGGTGGCGTTGAGGATCGCGGCCAACCCGCTCTCCATTTGTGCTTGCCCCCAGAACAGCAGTGAAAAGGGCAACGTGTTATTGAGCGCGCCCATCACCAGGCACCCTGCCCAGAACCGCCACGACATCGGCACAGGGATGCGCCGCAGGATCAGCCATGCACCGAGAACTGGCACCGCCAGCAGCACCCGCAGAAAGGTCAGCGTGAAAGGGCCAAGCTCCGTCAGCACGAGTTCGGCGAAAAAGAATGACCCGCCCCAAAGGCTGGCCAATGTGAGTAACATGATCGCGGATCGGGTCGTGAAGTGCCGGGCTTGGGTCATGGCCCTACCCTGCCCCATTCCACTGCGGCGCACGACCCGAATGATGTGCTTTTTGCCCGGCCAGGTACCCGAGGTTTCTCAAAAATGCATCCGCCCGGATCTACTTGCCGCCTGCATCTTCCATCTGTCGCGCGATCTCTGCTGCCCACTCGCCCACGATCGGCAGGAACTCAATCTGGCTGATCGACCACGCGACAATCGACAGAAGCAGCGTCGCGCCTAACACCGTCCCCAGCCCGACCACCAACCCTTTGGCAAAGTTGTAGGCCAGAAACCGCGGCACGGAATTGTAAACCCGCACGAACCCGTGCCCGTTCAGGCGCGTCAGCTCCTCGCGCAGTGCGCGCACTTCTTCAACCAGTCCATCTTCCTCGGCTTCAGATGTCTTGGTCACAGCGCGCTCCTTCCGTGTTCACAACGGCTTAGTGGTCAATACCTCATTAAAATTCATTAACCGCTCCTTTACCAGTTTTAACCATACCTGACGCCCGGAGGTGCGCTTGATCCGGGCCCTGTTCATACTTTTGGCTTTGACCACATCTGTGTCTGCCGGCCCGTGGCCCCGGGCGGAAGACGAAGGGTTCGTGTCCTTCTCGCTCGATCTCGATGTGCAGGAGTTCGACAATAATTTCGTGTCCTCCTACCTCGAATACGGGATCGGCCGGGATCGTACGCTGATCATTGATCGACAGCAAAGCGGGGATATGCTCGGCAAAACCTTCGTTGCGCTCCGCTTTCCCGTCGGGCGGCCAGAGCGACAGTTGAAACTGGCCTATGACGTTGGGCTGGGTGTCGTGGAGGACAACGCGGCCGTCCGCTTTGGCCTGTCCATCGGGCGGGGCTGGTCCATCGGTCAGGATATCCGCGAAAAGCCGTTCCAATGGAAAGGCCAATGGTCCGGATGGTGGAGCGTGGACACCCGCACGCTGGTATTCCGTGATGGCGTCAACGGTATCTTCGAGACCGACATCACTTTTGGTGCGCAACTCACGCCAAGGTTAAAATCCATCTCGCAAGTGCAAACCGGCGCGCCATTTGACGGCAATGCATTCGCCAAGTTCGCCCAGAGCTTTGCCTACCAGATGTCAGAAAAACGACATTACGTTCTTGGCATCACCCATGGCATTCACGACGTCGACGTCCTGCAGGTCAACCTGGGGTTTTGGCAGGACTTCTAATTTTCAGGCCTGGGATATCCCGAGCCTGAACGTCCAAAACCGTCCTAGGGCAACGGATTGTCAATCCGCATGCGCACAACCACATCGCCCTCCACAGGCCTTTCCCAACGAATATGAACCTGATCGTTGTTGGGGCCCTGACGCGGGACGTGATACGGCATGCCCCAATAGGGATTTCCTGAAGCATCGGTGACCTCCCCCTCCGTTGTCACCGATTCCACCGTTCGCACCCAGGCGTTGAACGGCAGATGCGGGAAAGGCGTCACGACCCAGGTGGATTGCGGACTGCTTTCCTTGTGGCTCCAGACCAACGGGCTTTCGACCTGCGTGGTGACGTTGTTGAAACTGTTGGCCGTAAAATGAATGTTGCGGAATCGTTCGAAGTTCATCCCCGCGAAGGTCGTGTCGATCCCCTCGACCCGGTCGATATTGCCGTCGATCAGCCGGAAATTGTTGCCCGTCACTGTCAGGCCATTGATGAAATGCCCTGTGCCATAAGGTTTCACAGAGATGTAGTTGAACGACGGTGACGTGCTTTGCGACAGGAACGTATTGCCCGTGATTGACAGACCGGCAAAGGAAAATCCGCCCGTAAATGCCGGCGCTTGTTCGCGCTCGTTCGTCCATTCAATCGACC
Source organism: uncultured Roseovarius sp. (assembly GCA_964389425.1). GTDB lineage: Bacteria > Pseudomonadota > Alphaproteobacteria > Rhodobacterales > Rhodobacteraceae > Roseovarius. Next base: position 5,395 of record CAYMEC010000049.1, read on the forward strand.
CGTTGTCGATGTAATTGCCTTCAATCGTGGCGCGCGAATTGGCCACCGCGATCACGATCGCCGCCAGACGCGGGCCTGTCACACCCCCATCGCCCTGAAAAATGTGATTGCCCGAAATGATCGAACTGGTCCCGCCCAGCACAGCGAAATGGCGGAAGAACCGGCAGCGGTTGTTGCGAATCTTCACGTCATTGGCGTTGAGGTTGCAGCCAATCACCGTTCGGTTCTGCGCGGGAGTCGGTCCCTGGGCCGTGGCAAACTGACAGCGGTCGATCATCATGCCCTGACAACCGGTGCCGTGGCTCGTGATCCCCCGCTCGCGCGGATTGGTCATCCAGCAGTCACGCAGATGAAAACCGATTCCGGTGGGCGGCAGGATGATCCCGTTGCAATCATCCCGGCACAGGAACTCCACATTGTTGATGGAAAACCGCGTGATCCGATCAAATCCCGTGAAATCCAGCATGTATTTGAATCGGCGGAACGTATAGTTCTGCGTGCCCGACGCATCATAGAGCGGCAAGGACAGCTCAATCGTTTGCTGGCCCACATTCTTGGACCGCACATAGATCTCACGTCCGACACCATTGCCCTCGACCAGCGATCCCACAGGGATGTTGGCCACGTTCTGTACACCCGTGAGGGTGAACGGGTTGGATGGGTTGTAAGTCGCCTGAGAGGTATAGACCTCGGTGTCCCAATTGGGCCCCGCGACGACCGAGAACTGCCCGTTTGAGATCACCCGCCGGTTGGCGAAACTGTCCACGTCCGGAACGGCGGCACGCATGTCCACCGGCTCGCGCAGGTCAACCTTCAACCCGCCCATATCGAGATCCACATGATTGGGACCTTTGAACATGGACTGAAACGCCTTCTTGAAGGCCAGTTCCCCGTCTCCGAAGGCCGCCACATACTCCGGCAGGTTAAAATTCTGAATGAGGGTCAGGTGATGCTGCGCGGCCATCGTTACGGTGCCAATGAACCGGCATTTGCTATCCATCGTGACGCTATCGCCCAGGAAATAGACGCCCTCCGGGATCAGAACCTCGCGCCCGTTGGCCGCCGCGTCTGCGGCCTCGAAGGCGGCATGATCATCTGTGCTGCCGTCACCCAACGCGCCGAAATCGCGCACATCGACCGCGCCAATCGCCTCTCCGAGAAAGACATTGGACACATCCTCGATCTGAATGTCGTCAATGCGTACCACACCGCCATTGGGTCCTGTCAGGTCCAGCCCGATATGTCCGTAGGCCGCTTCCGGCCCCCATGGCATATCGACCCCGCCCCGCTCCGCCGTGGCGATGATGGCGCTCACTTCCACCACCTCGCCGAACGTGGTCAGCGTCGTTGTGGGCCCCACCTGAATGGCACCGTTGATGTTGGTGCCATTGGCCCGCGCGGCAAAACCGGCAATCCGAACTGTCGGAAGCGCGCCGGACACCACTTTCACCTTTGCGCGCACCTGCAGGTAACACCCGGGCGTGATCGGCGTCTGCCCGGTGTAGCGCAGCTGCGTGGTGCTATCGACCTTCAGGATCTCCAGCGCACCACCGAAATCGGAATCCGCCGGAACAAAGGCCGCATTGACCAAATTGTCATAAGTGTCAGAGCCCGGCGTGCCGTCTCCGCTGGACCAGACATCAAGCCCGTCGGCAAAGGGCGGGGGCGTAAAGGTGAGGCCGTCGGTGATAGCTTTGTTCATCGCGTTCCTTTCCGCATCCGGGCCATGCGAAAAGGTCCCGCCCGGATGATACATATCGCTGGATCTGGCGGTCAGGCCGCCGGCGCGATGGAGGTATCCGGGAGGGGGTTAACGCGCGATCAGGGCACCGCGCGGTGCACGTTTTTATCAGGCCATAAAGAAGGGCGCGTCGGACAGCTGCGTTCAGGCCAGCCCGTCACCTGCCTCTTCAATGCGCACGCCGTTGATCAGCCAACCCTGCTCAGTCTCGATCATCTCGTATTCGAGAAAGTAGAGCCGCCCCGTGCCATCGATGATCTTCACGGTCTGAATGACCGCGCCATCGCGGTCTTCGGCTGAAAGAAACTCCACGTCGGAGGGCCGCCACACCATGGGATACCCGTTGCGCACCATGGCGCCAAACCGTTCCGGCGTGCCGAACATGCCCTTGATCATCGGGCTTGCGAAATCAAAGGCAGTGACGAAATCGTCCTGCAAAAAAGCGTCGATCTGAGAGGATATGACCGATCGAACCGCATCATTGGCCTTGGCCACACCCGCCGAAGCCGCCATCACTACGCAAACCAAAACGCTTGCAAAAAAGGTTTTCATATCACGTCCTCCTATGGTCATTACGTACCACAAAAAGACTTCGGATCACTCTTTTCACGTCCTGGTCTCGAACATGTGCTTTGCACACAGGCCCTGCATGCCCATATCTTGCACGAAAGGAGTAAAGATCATGCGCACCTATTCCCGCCGTGCCGTCTTCGGCCTCACTGCCGCGCTCACCACCGCACCCGCATTTGCCTGGGCTGTCGAAGCCGAAGAATTCAACCCGACCGATCTCGTCCCCCGCCGGTTTTCCGTCGAACGGTTCCTGTCGCTCGACAAGAACGAGATCTATGACCTGAACCTCGCCATCCGGCGGGGCCGCGGCATCACGATCGACGGCTACAGCCGCTCAGAGAGCCGCGAAATCATCGAACTCGCAGCCCAGGATCCGGCGGCTGCCCGCGCGCGGTTGACGGAATAAGCCACGGTTCCATCCGATCTCCAACAGAAAGGACAACCCCATGCACCGCTTTAGCCGCCGCCAACTCTTCGGTTTCACTCTGGCCGCCACAGGCAGCGCCTTGGCCGCCACGGCCAATGCCGCCGGCTCGCTCCGGCGCGGGTCAGATCTTGACCCCAGCGACCGCCTCCCCCGCTGGTATTCTGTCAACCGTTTCCTGAGACTGTCCGAAGCACAGGTCTATGACCTTGCACGCGCGGTCCGCCTTGGCCGCACCTTCGTCATCGAAGGCTACACCCGGTCAGAAACAAGCGAGATCATCAATCTGGCGAACAAGGATCTCGCAGCCGCCCATGCAGTCCTGAAACGCTAGCGTCGCACGCCTTTCTGTTGCGCAAAGTTTCCCCGCCGGAGGAACAAAGCCTCAGGCGCGGGTCAACCCTTCATGATCTGACCGGCCTCAAGCCGCACGATCCGGTCCATCCGCCCTGCCAGATCCAGGTTATGCGTGGCAATGAGCGCGGCCATCCCCTCATCGCGCGTCAATGCCCTCAGCCCGTCAAACACCTGATCCGACGTTCCAGGATCAAGGTTCCCCGTCGGTTCATCCGCCAGCAAGATCCGTGGCGCATTGGCCAGCGCCCGGCAGATCGCCACGCGTTGCTGTTCACCGCCGGACATCTCCGCCGGTCTGTGCCCGGCCCGCGCCGCAACGCCCACCTGCTCCAGAAGACGCTCGGCGCGCGCCCTTGCTTCCGCGTCCCGCACGCCCGCCGCCAATTGCGGCAACACCACATTCTCAAGCGCTGAAAACTCCGGCAGCAGGTGGTGGAACTGGTACACAAACCCGACCTCTTCGCGCCGCGCCAGCGTGCGCGCATGATCATTCAGGCCCGTCATATCCCGATCCCCGAACAGCACACGGCCGCCATCGGGCGTGTCCAGCAAACCCGCCATGTGCAACAGTGTCGACTTACCCGCCCCCGACGGTGCGACCAGCGCCACCATCTCGCCCGCACCAATCTCCAGATCGACACCCGTCAGCACCTGCACTTCCCCTGGCTCCCCGGCGTTGTAGGTCTTGGTCAGCCCCTCCAGTTTCAGCACATTATCGCGCAAGGCATTATTCACGTCTCAGCGCCTCCACCGGGTTCATCCGCGCCGCTTTGCGCGCCGGGAAAATGGTGACGACAAAAGACAGCCCCAGCGACAGTCCCACCGCTTTCATCACATCTTCAAAGCGCAACTCCGCCGGCAAGTAGTAAATCCCCCGAATGCTCGGGTCCCACACCTGACCGCCCATGGCGACATTCACAAACGAAAAGATCGGGTCGATATAGATCGCAAAAAGACAACCCAAAATCACCCCAAAGGCTGTCCCGATCGCGCCCGTAAAGGCCCCGCAGATGAAGAACACCCGCATGATCGACCCCTCAGTAAGCCCCATCGTTCGCAAAATCCCGATATCCCGGCCCTTGTTTTTGACCAGCATAATGAGCCCGCTCACGATGTTCATCGCCGCGATCAGCACAAGGATCGACAGGATGATGAACATCACGTTGTCTTCCACATCCAGCGCGCGCAAGAACCCGCTCTGACTGTCCTGCCATGTCCAAAGCAGGCTGCGGTCACCCGCCGCCTCCAGCAGGTCAAGCGCCATATCCTCGATGGCTTCTGGCTCTTCCACCATCACCTCGATCTCATCGGCCCGGCCTTCACGGTTGAAGAAACCCTGTGCTTCTTCAAAGGGCAGATACGCCCGCACCAGATCGGTATGGTAGCGTCCGGTGGTGAAGATATAGACCACCTCATAATCATTGATCCGCGGGGTTGTTCCAAAGGCGGTTTTGTTGCCATTGGGCAGGATCACCCGCATCCGATCCCCAACATCCAAGCGCAGATTGTCCGCTACACCCCGCCCGATGGCGATCCCGTTCGGGAAATCCTCGATGGATCCCTGCCCCGTCTCCGGATCCGCAACGCGCGGGATCGTCGCCAGATCCTCCGGCGCAATGCCATAGATCTCCACACCCGTATTGGCATCGCGGGCATTGGCCATAACCTGGCCTCTTACCAATGGCGCCACCCGTGTCACACCGTCGACGCCACGCACCCGTTCGGCCATGGCCGTGTATTCTTCGATTGTCCGATCAATCCGCCCGGTCGCCGGGTCCACCGTACCCGCATTATAGACTGTCACATGGGCGTTCGATCCAAGGATCGCGTCGACGAATTCCGCCCGGAACCCTTCGCGCACCGCCAGCGTTGCAATCAGCGCGAAAACGGCCAGCGTTATCCCGATCAGGCTGATCCACGTCATGGTGGACACGCCACCTTCAGACCGGCGCGCACGCAAATACCGCCAGGCAATCAGCCATTCAAAGCGGGAAAAAGGTTTGGGGGAGACTGCCACGGCCCACCTCAGATTATTTTCAGCACAAACTGAGGGTTCGACCGCCCCGCGTCAAGCGTGGGCCGCCTTCCCATAGATCTGTGCGATCCGCTCCACAGCCTGTTCCGGCGGCAGCTCTTCGCTCTCGCCCGTCCGGCGGCTGGTCAACTCCACCACACCGTTCTTGAGGCCCCGCGGCCCCACCGTGATCCGCCAAGGCAGACCAATCAGGTCCATCGTCGCAAACTTGCCGCCTGCCCGCTCATCACGATCGTCATACAAAGGCTCCAGCCCAAGCGCTGTCAGCGACGCATAAAGCGCCTCGCACGCGCCATCTGCCTCGTCATCACCCTGCTTCAGGTTCACAATCCCCGCATGGAACGGCGTCACGCCTTCAGGCCAGACAATCCCCTTGTCATCATGGCTGGCCTCAATGATCGCACCCGCCAGACGGCTCACACCAATCCCGTGACTGCCCATATGCACCGGCGTGGGTTTGCCATCCGGGCCTTGCACCGTGGCGCCCATGGGTTCGGAATACTTGGTGCCGAAATAGAAAATCTGCCCCACTTCGATGCCCCTTGCGACACGGCGGCGCTCTTCGGGGATGTCGTTGAACTTGGCCTCGTCATGGGTTTCATCGGTCCGCGCGTATTTGGACGTAAACTCCTCAAGGATCGCCTGACACTGTGCGTGATCGTCATAGTCAATGTCGCGATCACCAAAGCTCAGATCGGTGACAGCACTGTCATAGAACACTTCCGACTCCCCCGTTTCCGCGAGCACCAGAAACTCATGGGTGTCATCGCCACCAATCGGGCCGCTATCCGCGCGCATCGGTATGGCCTGCAACCCCATGCGTTCATAGGTGCGCAGGTAACTTACCAAATGGCGGTTATAGGCGTGCAATGCATCTTCCTTGGTCAGGTCGAAGTTGTAGCCGTCCTTCATGAAGAACTCACGCCCCCGCATCACGCCAAAGCGCGGTCGGATCTCGTCGCGGAATTTCCACTGGATGTGATACAGCGTCATCGGAAGGTCTTTGTAACTGCCCACATGGGCTCGGAAGATATCCGTGATCAGTTCCTCATTGGTGGGGCCGTACAGCATATCACGATCCTGCCGGTCGCGAATGCGCAGCATCTCGGGGCCATACGCATCATACCGCCCGCTCTCCCGCCACAGGTCTGCCGATTGCAGCGTGGGCATCAGCATCGGGATATGCCCCGCGCGCACTTGCTCCTCATGGACGATATTTTCCAGCTTTCTCAAAACCTTGAAGCCAAGCGGCAACCAGGAATAGATCCCGGCACTGGCCTGCTTGATCATGCCCGCGCGCAGCATCAGGCGATGGCTCACGATCTGAGCTTCAGCAGGGTTTTCCTTCAAAACGGGCAGAAAATATCTCGACAGGCGCATGGGTCTTCTCGTCAATGATTGATCCACTCCGTTTAGGCGCTTCACGGAGGGCGTACAAGCCACTGTGGCGCATCGGCAAATGTTCACGGTCCCATCACAGGTCGGTGATCCATGTGAACCATGCCGCCTGACGCGGCGTACCCCTGATCACTTGGCGCTGAGGAAACGCGCTACTGAACAGGAGGACTATCCATGAAGACTTTCACCAAACTCGCCGCCACTGTTGCCACCGTCGCCGCTATGGCCACGGGCGCAAAGGCCGCAAGCATCACAGAGATCGCCGTCGGTGACGAGCGTTTCTCGACGCTCGTTGCCGCCGTCACCGCAGCAGGGTTGGCAGACACGCTGGCAGGCCCTGGCCCGTTCACTGTGTACGCACCTGTGAACGACGCGTTCGACGCCCTGCCCGCTGGCACGGTGGAAACGCTTCTGAAGCCCGAAAACAAAGGTCAGCTGACCGACGTTCTGCTCTACCACGTGGACGATCGCAAACTGACGGCCGAAGCCATCCCGGCAGGCTCCAACTACTTCAAGCCGCTGCTGACATCCCAGCGCCTGTGCATCACCAAAGCCGGTGGCGGCGTGTCGATCGCCGACGGCACGGGTGACACGGCCAATGTCATCATCGCCAACATCAAGGCCGACAACGGCGTGATCCATGTGATCGACAAGGTTCTGCTGCCCGGTCAGCGCCCTGCGTGCCACTGAGACAGGCCCCTCAAATCAAAAGAGCCCGCCAATCCTGTGGCGGGCTCTTGCATGACGGCGCGGCTTAGACGATCTATAGGGCTCAATTGAACGGGAATGCCCATGGCCCTGCCTGCCGCAACACAGCTGAAATACTGGACCATTGCCACCGCGGTCTTCCTCGTGGTTCTTTGGGCTCTTGGGAATGTGATCTTGCCATTTGTGCTGGGCATGGCCATCGCCTATTTTCTCGATCCCGTGGCGGACCGGCTGGAGCGCATAGGCCTGTCGCGCGCAATTTCGGTGACGGTCATTACATTGGTCGTCATCCTGATCTTCATCATAATGACCCTGCTGGTCGTACCGACACTGGTGAATCAAGCGATCAACCTTGTGCAAATTGCACCGCAGGTTTTTGACCAGCTCCATACGTTTCTCATTGACCGCTTTCCGGCACTGTTTGACGAAAGCTCCACTGTTCGCCAGTCGCTGGCCACCTTGGGCGAAACCATTCAGTCCAAGGGCGCGCAGTTCTTCGAGGCGATTCTGGCGTCGCTGGGCTCTCTGATCAACGTCGTGGTGCTGATCGTGATCGTGCCTGTCGTGGCCTTTTACCTGCTCTACGATTGGGACCGCATGGTGGCCGAGGTCGATAAGCTCCTGCCCCGAGACCACGCCCCGACGATCCGTCAACTTGCCAGCGACATTGACGAGACACTGGCCAGCTTCATCCGGGGCATGGGCACTGTCTGCCTGATCCTTGGCACCTACTACGCCATCGCTCTCATGCTGGTTGGCCTGCAATTCGGTCTGGTTGTTGGTGCGCTCGCCGGGCTTGTGACATTCATCCCCTATCTCGGCGCCATCATCGGCGGGGCTTTGGCCATTGGGCTGGCGCTCTTCCAGTTCTGGGGCGATTGGGTATCGATTGGCCTTGTTGTCGGGATCTTCGTGCTGGGTCAGGTGATGGAGGGCAATGTCCTCACCCCGAAACTCGTAGGCAGTTCCGTGGGCCTCCACCCTGTCTGGCTTATCTTCGCACTCTCGGTCTTCGGGGCCCTCTTTGGCTTCGTCGGCATGCTGGTCGCTGTGCCCGTGGCCGCTGCCATCGGTGTTCTGGCCCGTTTCGCAATCGGGCAATACATGTCCAGCAAACTCTACCGCGGCTTGTCAAAGGACGACTGATGCCCGAGCAGCTCAGCTTCGATCTTCCCGGTCGCACGGCGCTGGGGCGCGATGATTTCTTCGTCTCGCCGGCCAATGCCAATGCCGTGGCCATGATCGAAGGCTGGGAAAACTGGCCTGGGCGCAAACTGATGCTTGTGGGCCCCCAGGGCTCTGGCAAAACCCACCTCACTCATGTCTGGATGGGGCTAAGCGGGGCCACCATCATCCCCGCGCGGGATGTGTCCAAGGCCGGCATCGCCGATCTCGCCACCGCCCATGTCGCCGTTGAAGACTGCCACGCCATCGCGGGCAACCCTGAAGCCGAGGCCGCCCTCTTTCACCTCCACAATCTCGCACTTGCCGAAGGCCGCACGGCCCTCTTCACTGCGGCCAGCGCCCCGTCTGAGTGGCCTCTCACCCTACCGGACCTGATGAGCCGCATGCAGGGCACTCCATCGATCCACATTTCCGCCCCCGATGACGCCCTTCTTGGCGCCCTGCTGATGAAACTTTTCGCTGATCGACAGCTGTCGCCCACGCCGGCAACCCTGCCCTATCTGGTGGCCCGCATTGACCGATCCTATGAGGCCGCCGCCACAGCTGTTGACGCGCTCGACGCCGCCGCGCTCCGGTCAGGCCGCTCTATCACCCCGCGCCTTGCATCCGAGGTGCTGGACATCTGACGCGCAAATGCCCATCTTAGTCATCTCGCTGTTACAATTTGCTGAGCAATTACACCGTCATGACGGATGCCGACTTTTTGAATTCTCCCCTGCCTACTGCGGTGGACATGCCCGATCTGGACCTCACCGGCCCTGATCGGTTCTACAATCGGGAGCTTAGCTGGATTGGCTTCAACTGGCGCGTGCTGGAAGAGGCTGCAAATCCGCGCGTGCCGCTGCTGGAACGCCTGCGCTTCCTGTCCATTTCCGCCACCAATCTCGACGAATTCTACAATGTCCGCGTCGCAGGCCTGCGCGAACTGGCCCGCGAAGGCAACACGACCCCCGCCCATGACGGCCTGACGCCTGCCGAGCAGCTCAAACTGATCGATGAAGAAGCCCGGCGCCTGCTGCAACACCAGCAAGACACCTACGAGGTGCTCAAAGCGGAGATGGAAGACGAAAACATCGCCATCCTCACCCGCGAAGACCTCACAAAGGACGAACGCGCCTATCTCGAAGGCGCTTTCATGAACAAGGTTTTCCCGGTTCTCTCGCCCTTGGCCATCGACCCCGCGCACCCTTTCCCGTTCATCCCAAATCTCGGCTTCACTCTGGCCTTGCAACTCAAGGCCCGAGACGGCAAGCGCAGCCTCAAGGCACTTTTGCCCATTCCGGGCCAGATTGACCGCTTCCTGACCCTGCCCAGCGAAGAGGGCACCCACCGTGCGCTGCCGCTGGAAGAACTGCTGCTGCTCAACATCGATAGCATCTTCCCCGGCTACGAGATGAAAAACCACTGCGCCTTTCGTGTCCTGCGCGACAGCGATCTGGAAGTGGAAGAAGAGGCCGAAGATCTCGTGCGCGAGTTTGAAGTGGCATTGAAATACCGCCGCCGCGGCGAGGTGGAGCGACTGAAAATGACCGCAGGCGCGCCGGACAGCCTGCGCGACGTGATCATGGAAGAACTCGGCGTTTCCGCAGAAGAAATCGTTGAAGTTCAGGGTATTATAGGGCTTGCCGATCTCAACGAACTGGTCCTCGACACCCGCCCTGATCTGCTATGGCCCTCCTTCACGCCACGCGTACCCGAACGCGTGCAGGATCACGATGGCGATATGTTCGCAGCCATCCGGCAAAAGGACATGCTGCTGCATCACCCTTATGAGACCTTCGGCATGGTAGTCCGTTTCTTGCAACAGGCCGCACGCGATCCCAACGTGGTGGCGATCAAGCAAACGCTCTACCGCACATCGGCGGATTCCCCTATCGTCGACGCGCTGTGCGAGGCCGCCGAAGACGGCAAATCCGTCACCGCGCTCGTGGAACTCAAGGCCCGGTTTGATGAGGCCGCCAACATTCGTCAATCCCGCCACCTCGAACGCGCGGGCGCCCATGTGGTCTACGGCTTCATCGACTGGAAAACACACGCAAAGATCTCTACCGTGGTGCGGCGCGAAGGCGACAATCTGGTGACCTACACGCATTACGGCACCGGCAATTACCATCCCATCACAGCCAAGATTTACACCGACCTCAGCTTTTTTACCTGTGATCCCGCGCTGGGCCGCGATGCCACGCGCGTCTTCAACTACCTTTCAGGCTACGCGCAGCCCGAAAGCCTCGAAAACCTCGCGATCTCCCCCCTCACCCTGAAATCGCGCCTGCTGGAAATGATCGAGGCAGAGATTGACCACGCCAAAGCGGGCAGGAAGGCCGAAATCTGGGCCAAGATGAATTCCGTCATCGAGCCCGACATCATTGACGCGCTTTACGCCGCGAGCCAGGCGGGCGTTCAGATCAGCCTTGTTGTGCGCGGCATCTGTGGCCTGCGCCCGGGCATCAAGGGCTTTTCCGAAAACATCCGCGTCAAATCCGTGATCGGACGGTTTCTCGAACATTCCCGCATCGTGTGTTTCGGCAATGGCGGCGGACTGCCTTCGAAAAAGGCGCGGGTGTTCATCAGTTCCGCGGACTGGATGGGTCGCAACCTCAACCGCCGGATCGAAACGCTGGTGGAAATTCAGAACAACACGGTGAAGGCCCAGATCGTAAGCCAGATCATGGCCGCCAACATGGCCGACATCGCCCAAAGCTGGGTCATGTCGCCGGATGGCAGCTTCCAGCGCGCCGAATGGGAAGACGGCACGTTCGCCTTCAACTGCCACCGGTTTTTCATGGAAAACCCCTCCCTCTCCGGTCGAGGTTCGGCAGGTGCATCCGATGTGCCAAAATTGACCCACACCGAAGATTGACCCAAGGCCGCCCATCGCCCATAAAATGACCGCAGTTGACGGGGGATGCATGGACGGCGCAAACGATCCATCTGATGCGGATTGGGGGCCTTTTGGCAGGCCCTTGTTCAAGGAAGCCTCCTCCCGCCGTCTCAGCCGCGTGGGCGTGATTGATGTGGGCTCAAACTCCGTTCGCATGGTTGTCTTTGACGGCGCGTCCCGATCACCCGCATATTTCTTTAATGAAAAGGTCATGTGCGAACTCGGCGCCGGCCTGGCCGTCACCGGACGTTTGAACCCCGAAGGCCGCGACCGGGCGCTTGCTGCCATGAAACGCTTTCACCGTCTGGCCGAAGGCATGGGTGCCGGCCCGCTCACGGCGGTGGCCACGGCAGCCGTCCGCGACGCCGAAGACGGCAACGATTTCTGTGCCGATGTCATGCGCGAAACCGGCATTCGCATCTGGATTCTGAACGGTGAACAGGAAGCGGCCTTTTCCGCCCAAGGGGTGCTGTTGGGCTGGCCCGGATCTTACGGTCTGGTCTGCGACATGGGCGGGTCATCCATGGAACTTGCCGAAATCAACGGGGGCCGCGTCGGCCGCCGCATGACCTCGCCTCTTGGTCCTCTGAAACTGCGGGACGTGAAAGGCGGCAAAAAGGGCCGCAAGGCGCAAATAAAAGACTACGTCGCCGCCATGCACGCGCATCTGGGCGAACAACGCAACCGCCTCTTCCTCGTCGGCGGTTCCTTCCGGGCGCTCGCCAAGATCGACATGGAACGCCGCAACTATCCGCTGACCGTTGCCCATGAATACCGCATGAGCGCGGCCAGCCTGCGCGACACCATGCGCTACATTGCGGAAAATGACCCTGACGAACTGCGCACCCGGGCGGGCGTCTCGTCTGCGCGCATGGCCTTGGTGCCTTATTGTGCGGAGGCGCTAAAAGAGGTGGTCAAAACCTTCAAGCCCCACGACATCGCCATTTCCAGCTATGGCATTCGCGAAGGTCTGCTGTACCAGCAAATGCCCCAGCCTCTGCGCGATCGCGATCCGCTGATTGAGGCCTGCAGCTTCGCCGAATCCCGCGACGCCCGTACCCCCGGCGCTGGCAAGGCCGTCTACAAATTCATCGAACCGCTCTTCAAATCCGTGCCCGAGGATCGCAAACGCATCATCAAGGCCGCCTGTCTGCTGCATGATGTCAGCTGGCGCGCCCATCCCGATTACCGCGCCGAAGACTGTTTCGACAACGCCACCCGCGCCAATCTGGGCGGGCTCAAGCATTCCGAGCGCGTGTATCTGGGCCTCGCGCTGCTGCACCGCTATTCCAACAGCCGCGACAGCACCCGGTTTTCGGAACTCAACGAACTGGTCACTGAAAAGGACAAGCATGAGGCCGAGGTTGTGGGCAAAGCCATGCGCTTTGCCGCCATGCTCTGGCCCTCGCAAGAGCCGCGCCTTGGCAAACTGAAATGGTATCCGAAGAAAAAGCTGCTGGAACTGGTTCTGTCAAACGACGCGCAGGATATTTTCGGCGAAGTGGCTGAAGCGCGGTTTTTGTCGCTGGCGCAAACCCTTCAAGCCGCTACATCCGTGCGCATTTCGCGCGACTGAAGCGCCGCACTTTCAGATTTCAATCTCACCCTCTTCCAAGGGCTTCGCATCCGGTTTTCGCCGTATGATGATGTCACCATTGGGCAGCACTTCAGGAAGCTCATAGAGGGTGATGTCGTCTACTTTGTCGAACAGATCGCGCATTATCGGCCCCATTGCCTCTCCGAACTGGCGAAAAGCCGGACCCATTTCATCGGCAAACCCTTGCAGGTCCTCCATGGCAGGCTCCATTTCCTGCATCAATCCTTCCAGGAACAATTCCACTCCCCGCTCCATAAGGGATGGGGCCGTCTCGTCCTCCTCCGCCGCGAGCGGTGAGGCCAAGGCAATCAGTGTTGCGGGAACCAAAAGTACCTTTTTCATGATTGTTACATAATCAATCCCGGCCAGGATTTTAAGTGACGCCCTCAAATCTCGATATCGAGCGTTACCGGAAAATGGTCGGATGCCATCAAAAGCGCCTCCCGCAACTCCGGCACTTTCCAGCAGGATGGCTCGTCGAAGGGGTGCCAGATCCGCCAGACAGGTGCCCTGTTCCGCAAGTCGTCAGACACCATGATATAGTCCAAGAGCGCCTGCAAATACCGCTTTTCATCCTGAATATAGAACCGCGCCGTGCTGTTCACGGCCCCCAGCCGTCGCTCCAAAGCGCGCTTGGCGTGCGGGTCATAAAGCCGGCGCTCTCCCGCGCCCAAAATGATCTCCACAGAAGACCGGCCGAAAAGCTCTTCATAAGCATCAAGTCCCGGCCCGTCATTGAGATCGCCAAGCACGATCAGGCTCTCGCCCGCGGCCAGATGCCCCTCAATCCGTTGCCGCAGCCAAACGGCCTGCGCCTGTTGTTTGCGCCGGTTGGCAATGCCCATCTTCATCGCCTCATCATGGGATGTCGCGCCGTGCGGAGCCTTGGATTTCAAATGTGCGCCAATGAGGCGTAGATCAAACCCACTCGCCGTGCGCAGCGCCACCTCCAATGGCGGCTTGGAAAACACGACCTTGTCCTCGGCCGCGTCAATATCCAGATCGATCCGGAACACCCCGTCAAAGCGCGGGGCATCCGGGCTCCCTTTCTGCCCCGTGCGTTCTCCCTGCGGATCGTGCGTACAAGTCACCACGTCAGGATCGTAGAGCAACGCAATCTCCTGCTGCGTGTCATTTGCAAACCCGATAAGCGCCTTGCGCGCCCTCATACCCGTGGCACTCGCGAAATTCTCCAAAGCAGGCACCGTCGCGCGCTTGCGACTTTCATCTGGTGCTTCCACCACCAGAACGGCATCAGCATCCAGCGCCGTGAAGACGATCCCCAGCGCGGCCAACTGGTCCGCCCGCGTCACATTGTAGCGCGCCGACCATTCCCCATCATCCAGAAGCGCGCCCTCATCGTCGAAAAGCGCGTTGAACCACTCGATATTATAGGTGGCAATGCGCATGGCCTAACCGTTGATCTCTTCCCAGGCGCGGTTGATATCCACCATCCTCTTTTCGGCCAGTTTCACGGCTTCCTCGGGCACACCCCGCGCAAGCATCCGGTCCGGATGGGTCTCACGCACAAGGCGTCGCCACGCCTGCCGGATGTCCTCTCTGGACATATCCCGCGTCACGCCCAGTACGTCATAGGGATCCGCCTTCGCATCCGGCACAAACCGCGTCCGGATCGCACGGAATTCCTTGTCGGAAAGGCCGAAAATCTCCGCCACCCGCTCCAGAAAATCATCCTCGTTGGGGTGATAGACCCCGTCAGCCACCGCGATGTGAAAGAGACCCTCCATCAGGTCACTCAGCGCATCGGTATCGTCCCCGAACATCGCCCGGATCCGCGTGGCATAGTCTTCGAACCCCGCCACGTCCTGACGCGCAAGGTTGAACACCCGTGCGGCGCCATCGTGATCGGCCTCGGCAATCTGGAACACTTCGCGAAACGCCGTCACCTCATCACGCGTGACCAGCCCATCCGCCTTGGCCATCTTGGCCCCGAGCGCGATCACCGCAATCGCGAACGCAACAGATCGTTCGGGCGGCGTGCGCAGATGCTCGAACACCAGCGCGAGGCTTTCGCCCTTGGCAAGGGCGGCGAGCGCTTCGGATATGCGGCTCCAGATGGACATGTCTCAAGCCTTAACGCGTTTCGAAGGGGTTGTCTGTCAGAACCGGACATCGAACGGGTCGCCTCTTCAGGAATTAGGTATTTTTAACAAGAAAGAAGCCTGAACCAGTGCTTCTTTCTTGTCGGAAATACCTCCGCCGGAGGCATGAAATCTTATGCAGGTCAGGTCGCGAAAATCTGCGCCTCATGGTCTTTAAGGTAAATCCTGAGCCACGGGGTGAACCGTTCGGGATCGCGTTCGACCCAGGCGGCAAGTTCCCCCATATCGACCCAGTCGGTGGCCATGACCTCTTCGGGGTTGGGCACGGGCACCACGCGGCGCGGAACGCGGGACATGAAGACATCCACGCGTTCATGCTCAATTAGGCCCCCGCCCACATCGGCGCGATAGGTCAACTGATCCCGGTATTCCAGCGGCAGACCTTTGAGCCCCAGCTCTTCATAAAGCCGCCGCTCTGCACATACATCCGCCTTTTCGCCCCACAAAGGATGGGTGCAACAGGTGTTCGCCCAAAGCCCCGGCGTATGATACTTGCACATCGCGCGTTGCTGGATCAGCACGTCATTCCCGCACATCACGAAGACAGACACTGCCATGTGCAGCAGTCCCTTCTGATGCGCTTCCAGCTTTTCGACGGCCACCAGATCGCCGCCCACCCAGGTGGGGATCATCTGCAGCTGCGGCGTATCAGGCTTGTTCATACGTAAGCCTCCGGGACGAGACGGGTAAGATGGGCAATATTCTTCAAACCGATCTTGATATGCGCCATGGGACGCGCCTTGACCAGTTCCTTGTTCATATATGCCTCAAAGGTCAAACGCTGCACATCTTTGTCGTGACATAGTGACACAAAGCGCTCGCGCCGCTCGTCTGACCGGTAATAGGCATTCTGCATCGACCCCAGCACGCGGAAGACATTCTTGTGATCCTTCATGAACAGCTTGCGCGCCAGTTGCAGATCCTTCGCCCGGCCGCTGGCCAAACAGGCCGCCGCCGCCGTGGCTGCAACACGTCCACCGAACATGGCATAATAAATTCCCTCGCCCGAGCTCGGCGCCACGATCCCGCAGGCATCGCCCGCGACAACAACGTCCTTACCGTTGTCCCAGCGATCCAGAGGACGCAACGGAATGGGCGCGCCTTCCTTGCGAATGGTCTTGCACTCCATCAACCCGCTCGCCACGCGCAAATCCGCCGTGGCTTGCTTCAGGTCCACACCCTTTACCATCGACCCCATGCCGACGCTCGCCGTCTTGCCGTGAGGGAACACCCAGCCGTAGAAATCGGGCGAGATGGCGCCATCGTAGATCACGTCACAGCGGTCGGGATGGTAGTCCCCCACCGGGCCCGGGGCCTCGATAATCTCATGATAGGCCACCACAAAGGGGATCTTGTCCCCATCGGGCACTTCCTGGCGGGCCACGTTCGACCGCGCACCATCTGCGCCAATGATCAGCTTCGTTTCCAACTCACGCTCATTCTGGCTGACCTTGTCGCGGTAGACCACGCGCGTTCTGCCCCCTTCGCGGTCAATGCGCACAAACGTCCCCGTGGCGCGATCCACCCCGGCGCTGACCGCACGCACGCGCAGGAATTCGTCGAAATGCTCGCGATCAACCATGCCGACATAGCCATTCTCAATGGGGATATCGACCATCCGTTTGGTGGGCGAAATCATCCGCGCCGTGGTGATCTTGGCCACGAGCTGTTCATCCGGGATGTCGAAGTCGCGGATCAGGCGCGGCGGAATCGCCCCACCACAGGGCTTGATGCGCCCGGCCCGGTCCAGCATCGCGACCTTGTAGCCGGATCGCGCCAGATCTTCCGCCGCTGTCGCCCCGCAAGGCCCACCGCCGACAACCACAACATCATACATCTCTCATTCTCCCGGAACCATGGCAGCGTTTGCGCTGCGGGTTGCATCAATCACTTTGAGCGCCATCAGCGCCGCAATCACGAAAAGTCCGGCCTCAAACAGGAACACCGCACCAAAGGCGGTCGCATCCTGGGTCAGGCTCACGCGCATCACATCCACGGCAGCAGCCCCAGTAAGGCCCCCGAAACCGGCCGCAATCGCCTGCGCCGCGCCCCAAAGTCCCATCCGCGTGCCTTCGCGCGCCTCGCGGCCTTGCCCCGCCAGTGCCATCATCGACCCGATGGCCGCCACCGCGAACATCCCATTGAAAAAGCCCAAGCCCACGACGGCGAGCATCAGACTTGAGGGCACCGCAGGACCGCCCAACAACGTGATCGCAGTCAGGCTCAGGGCAGACCCCAGGCACCCGGCCACCACCCAGGCCCGCAAGCTGCCAATCCGGAGCCCCGTGGCCATGATCCCCACGGTCAACATGCCAAGGAAAACACCGCCATTCTGCGCACCCGACAGCGATGTGGATTGCCCCGGCGTGAACCCGAACACGAGGCCCGCGTAAGGTTCGAGGATCAATTCCTGCATGAAATACGCCGTCATCGACAGGAAGACGAAAATCGTGAAATGCCGCGCGGCTGTCTCGCCCCAGATCTCTTTAAGCCCTTCAAGAAACTGCATTTCTTCGCGCGCACGCTCTACCGGTTCAACGCGCGCCTCAATCCCCCAGACAGCCAGCGTGGTCAGCACCACCGCCCCGCCCGTGACAATACCCACGATCTTGAGAAGCAGCGCAGGCGTGTACGGATCAAGGAACACACCCACCGTTCCAGCCGTGATTGCAATGCCTGCGATCATCATCAACCAAGTGATCGTTGCTGCGGCCGCCCGTCTGCGTGGTTCCGTCGATGTGGCCAGAAGCGCCAGAAGCGACGTGCCCGACGCGCCCACACCCAGACCGATTAACGCATATGCCACAATCGAAAGAGCAAGACCGGCAGCAAAACTTGCCTCGAACAGCAACACGCCCGTGGCCGCGCCAAACGCGCCTGCCGCCAATGCGACCATACCACCGATGATCCACTGCGTCCGCCGTCCGCCCGTGTCGGACATGAAGCCCCAATTGGGCCGCGTGATCTGAATGCCGTAATGCAGCGCCACCAGCAGACCCGGCAGCACGGCAGGCAACGCAAGTTCCACCACCATCAGGCGGTTCAGCGTCGAGGTTGTCAGCACCACCACCGCGCCCAACGCCATCTGCACCAGACCAAGACGAACGATACCGAGCCAAGACAGCGTCATCACGCCCCCCCCACGCTGCGCAGCGCCACGGCGGCCACCATCATGCCGCTCACATACAGCATGACACCGGTGCCATTGTACCACGGCGCGCGGCCTTTCGGATCGCTGAGCATCACGCGCATCGCCCAAAGCTGTGCGGCAAGAAGGGCCAGGATAATGAGGGCGAAGGCAGGCTTGTCCCAAATGGCCAGAAGCGCGATCACAATAACCTGCGGCAAGGCCATCACCCAGCACGCCACGCGCGCCGCCCGGTGCGGCCCAAGCGTCACGGGCAGAGAGTTCACACCCATCTGGCGGTCGCCCTCCAAGGCCTTGAAATCATTGAGTGTCATGATCCCATGCGCACCCAGCGCGTAAAGCGCGGCGATGGTCACGATTTCCCATGACGGCGCACCGGCAGACAAAACCGCCGCGCCAGTGAACCATGGCAGCCCTTCATAGCACAGCCCCACAAGGCCCGGACCCCAAATGCCGGAGCGCTTCAACCTCACGGGTTCCGCAGAATAGGCCCACGCCGCCAGCACGGCAAACACCGTCGCACCAAAACCCCACGGGCCCAAGAACGATCCCAACACCAATGCCATCGCTGACATGATCAAGGCAATCCACAACCCCCAGCGGCCGGGGATCAGCCCGGATGGGATCGGTCGGTGCGGTTCGTTGATGGCATCCACATGGCGGTCACACCAATCATTGGCGGCCTGGCTCATGCCACACACCACCGGTCCGGCCAGCACCATTCCCACCGCCACCAGCCATGGGGCAGATGAGATGGGAACGCCTGAAGCTACAACACCGCAAAGATAGGCCCAGACCGGCGGAAACCATGTGATTGGCTTGATCAGGGTCAGCACGGCAGGCGGGTGCGGAAAGCGTCGACCGGCGCGATCTTCAAAAGTGACACTCATAGTGTCAATTAAACATTACATTCGGTCCGGGCGAAAGGGTTTTTTTGGAGCGCCGGCCAACGGCCACGCGCTTCTCCCCGCTTGCGGCGCGCCTGACTTGGGTTTGAGGGTTAAAACCGGGTCAGTCGTCGACAGAACTGTCGATCATCCCGTGCTTGCGCAGCTTCACATAAAGGCTCTGCCGTGACAGACCCAGCATTTCTGCCGCGGCGACCCGATTGTTGTTGGTCAGTTTCACAGCTGTCTCAATGCACATCTTCTCGACAACGTCGGACGTGGCAGACACCAGTTCTTTCAAAGATGCGGTGCCGACAAGATCCATCACGTTACGCATCGCATCTTCGGTCATCATGCCCGGTGCGGCCTCACCATCCGTGGCCATCGGCGTTACATCGCGAATGATAAATCCGAAACCTGCATCGCGGGATCTCTGCCGCAGCTGCGCCACAGACACGTCCACCGACGCACGGTTGCCCACGACGGAATTGATCTGTGCGCTGTAATGGCTCATCCGGCCCGACTTCCCGGCGGCTTCGATCATCAGCTTCAAGTCCACCGCCCCCCGCACGAGGAAATCGCCAAGCGACCGATCCTTCACATCCCGGATCTGGGCAGCATCTGTCATGATCAGGAAGGCCTCGTTCACATCGCGAATAACGCCTTTTGCATCGGTCAGGACAATCCCGTCAGAGGACGCAGCGAAAAGCGCCGACAACGTGTGCGATGTGCCGACCGTCCCGTCCTGTGCAGCATTGATCGGCGCCACACGGCACAACAGGAACAGCTCACCCGCCGCGCGGAAATATTCAGGCGTCAGCGTCAGTTCCGCCCCGCTGCGCCGCGCCACGACCTCAACCGTGGATCGGTCTTCCGCCGCTGCGGCTGCCTGCAAGGCATCCATCAGTTCTTCTCGGCGCCGACCTTCAAAAATCTGCGCAAAAGAGTTGCCGCTCAGCGTGTCGGCCTTGGTCCCGAACAGCCGCGCCGCAGACGCGTTCATGTCCTGCACCCGGCCACGATCCGCATCGACCAGCACGAATGGCGTCTCGGACGCCTCAAGAACCACGCGATAGAATGTCTCGCCACTGCGGATCTTCTGCTGATCCCGCTCCCGCGCCACCTGCTCGGCCACCAGGCGTTGCTGAACTTCGGCAATGGGCTGCAAATCGCGCCCCATCAGCAGGACATCCTGGCTCCCGTCGATCATGTGAAGGCTGTACCGGATCGGGAACTGCCACGCCTCGCTGTCAACATGGTTCAGCTCAAGCGGCCGGCGCGCAATGGTTGAGCTGTCTGCGGCCACCCGCAGCCGCTCGGAAAACTTGGAGCGGCTTTCTTCCGTCAGAAAATCGAAAAACGGGCGCCCGACCCAGTGGTCCAGACTTCCCAATGACGCGCATTCCGGATTGACGGCAAGCCCTTTGATCACGCGGTCCGGCCCAAGCAGCACCGCCACGTCGGCCACATGTTCGACGAACTCTTCGATCCTTGACGGATCCGGCAGTTCGCCCGATTTGAAACTCTGAAAAATGCGTCCCTGTTCAGTCACGTCTTACACCCGGTTTCTCATTACCCTCTCGCG
>CAYMEC010000049.1:26133-28063 GCA_964389425.1 uncultured Roseovarius sp.
AAGTGATTTGCCCGCAACAGGTCGCATACTTCTTCGGCAGAGATCAGCAACCCGACGCGCGCCCAAATCCCGGCGCGTCGCAATTCGTCGGCAGCCACAAACGCGCCCAGCGTGTGTTGCTCGAACTCCGGAACGACCAGCAACGCACTGTCCCCGGACCCCGATGACTGGCTTGCCAGCAAGGGATGCGGGTCTTCTTCGCGCATGTTGAACATGGCCTGAAGACGCGCTGATCCGATCGTCACATCCACGAAACTGGCCTCATCGCCAACCCACATTTCGCCCAGACGCCGTGCAACCGCCGGGACGAGCACATGCAACACCTCGTCAGAGGAGGCCCCCGACCCCATCAGTTGCGTGATCGCCATCTCGTGCTTGACGTCACCATCCGCCAGAACCGCGTTACACAGGAAGTGAACCCATTGGCCGTGGGTGTGGGGGGCATTTGCCCCGCCCTTTGCCGCCAGGGTCTTCAACGCCGCCTCTGCCAGTAACTGAAGTGCTGGTTGGTGGGCCTTGAAAGGCTCTGTGGAGGGGCTGCTGTCACTTTCAGCCATGACATCCCCATGGTTCGCGCCTCGCGTTCGATCGTATCTTCAGCATGGCGCGTGTTTCGTATTCAACACATGGCAGTTTTAGCCTCAAATGTCAATTTCTACTGACAGTCAGAAACCAGTCGGCCGCATAAGCTACTGTTTTCCCCAAATATTTAAAATCGGCTTGAAGACCAAGTCGCATTTGACCTGAAAAACATGGGGGCTCGCGCCACCAGTCTACGGGATCGTTTGGTGAAGTTTACACATTTGATCTTCACATCTGTACATTTTAGTTGACACTTCTCACCCCCCATCAATACCCTGTGTCTAAGAAAGTAGGCAGTCGAGGGGATGCATGACGCCGCAAGAGCCGCATAAGGCCACGCAAGGCGTGCTTTACACCAAGGCACAGCGACAGCGTCGGGATGAAACGGTCTGGACCATTGTTCAGGGCGTTCTGGCTCCGGCGCAATTCATCGTGTTCCTGGTCTCGCTCGCGCTCGTCTTGCGCTTTCTTTTGACGGGAGAAGGGTATCTGGCCGCCACATGGTCCATCCTTGTGAAAACGGGCTTTCTCTACGTCATCATGATCACTGGTTCAATTTGGGAAAAAATCGTTTTTGACCAATGGCTTTTCGCCCATTCTTTCTTTTGGGAAGATGTCTTCAGCTTCGCCGTGATTGCCCTTCACACGGCCTATATCTGGGCGCTTTTCTGGGGCAATCTCAGCCCTGTGGCCGAGATGATGATCGCGCTGGCCGCCTACACCGCCTACGTCATCAATGCCGGTCAGTTCCTTCTCAAACTGCGCGCCGCGCGCCTCCAGTCGGAGGTAACGGCATGAACGATCTGACCCCCACATCCGGATGTCGCAACACCCCCGTCCTCAAGGAACGCGGCCAACACGAAGTGTTTTGCGGGCTCACGGGAATCATCTGGCTCCACCGCAAGATGCAGGATGCATTCTTCCTCGTGGTGGGATCCCGCACATGCGCCCACCTCCTGCAATCCGCCGCAGGCGTGATGATCTTCGCCGAACCCCGCTTCGGCACCGCGATCCTCGAAGAGACCGATCTCGCGGGCCTCGCCGACGCCCAAGCCGAACTTGAACGCGAAGTCGACCGCCTGATTTCGCGTCGCCCCGATATCCGTCAGCTCTTCCTCGTGGGCAGTTGCCCGTCCGAGGTGATCAAGCTCGACCTCGCCCGCGCGGCCGAAAAGCTCAGCGTCAAACACGCCCCCCGGGTGCGCGTGCTGAACTACTCCGGCTCCGGGATCGAAACGACATTCACAGAAGGCGAAGACGCATGTCTCGCCTCCATGGTTCCGGTTCTTCCGGAAACTGACAAGCGCCAGCTTCTGCTCGTCGGGGCCCTTCCCGATGTGGTAGAAGA